>CAYWDO010000175.1:0-4312 GCA_964456995.1 uncultured Brevundimonas sp.
GCGATCTCGGCGTCAGCGGCGGCCTGAACCCCCATGCCCGTCGAGGTGCGCGAGCAGATGTCGCGCGCCACGGTGGCGCGGATGAAATACTCGCCCGATCCGGTGGCCGAGACGGCGCAGCCGTCGGCGTTGGAGGCGTAGGTGCCGGCGCCGATCACCGGCACGTCGCCGACCCGGCCCCACTGCTTGGCCGTCATGCCGCCGGTCGAGGTGGCGGCGGCCAGACGCCCCTGGCTGTCCAGAGCCACAGCGCCGACCGTGCCGAACTTGCGCTCATCCAGCGGGGCTTGGTTGAGCGAGGCCAGCGGGACGGGCTTGGCCAGCGTCGAGGGTTCCGGCGGCGCGCCTTCGGGGCGCGGCGGCAGAGGCAGGTTCTTGTCGCGCAGGGCCTGCAGCAGGGCCTGCCAACGGCTCTCGGTGAAGAAGAAGCCGGGCTCGACCTGTTCCAGCCCGACCGAGGCGGCAAAGGTTTCGGCGCCTTCGCCGATCAGCATGACGTGGGGGGATTTCTCCATCACGGCGCGGGCCGCTGCGATCGGATGTCGGGTGCGGGTCAGGCCGGCGACCGCCCCGGCGGTCAGGTCGGCGCCGTTCATGACGGCGGCGTCCAGCTCGTTCTGGCCGGCGGCGGTGAAGACCGCGCCGCGCCCGGCGTTGAACAGGGGGTTTTCCTCCATGGTCTGAACCGCGGCCTGAACCGCGTCCAGCGCCGAGCCGCCCTGGGCCAGGACCGCCGAACCGGCGTCCAGCGCCGCCTGAAGCCCGGCGCGATAGGCCGCGTCGCGTTCCGGACTCAGGTTGGCGCGTTCGATCACGCCCGCGCCGCCGTGGATGGCCAGCGACCAGGTCGGGGCCTCTTGGGCAAGGGCCGGCGACGCCAGCAGGGTCAGGACGGCGGCGGCGGTCAGGATGGATTTCATCGGCGGTTTCCCCTCAGCAGTCTCCTCCCCACTCTGTGGGGAGGTGGCGCGGACGCGCAAGCGGTCGTGACGGAGGGGGCGACTCGACGGCGAATGTTTGCGCCGCCCCCGCCACCGCTACGCGGTCCCCCTCCCCATTATCATGGGGAGGAAATAGGCTACCGGTGGTGCAGTCGCTTCCACACGCGGTAGGCCAGGATGGGGGCGAAGCCGCAGAACAGCGCCGCCAGCAGCACCATCCAGAAGCCGCCTCCCAGCCAGTATTCCCCGGCCAGCGCCCCGGCCCCGGCCGCCAGAAGCGGCCCTAGCCAGGGCAGCCAGTGCGGCGGCCGCATCTTCATTCAGGCGTCGACCTTGATGACGCCGCGACGGATCTGGTCCAGCTCGATCGAGTCGAACAGGGCCTGGAAATTGCCGTTGCCGAAGCCTTCGTTGCCCTTGCGCTGGATGATCTCGAAGAAGATCGGACCGAAGGTGTCCTGGGTGAAGATCTGCAGCAGCAGGCCTTCCTCGTCGGAACCGTCGATGAGGATGCGGTTCTTGCGCATCCGCTCCACGTCCTCGCCGTGGTTCGGCAGGCGCTTGTCGATCAGCTCGAAATAGGTCTCGATCGTGTCCTGGAAATCGACGCCGCGTTCCTTCATGGCCTCGACCGTCTCGAAGATGTTCTCGGTGGTCAGGGCGATGTGCTGGATGCCCTCGCCGTTATAGCGACGCAGGAACTCCTCGATCTGCGAGTTGTCGTCCTGGCTCTCGTTCAGCGGGATGCGGATGGCGCGGTCGGGCGCGATCATGGCCTGCGAGAACAGGCCGGTCGCCTTGCCCTTGATGTCGAAATACTTCTGCTCTTCGAAGTTGAACACCGAACCATAGAAGCCCGACCAGGTGCGCATCTCGCCGCGACGCACATTGTGGGTCAGGTGGTCGAGGATTTCGAGGCCCATCGAGTTCTTGCGCTCGGCCTCTTCCCAGCCCTCGATCTCGTCCCAGGCGTCATACAGCGAGCCCTGCTCGCCATACTGATCGACGACATAGAGCAGCGAGCCGCCGATGCCTTGCAGGATGTAGGGATAGTCGTTCCCCAGCGCCCCGCCGTTCACGCCCTCGGCCTTGACCGCGCCGCGTTCCAGCGCGCCCTCATAGGCAGCCTTGGCGTCGGCGACGCGGAAGGCCATGCCGTTGGCCGAGGGGCCGTGGTCCTTGGCGAAGTCCGCCGCCTGACCTTTAGGCGTGCGGTTGACCAGCATGGTGATGTCGCCCTGCTTCAGGCGCACCGCATCCGTGGTCGGGTTCACATGGGTCGGGGTGAAGCCCATCAACTCCAGCCGGGCGATCATGGCCTCGGGCTCGGGGCCGGTGAATTCGACGAATTCGAACCCGTCCACGCCCAGCGGGTTTTCCTGATCGAGTTTGGCGGCGTCGTTCATGACGCGTCTCCTCTGACTGTCTTTTTAAGGCGGCCCATTCTTTAGGGTTGGGGCGCCGATTGGGGCGGAACCTAATGGGCGGCCCCTATGGGACGCAAGGCGGCGTTGGCTTGAAACGGCACACGTTGCGGTGTCGCAGGCGATTATCGGCGGATGCGCGCCGGCTTCGGGCCTGCTAGGAGCCGCAGGCGCAACCGGGACGCCTGTATGCTTCGCAAGCTCTATGACTGGGTCTTCTCCCTGGCCCGCCACCGTCACGCGACACGGTCGCTGGCCGTGGTCTCCTTCGCGGAAAGCTCCTTCTTCCCCATTCCGCCTGACGTCATGCTGGCGCCCATGGTGCTGGCCCGGCCGGATCGCGCCTATTTCTACGCCACCGTCTGCACCATCGCCTCCGTGCTTGGGGGACTGCTGGGCTACGCTATCGGCTTCTTTCTGGAGCCGGTCGGCATGTGGATGCTGGCGGTGCTGGGCAAGGCTGACACCTTCGAGGCCTCCAAGGCCCTGTTCCAGCAGCACGGGGCCTGGGTCATCCTGATCAAGGGGCTGACGCCGATCCCGTTCAAGCTGATCACCATCGCCTCGGGCATCTTCCAGTTCAATCTGGCGCTGTTCTTTGTCCTGTGCGTGATCACGCGCGGCGCCCGCTTCTTCCTGGTGGCCTTTGTCCTCAAGCGCTGGGGCGAGCCCATGCTGGCCGTGATCGAGAAAAGACTGGCGCTTTTCACCGTGCTTTTCCTGGTCCTGCTGGTCGGCGCCGTCTTTGCGGTCAAGCTTATCGGACACTGATCGACGCCGGCCCCGGCTGCGTCTAAGAAAGACGCCATGTCGCGTCTTTACCTCCTCCTGACCCGCTGGTGGACGGCCTTCGCCTTGGCGGCGTCGCTGGCCATGCTGGCGGCCGCCCATGCGTTCGAGCGGTTCGCAGGGCTGGCGCCCTGCAACCTCTGCCTCAAGCAGCGTGAGGTCTTCTGGGCCGCCGTCGCCATCGCCGGGGCCGCCACCTTCTGGGCCGTGCTCAGCCGCGCCAGTCGCGGCACGCCGCGCATCGCCGCCTTCCTGCTGGCCGCCGTCTTCTTCACCGGGGCGATCACCGCCGGCTATCACGCAGGTGGCGAGCTGAAGTGGTGGGCCCTGCCGGCCACCTGTTCGGGCGGCGATCCTCTGGCCTTTAACCTGGAAGGGCTCAGCGCCCTGGCCGCCGGCACCGCCGAGATAAAGCCGGTCGTCGGCTGCGGCGACGTGCCGTGGAGCCTGCTCGGGATTTCGATGGCGGGCTGGAACTTCCTGATCTCGCTGGCGCTGGCGATCTTCAGTCTGCTGGCGGCGAAACGTCCCAAGGACGCGCGCGCCCCGAAGGTGTAGAAGACAGACCATGACCGAGGCATCCGACACCGTCGCCGCCGCCCGCCGCATCCCCCTGCCGCGCCCCGGCGTGGGCCAGACCCGCGCCCGCATGGCTGAAATGCTGCGCGTCGATCACGCGGGCGAGTTCGCCGCCGTCCACATCTATCGCGCCCAGCGCGCCGTGCTGGAAGGCCGCAAGGGCAAGGCCGCCATCGCCGCCGACCTGACCGAGATGGAGGGCCATGAGGCCGTCCACCTGGCCCGCTTCGAGGCCCTGCTGACCGAAAACCGCGTCCGCCCCACGGCCATGATCCCGCTGTGGAAACTGGCCGCCACCGCGCTCGGCGCCGGCACCGCCCTGATCAGCGAGAAGGCCGCCCACGCCTGCACCGAGGCGGTGGAGAGTGTCATCGAGCAACACTACGCCGACCAGATCGAGGAGGTCCGCGACCGCGATCCCGAACTGGCCGCCGAGCTGACGAAGTTCCGCGAAGAGGAACTGGCCCACCACGACCACGCCATCGCCCACGGCAGCCGTGAAGCGCCGGCCTACCGCCTGCTGTCCAGCGTCATCAAGGTCGGCTGCAAGGCCGCCATCAAGATCAGCGAACGGATATA
>CAYWDO010000176.1:0-4301 GCA_964456995.1 uncultured Brevundimonas sp.
GGGAGAGGGAAGGTGTTGCTCAGGCCTCTGCGCTCGGCAGCGCCGCCTCGAACGCCCGCCTCGCCCGCAGACGCAGGTCGATCAGCTGCGCCTTCAGCGTCTCAAAGTCCGCCGCCCCCACCGTTTCCGCCAGCCGCTGCTGGAAGCCCGCAGGCTCGGCGTCCGGGTCGCCCTTGTCCTCGAACGCGCAGGCCATCAGCTGACCCAGCTGCTGATGCGTCCGCCAGGTCTCGGCCAGAACGGGATCATCCTTCAGCGCCTCCAGCGTCGACACGGTCAGCGGCTCGCCCGCCGCCGCCGCGCACAACTGGCGGTACTGGGCGACGAACTCGGCGTCGACCTGGCCCCCCGCCGACAGCTTCAGGTCCCAGAACCCCTTGGGCCGCCGCTCGCGGTCCATCAGGTCACGCATGGCCCGCACGTCGCGCGCCACGTCCACGCCGGGGCGCGGCCGCCTCAGCGCCGCCTCCAGCGTCGCCTCGACCCGCGCGCCGAAGGCCGGATCACTGGCCCAGACCAGCCGCCCGCGCGTCAGGGCCATGAACTCCCAGGTCTCGGCCTCGGTGGCGTAGTAGTCGTCCAGCGCCTCCAGCCGCACCGACACCGGCCCCTTGGACCCCGTCGGCCGCAGGCGCATATCCACCTCGTACAGACCCCCGTCGGCCGTGTGCGCCGACAGGGCGGCGATCAGCCTCTGGGTGAAGCGTCCGTAAAACAGGTCGGCGCTCCAGCCCTTGGTCGCCGACGTCGCCTCGGGGGCCGCAGAATAGACCGTCATCAGGTCCAGGTCCGACCCCGCCGTCATCTCACGCGACCCGACCTTGCCCAGGGCCACCACCGCGACCGCGCCTGGAAACGCCCCGCCCATCCGCTCGGCCTCGGCCAGCGCCGCCGGCGCCAGGGCCCGCATGCAGGCGTCGGCCAGCGAGGTGTTGGTCAACCCGGCCTGCTCGGCCGTGGACCGCCCCGTGACGACGTGCATGCCGATGCGGAAGGTCTGTTCGCGGTGCAGGCGGCGCACGGCGTTCATGGCCCCTTCGAAATCGCCGGCCTCATTCGCCTCGCGAACCACCTGCTCGGCCAGGCCCGTGTCGGTGCCCAGGGCGATCAGGAAACGGGCGTCCAGAATACCGTCCAGCGCCTGCGGTTGGCGCCCCAGCGCCCGCGCCAGACGCGGCGCAAAGGCCATGACCCCTACCACCAGATCGAACAGACGCGGCTGGTTCAGGAACAGGGCCTGCACCTGCACCCCGGCGCTCAGACCGGAGAAGAAGACTGCGAACCGGCGAAACGCCGCATCCGGCGCCCCCGTCCGAGCCACCGCCGTCAGCAGTTGCGGGGCCAGCCGGGTGAACAGCTCGCGCCCTCGCGCCGTCCGCGTCGCCTGAATCCGTCCGTGGTGCCAGCTGCGGATAGTGTCCGACACGGTGGCCGGCTCGGAAAAGCCCATCCGCTTCAAGGTCTCCAGCGTCCCCGGATCATTCTCGACCCCGGTGAAGACCAGACTGCCATAGGGGGAGGACAACTCCTCGCCGCCTTCGAACAGCTCGCCGTAGCGTTGATTGACGCCCATCAGCAGGCTTTCGACCCCGGCGTCGAACAGACCGAGGTCGCCCTCGCCCGCCAGCGCCGCCACGTCGGCCCGGCGCTCGGGATCGACCGGCAGGACGTGGCTCTGCTCGTCGGCCAGCATCTGCACCCGGTGTTCCAGCCCGCGCAGCGTCTCATAGGCGGCGGCCAGTTCATCGCGCGCCTCGCTCGGCACATGGCCGCGCTCGGTCAGGGCGTCCAGCGCCTCCAGCGTCCGCGACGACCGCAACCCCGGATCGCGGCCGCCCAGGATCAGCTGCTGGGTCTGGACGTAGAATTCGATCTCGCGGATGCCGCCGCGCCCCAGTTTCAGATTGGCCCCCGCCGCCTCCAGTCCCTCGCCGGTCTTGTGGACGTGGATCTGTTTCTTGATCGACTGGATGTCCAGCACGGCCTGATAATCCAGGCTGCGACGCCAGACGAAGGGGATCAGAGCCTTCAGGAAGTCCGCGCCCTCGATCCTGTCGCCAGCGCAGACCCGCGCCTTGATGAAGGCCGCCCGCTCCCAGTTCTGGCCAACGGATTCGTAATAGGCCAGGGCCATGGGCGCCGCGACCACCGGCGGGGTCGAGGACGGATCGGGCCGCAGCCTCAGGTCCACGCGGAAGACATAGCCGTCCGCCGTTCGCTCGCTCAGCAGACTGGCCAGTCCCTGGGCCAGGCGGTTGACGAAGCTCTGCGCCTCCACGCCCTCACCGAGCGCGCCTTCCAGCGCCTCCGGCTCGAAGAAGAGCGACAGGTCGATGTCGGAGGAATAGTTCAGCTCGAACGCCCCGCCCTTGCCCATGGCCAGGACGAACAGGCCCGGCACAGGCCCGCGCGGATCGTCGGCCGCCGAGGTCAGCTTGCCGCGCCGCCTCTGATCGTGAGCCAGACAGCGCAGAGCCGCCTGAGTCGCGGCGTCGGCGAACCGCGACAGGGCGCCCGTCACCGCATCCAGATCCCAGACCCCGCCGAGGTCCGCCAGGGCCGTCAGCAGGTGCAGTTCGGCCTTCAGCCAGCGCAGCAGCGCCTTGGCCTCGTCGGCTGGGCCGTCGATGGCGTCGGTCGCGGCCAGGATTTCGTCCAGCCGCGCCTCGGGCGCCGTCTCCAGGATCTGCCGCAGCCGCTCTGGCCAGCGCCGCGCCAGCCCGGCCAGATAGGGCGAGGCCGCGAACACCGGCTCCAGCGCGCCCCAGGCGCCGTCCAGCGTCCCCCGCCATTCGCCCGCTTCGGCGGCCTCCACCAGCCGCTCATGGATTCGGCCCGCTGCCTCGGCGTCGCGCACCGGCCCGCATGGACGCAGTCTCGGCCCCAGAGCGTCGCTCATCAGACCGCCGCCCCGCTCGCTGGCGGCAGGACCAGCGCCACCCGCAGACCCGGCCCCTGCCCGCCATAGGCCCCGGGCCCTTCATCCAGTTGCACCCGCCCGCCATGGGCCTCGGCCACCGCCGTCACCAGCGACAGGCCCAGACCCGAGCCCGGCTCGGTGCGGCTGTTGTCCAGCCGAACAAAGCGTTGCAGCACGCGGTCGCGGTCCTCGTCCGGCACGCCCGGCCCCGTATCGGTGACCGAAAACTCGATCTCGCCCGACGACCGTCTGCGCGCTCGCAGCTTCACCGCCCCGCCCGACGGCGTATATTTCACCGCATTGTCGATGATGTTGGCCAGAGCCTGCGCCAGGAAGGGCTGGTTGCCCTCGATCATCAGGCCGCGCTCGATCTCGGCCGAGAACTCCAGCCCCTTGTCCTCGCTGGCCGGCTCGTACAGTTCGGCCATGTCGGTCGCCAGATCGGCGGCGTCGAACACCTTGGGATCAGGCGCCCCGCCGGCCTGCAACCGGGCGATGGCCAGAACCGTGTTGAAGGTCTTCAGCAACAGGTCCGCCTCGTCCAGCGCAACGCCCAGGGCGTCCACGCCCGACACCTTGCCCGCCTCGGCGTCGATCAGCGCCACCTCCAGCTTGGCCCGCATCCGGGTCAGGGGCGAGCGCAGGTCGTGGGCGATGGCGTCCCCGGCGTGGCGGATCGAGGCCATCGACGCCTCCAACCGGTCCAGCATGGTGTTCAGCCCCTGGCCCAGTTCGTCCAGCTCGTCGCCGGAATGGCGGATCGGCGCCCGCGCCTTCAGGTCGCCTTCCTGCACCGCCGTGACCACCTGGTTCAGCCCGCCCATGGCCCGCTCCACGCCCCGGCTGATCCACAGACCGCCGCCGACGCCCAGCACCAGAACCATGACCATGGCCCCCCACAGGGCCTGGGTCAGCCGCGCCAGATAGGCTTCGATGTCGCCGATGTCCTCGCCGACGAACAACTGCTCGCCGCCCGACAGGGGCATTTCCACCCCGATCGCCTGCCGCCGCCGCACCTTGCCCGCCTCGTCGGTGTCGGTCAGGCGGAAATCGTCCCAGCGCCCGCCCTGCACCACCTCGCCCGCCTCCAGCGGCGAGGTCGAGATATTGCCGGTGATCGTCTTCCGATCCTTGTCCATCAACAGATAGAGATAGGACCCGCCCCGCAGCGTCCGGTCCACCAGGGCCTGGTTCAGCGCGTCCACCCCGCGCGTGCGATAGACCGCCGTCAGCGCCTCAACCTCGCTCCTGACCCCCGCCTCGGCCCGCGCCCGCGCCTCCGACGCCGAGGCGACATAGACATAGGCCAGCACCGCGCTGGCCGTCGCCACGAACAGCGCCAGAAACAGCAGCGTCAGCCGAAACGGCGTCCGCCGGAAAA
>CAYWDO010000177.1:0-4247 GCA_964456995.1 uncultured Brevundimonas sp.
GCTACTATCCCAAGCTTCTGGGCGCCGTGCCTTTCACGCCCGCGACGGGGCCGCGCTTCCTCAACGCGCCCGGCACGGACGAAGCCACCGTGCGCGAGGCCCTGCTGCAAGGCGCCCTGACCTTGGTCGAGCGCCTCGGCGTCTCGTCCCTGCACGTCAACTTTCCGACCGAGCCTGAGTGGCGCGCCATGACCCAGGCGGGCCTGCTGCCCCGCCGCGACATCCAGTTCATCTGGCGCAACGACGGCTATCAGAGCTTCGACGACTTCCTGGCCGCCCTGTCGTCCAATCGGCGCAAGACCATCCGTCGCGAGCGACGCGAAGCCCAGGCCGACCTCGACATCCGCGTCCTGACCGGCGCCGACCTGACCGAGGCCCACTGGGACGCCTTCTTCGACTTCTACTTGGACACCGGCGACCGCAAATGGGGCCGGCCCTATCTGACGCGCGACTTCTTTGCGCGCGTGGGCGCGACCATGGCCGGCCGCATCGCCCTGGTCATGGCCTTCCGCGACGGTACGCCCATCGCCGGCGCCCTGAACTTCATCGGCCGCGACGCCCTCTATGGTCGTCAGTGGGGCGCGCTGGAGGAGGTCCCCTTCCTCCATTTCGAGCTCTGCTATTATCAGGCCATCGACTTCGCCATCGCGCGCGGCCTGTCCCGCGTCGAGGCCGGCGCCCAGGGCGAGCACAAGATCGCGCGCGGCTACCTGCCCTCCCCCGTCTATTCGGCCCACTTCATCGCCGATCCGGCCCTGCGCGACCCTGTCGCCCGCTATCTCGACAACGAGCGCCCGGCGGTGGAGGCCGAGATGGAAGCGATGACGGCGGACCTGTCGCCCTATCGCGCCCGCTGACAGGTCGTCGCATCGCGAAGTTCTACGGAACTTGCTGCGTCGCAATACGCTTTCCCTGTGAGTCTCCTCCTCACATCAGGAATCACCATGACCGATCAACGTATCGAAGGCGTCGCGACTGAACTGCAAGGCAAGGCCCAGAACGGCCTCGGCCGCCTGACCGGCGACAGCAAGCTGCAGGTTGAAGGCAAGCTGAACGAGGTCAAGGGCAAGGCGCTGGACGCCTATGGCCGCGTCATCGACGGCCTGGACGGCATGGTCGAAAAGGCCCCTGCCGACCTGCGCGACCCGGCCCGCAAGGGTCTGGACTTCGCCCGCCGCAAACCTCTGCTGACCACAGGCATCCTCGCCGGGGCGGCCATGCTGCTCAGCACGCTGGGCCGTCGCCGCTAAGGCGAGCCGACACCGCAGACAAAAAAGGCCCGGGCAGCAATGCCCGGGCCTTTCCCTTTAGGCCTGACCGAAATCAGGCTGTCTCTTCTTCCTCTTCCTTCACCGCCGCGCCCTTGGTCGGGGTGATGTCGAAGGCGATCTTGCCGTCCTTCAGCTCCACCTTCACATGGCCGCCGCGCGTCAGGCGGCCGAACAGGATGTCGTCGGCCAGCGGCTTCTTGATGTGTTCCTGAATGACGCGGGCCAGGGGCCGTGCGCCATACAGTTCGTCGAAGCCGTTCTTCGCCAGCCAGTCGGTGGCTTCGTCGGTCAGTTCGATGGTGATGTTGCGGTCCGCCAGCTGGGCGTCCAACTGCATCATGAACTTGCCGACCACCGAACGTATCGTCTCGGCGCCCAGCGGCTTGAAGGCCACGATGGCGTCCAGGCGGTTGCGGAACTCCGGCGCGAACAGGCGCTGGATGGCCTTGTCGTCCTCGCCCTCGACCTTGCCCCGGCCAAAGCCGATGGAGGCGCGGGCGTTGTCGGCGGCCCCGGCGTTGGTGGTCATGATCAGGATGACGTTCCTGAAATCGACCTTCTTGCCGATGGCGTCCGTCAACATGCCGTTGTCCATCACCTGCAACAGGATGTTGTAGACATCGGGGTGGGCCTTCTCGATCTCGTCCAGCAGCACCACAGAATGCGGATGCTGATCGACGGCGTCGGTCAGCAGACCGCCCTGGTCATGCCCGACATAGCCCGGAGGGGCGCCAATCAGGCGGCTGACCGTGTGGCGCTCCATGTATTCCGACATGTCGAAGCGCTGCATCTCGATGCCCAGGGTGGCCGCCAGCTGCTTGGCCACCTCGGTCTTGCCCACGCCGGTCGGACCGCTGAACAGGAAGGCGCCGATCGGCTTGTTCGGATCGCGCAGCCCCGCCCGCGCCAGCTTCATCGCCGACGAGACCTGATCGATGGCCTGTTCCTGACCATAGACCGTCCGTTTCAGATCGGCCTCCAGCTCGCGCAGGGATTCCGTGTCCGACTTGGACACCGACTTCGGCGGGATGCGGGCCATCTTGGCGATGACGGCCTCGACCTCCTTCTGGCCGATGACCTTCTTGCGCCTGGATTCCGGCAGCAGCATCTGGCCGGCGCCCGCCTCGTCGATCACGTCGATCGCCTTGTCGGGCAGCTTGCGGTCGGTGATATAGCGGGCCGACAGATCAACCGCCGTGCGGATGGCGGCGTCGGTGTAGCGCAGCTTGTGGTGGGTCTCGTAGGTCGTCTTCAGACCCTTGAGGATCTTCACCGTGTCCTCGATCGTCGGCTCGTTGACGTCGATCTTCTGGAAGCGACGCACCAGGGCGCGGTCCTTCTCGAAGTGCTGGCGGTACTCCTTGTAGGTGGTCGAGCCCATGCAGCGCAGGCTGCCCGAGGCCAGGGCCGGTTTCAGCAGGTTGGAGGCGTCCATCGCCCCGCCCGACGTGGCCCCGGCGCCGATTACCGTGTGAATTTCGTCGATGAAGAGGACCGCATTTTCATGCGTCTCCAGTTCCTTGACGACCTGTTTCAACCGCTCCTCGAAGTCGCCGCGATAGCGGGTGCCGGCCAGCAGCGCCCCCATGTCGAGGCTGTAGATGGTGGCGTCCTTCAGAACGTCGGGCACCTCGCCGTTGACGATCTTGCGGGCTAGGCCCTCGGCGATCGCGGTCTTGCCGACGCCCGGGTCGCCGACCAGCAGCGGGTTGTTCTTGGTCCGGCGGCACAGGATCTGGATCGAGCGTTCGACCTCGGCGTGGCGGCCGATCAGGGGGTCGATCTTACCCTTGCGGGCCTTCTCGTTCAGATCGACGCAATAGGCCTCAAGCGCCTCTCCGCCCGATTTAACGGCGGCGGCGTCCTCGGCCTCTTCAGGCGACCCTTTGGCCGGCCGGGTCTCCGTCGCGCCGGGGCGCTTGGCGATGCCGTGGGCGATGAAGTTGACCGCGTCATAGCGCGTCATGTCCTGCTCTTGCAGGAAATAGGCGGCGTGGCTTTCACGCTCCGAGAAAATGGCGACCAGGACATTCGCGCCCGACACCTCTTCACGGCCAGACGACTGGACATGGATCACCGCGCGCTGGATCACCCGCTGGAAGCCCGCCGTGGGCTTGGCGTCGTCGCCGTCGGCCGTGGCCAGGGCGGCCAGGTCGTTGTCGACATAAAGGGTCAGAGCCGCCTTCAGCGCGCCGAGATCGACATTGCAGGCGGTCATGACCGCCGATGCGTCCGTGTCGTCGATCAGGGCCAGCAGCAGATGTTCCAGCGTGGCGTACTCGTGCCGACGCTCGTTCGCGTAGCTGACCGCGCGGTGCAGGGTCTCTTCGAGAGGACGAGAAAAGGAGGGCATGGGAAGGATCCTCTCAGTCTTTTTCCATAGTGCATTGCAGCGGATGCTGGTGACGGCGCGCCGTCTCGACCACCTGGGCGACCTTGGTTTCGGCCACTTCGTAGGTGAAGACGCCGCAAACCCCGACGCCATGCTGATGCACATGCAGCATGATACGGGTCGCGTCTTCGCGGCTCTTTTGGAAGAACCGCTCCAGCACGTAGATGACGAACTCCATTGGAGTGTAGTCGTCATTCAGGATCAGCACCCGATAAAGCGAGGGCCGCTGAAGCTTCGGCTTTGTTTCGGTCACGACGGCGGCGCCTGCGCCTCCGTCTTGTCCACCTGGCCGTCTCGTAGGCATTCGTTGTCCGTCTTCGGGGAGAGTCGATAGCTCAGATAGGCAATGATGGGCTGATTTGTAGGGGCGTCCAGTCACACCGTGCGTGAGTGGACCAGCTAAACAAAGATTCACGGGACATTGGCGGCCCCAAGCCGCGAACCCCGGACGCAAAAAGGCCCCGGCGTTTCCGCCAGGGCCTGATTGTACGCTACTGAGACTCTAGAGGCTTAGCGAGCAGCCTGGAATTTTTCGACCGAGGCGGTGACGCGCTCGTTGATCGGCTTGAAGCTGTCCTTGACCG
>CAYWDO010000178.1:0-4163 GCA_964456995.1 uncultured Brevundimonas sp.
ACCTTGGCGGGGGCGCCGGCGCGCAAGCCGCGCTCCCCCAGGGCCACCGTCACCACGCCGACCAGCGCAATCGCCACGCCGGTCAGAATCTGCGGCGTCAGCACGTCCCCCATCCACAGCCAGCCGATCAGGATGGAGACGATAGGCGAGCCCAGCAGATAGGGCGTCACCCGCCCCGCCTCGCGCCGCTGCACCAGCCAGAAGACCAGGCTGGTGGCGAACACCGAGGAAATCAGACCCGCCCAGACCAGCGTGCCCCAGACCAGAGGCGGCGCAACCTGAGCGGCCTCCCACTGTCCCGTCTCGAACAAGGCCGATCCGAGCGTCAGCGCCGGGAAGGCCATCAGGGCCAATAGCCCCTGCATCTTCAGCGGCGGAATCGAGGTGGTGCGCCGCGCGATCACCGTCGTCAGCGCCCAGGCTGAGGCGCCCGCCGCCCCCACCGCAATCGCCTTCCAGTCCTGCAAGGCGTGGGGGTCCAACGTCATCCAGGCCACCCCGATAAAGGCGATGACCAGGCCGACCACGGCCATCCGGCTGATCCGCTCGCCCAACAGCAGGAAGGCGAACAGCGAGGTCAGCGGAATCCACAGCTGGGTCGAAACCGTCACCGGGCTGACATCGTGGGCCAGCCAGAAGGCCAGATAGATCAGGCCATAGTGGATCGGACCGCCCACCACGGCGATGATCAGCAGGCTTTTCCAGTTCGGAAACGGCGGCCGCACGAACCAGACCAGACAGGCGGCGGCCAGGGCGAAGCGAAGGGCGCCGACCATCAGCGGCGGCATGACCTCGGTCGCGATCTTGGCGGCGGCGTTGTTCACGCCCCAGATCAGCATCACCGCGATGATGGCGCCGATCTCGAGCAGGCTGAGCGGGGAATGACGTTGACTGGACACCGCGACCTGATGCCACAGGCCGCTTCGAAAGGCCCGTCACGTTCGATGACGGCTCTTTTCCATCGCATCCGCCCTACTCTTCGCCGAACAGGATGCTATGCACCGGCCCTTCGCGAAACCGAGGCAGACATGAACCGCCCGCTGGCCGCCCTGATGATCTCCGTCGCCGCTCTCACCACCGTTCTGGCGCCCGCGCCCGCGTTGGCGCTGAGCATCAAGGGACCGACGGCCGTCGTCTCGCCCCAGCCTCTGCCGATCGATGACAGCCGCCCGCGCGTCTTCCTGGGCGGCAGCATCGACATGGGCGGCGCGCCGGACTGGCAGGCGGCCATGACCTCGGCCCTGGCCGACATGGACGTGGTCATCCTCAATCCCCGCCGTCCCGACTGGAACCCGAACTGGCGTCCCGAGGCCGACGAGCCCGAGTTCCGCCGTCAGGTCGAATGGGAGCTGGCCGCGCTGGAATCCGCCGACGTCATCGTCATGTATTTCGCGCCCGGCACGCAAAGCCCCATCAGCTTGCTGGAAATGGGCCTGCACGCGCGCGGCGGCAAGCTGATCGTGCTGGCCCCCGACGGCTTCTGGCGCAAAGGCAATGTCGACATCACGGCCCAGGCCTACGGCGTGAAGCAGGTGAAGACCCTGCCCGAGCTGACCGCCGCCGTCCGCGAAGCCCTCAGCGACGCCGCGTCCAAGGGCCGCTTCGCCCGCTAGAAGACCGGCCTAGAAGACCGGCTTGGCCACCATCAGGGCGTAGATGCCGATGACGCCCGCAAAGGCCGGCCATCCGAGGATGAACCAGGCCCGGAACAGGCGGTGATAGGCAGGCGGCAGGGGCGCGCCCGCCGCCGCCGCCGCCTCGGCCAGCTTGACCATGCGCCACTGGAACCACACCACCGGCAGCCAGCAGACGCCGATCAGGACATAGAGGGCATAGGCCGCCATCAGCCAGGCCTCGGTCAGGGCGTAGCCCTGCAGATAGATCAGGGCCAGACCGCTGATCGGCTGGACCACCACGGCGCTGGCGGTGAAGACGAAATCGGCCAGCACCACGATCCGCCCGACCGAGGCGACGGTGCGCGGGTCTTTCGTGGCGTGCGCCCTCAGCATGAAGAAGGCGATGCCCGCCCCGGTGCCGAACAGGACCGCGCCCGACAGGATGTGGATCACCTTGAGGATCAGATAGGTCATCAGCGCCGCGCGTCCGTCGCCGCCACGAACAGGCACAGCGCCATCATCGGCAAGACCTTGAGCCACGGCCCCAGCGGATCGATCCAGTAGTGCGGCAGGCTCAGCGTCCCGGCGATCAAATAGCCGACGGTCGACAGGCCCATGAAGATCGCCACCCGCGCCGTCCATGGCCGCACGAACAGAGCCAGCCCCAGCACCACGTCCAGCAGCGCGCCCCACCAGGCGATCGGCCCGGCCCAGCGCCCAAAGCCGCCTTCGTGCAGAATGGCCAGGGCCCCGTTCCAGCCAGGACCGAAGCTGATCAGCCCGGTGATGAGCCAGAACAGGCCCAGGGTCAGGATGCAGACGGGCCGCACGAACCATAGCCGGGCGTGCCAGACATCCTGAACCGAGGCCGGGGTCTCAGCCAGAAAGCGCGAGAAGCCGCGCGCCTGAACGCCCAGGCGCTCGGCCCAGCCGCTGTCCTGACCGGACACGTCATGATCCATCTGACGCATGGCCGTGGTGCGGATCGGCGAGGACCAGCCCAGACGGCCCAGCAGGTCGCCTACCGCCAGAGCCGGCGCCGCCAAGACCCTCGGGACCCGGACCACCGGCGCGGGCGACAGGCCCAGCCAGCCGCGATAGAGGCGCACCGTCTCGGCCATGGTCACGGCCTCGGGGCCGGGCATGTCGAAGGTTTCGCGGATCGGCGCGCCCGGCTTCAGCGCCGCGACGACAGCGGCGCCGAGATCGCTCAGGGCGACGGGTCGGAACACCTGCTCGCCGCCGACGACCGGGCTGAGCAGAGGAAAGGCCGCCAGCGCCCGGATAAGGCCCGTGCCGCCAAAGGCTGCGCGATCCACCACCAGCGACGGCCGCAGGATCAGCCAGTCCAGAGCGCTGGCTTCGACCAGACGCTCGGTCTCGGCCTTGGTGCGGGCATAGACCGTGCCCGCCGCCTCGTCGGCCCCCACGGCGGAGATGTGGACCAGACGCCGAACCCCGGCGCGCTCGCAGGCGGAGATCAGAGCGCGCGGTCCCTCAACATGGGCCAGGCGGGTGCTGTGCCCTGCCCCATCCTGCAAGACGCCGACGCAGTTAATCACGGCGTCCACATCATCCAGCAACGGCGCCCAGGCCTCGACCGTGGTCAGGCGGGCGAAGTCGGCGCAGACCCAGTCAAACGTCGGCGCCCGCCGAGACGCCTCGGCGGGTCGGCGAGCGCCCGCCCGCACCGACCAGCCTTCGCGCGACAACGAGGCGGCCAGATGCGAGCCGATGAAACCGTTGGCCCCGAGAACCAGAACCCGTCGTCCGTCGCTCATCGGCCTATCCCAGAATTCGGTCTTTGAGATCCGCCCCCGAAGGCGGCAGGGCGCACCAGGCCTGGCCCGGAAACCGCCTCCGGTATCGCGCGACCAGGCCATAGGCGGCGTCCCTAATCGGTCGCGGGATCAGCCGGGCCACAACGGCGGCGCGATAGGGGAAGGGCAGCGACGCCGCCAGATACAACACCCCGTCCGAGCGGCTGATCGCGCGCCCGTCCTCGATCACCAGCATGGTGGAGGGATCGTCGGGCGACAGGCCATAGTGGACCAGCAAGGCCCGGCCCAGGTCCGACTGCGTCGGCGCCAGACGAAAACGCGGACCATGCTTCAGCAGGGTCCGCGCGGAATGGGAACACAGAGCGCAGTCGCCATCGAACAGGACCACCGGCCGGTCGTCCGGAAAGGACGGCACGGCCGGGTCATCGCGATAGCTGTAAGCCCCCCGGCCCACTTCGGTTTTCCGATCGCCTTAGAACGGGATGTCGTCGTTCAGGTCGTAGCTTTCCTTGGGACCCGAGGGCTTGTTGGCGCCGCCGGTCGAGAAGCCCGAGGAGTAGTCGTCGTCGTTACGGCCGCCGCCGCCACCGCCGTAGCCGCCGCCCTGACCGCCGCCCTGGCTGTCGTTACGACCGCCCAGCATGGTCAGCTGACCGTTGAAGCGTTGCAGCACGATCTCGGTCGAGTACTTCTCGACGCCTTGCGCGTCCGTGTACTTCCGGGTCTGCAGCGAGCCCTCGATGTAAACGGTCGAGCCCTTCTTCAG
>CAYWDO010000179.1:0-4127 GCA_964456995.1 uncultured Brevundimonas sp.
TCGGTGCCGACCGCCGACCTGCGCCTGTTCGGCAAGCCCGAGGCGTTCGAGCGTCGCCGCATGGGCGTGGCCCTGGCCCGCGGCGCGGACACGGATCAGGCGCGTGAGCGGGCGGCAGAAGCGGCGGGCCAGGTGCGGGTGGTAGCTCCATAATCCTTCTCCCGATGGGAGAAGGTGGCCCGAAGGGACGGATGAGGGTCGTCGGTCGCCTTCGGCGTGAGCCGTCGCACCACGGCTGACGCCGACTACACCCTTGAACCCTCACCCTTTCGCGCAAGAACGATCGCTCCGCTCTCGTGCGCTCAAGCCCTCTCCCATCGGGAGAGGGAGCAGCCCTCGACTTTAGTCGATTGGCGTTCAGGCCCATTAAGGTTCAAAAAGGGCCGAAAGGTCGCACGCAGTCGACCCGGAGGACCGTTCGCCATGGGCAAGCTCAGGACCGCGCTGATTTTCGGCGCCATCGCCATACTGGGGGCGGTCGCCCTCGGCGTCATCGCCCTGCATCAGGGCGAAAGCATCAGCGCCGTCTGGATCGTGGTGGCGGCGCTCTGCGTCTACGCCATCGCCTACCGCTTCTACGCCCGCTATTTGGCCGGCAAGGTCCTGGGGCTGAACGCGAAGCGGCCCACGCCTGCGGTTCGGCATAACGACGGGCTCGATTACGTCCCCACGCCGCGCAACGTCCTGTTCGGCCACCATTTCGCAGCCATCGCGGGCGCGGGGCCTCTGGTCGGGCCGGTGCTGGCGGCGCAGATGGGCTATCTGCCCGGCGTGCTGTGGATCCTGGTCGGCGCGGTTCTGGCCGGCGCGGTGCAGGACATGATCGTCCTGTTCATGTCCACCCGCCGCGACGGTCGTTCACTGGGCGACATGGTCCGCACCGAGATGGGGCCCATCCCCGGCATCATCGCCCAGGTCGGGGTGCTGATGATCATGATCATCATCCTGGCGGTTCTGGCCCTGGTCGTGGTCAAGGCTCTGGCCGAGAGCCCGTGGGGCACCTTCACCGTCGCCGCCACCATCCCCATCGCCATCTTCATGGGCCTCTACACCCGCTATCTGCGGCCCGGTCGCGTGGGCGAGATTTCGGTCATCGGCGTGGTTCTGCTGATCCTCGCCATCATCGGCGGCGGCCATATTGCGGCTGATCCCTTCTGGGGTCCGGCCTTCACCCTGTCGGGCACGACCCTGGCTATGGCCATGATGGCCTATGGCTTCGTCGCCTCGGTGATCCCGGTCTGGCTGCTGCTGGCGCCGCGCGACTACCTGTCCACCTTCCTGAAGATCGGAGCCATCCTGGGCCTGGCTATAGGCATCCTGATCGTGCGTCCGCACGTCCAGATGCCCGCCATCACCCCGTTCATCGACGGCAGCGGTCCGGTCTTCTCCGGCGCCCTCTTCCCCTTCCTGTTCATCACCATTGCTTGCGGCGCGGTCTCGGGCTTCCACGCCCTGATCTCGTCGGGCACCACGCCCAAGCTGCTGGAGAACGAGAACCAGATCCCGCTGATCGGCTACGGCGCCATGCTGTGCGAAAGCTTCGTGGCCATCATGGCCCTGATCGCCGCCACGGTGCTGGACCCGGCCGTCTATTTCGCCATGAACAGCCCGGTCGCGGTGATCGGCGACAACGCCGTCTCGGCCGCCGCCGCCGTGGCCCAGTGGGGCTTCCACATCACCCCCGGCGAGCTGGAGCAGTTGGCCCGCGACGTGGGCGAGCACTCCATCCTGTCGCGCGCGGGCGGCGCCCCGACCCTGGCCGTCGGCATGGCGCACATCCTGTCGAACGTCATCGGCGGCAAGGCCATGATGGCCTTCTGGTATCACTTCGCCATCCTGTTCGAGGCCCTGTTCATCCTGACCACGGTCGATGCCGGCACCCGCGTCTGCCGCTTCATGATCCAGGACCTGCTGGGCGTGGCCTTGCCCAAGATGCGCGAGACCAAGTCCTGGACCGCCAACGTCCTGGCCACCGCCCTGACCGTCGGCCTGTGGGGCTACTTCCTCTACACCGGCGTGGTCGATCCGCTGGGCGGCATCAACAGCCTGTGGCCCCTGTTCGGCATCGCCAACCAGATGCTGGCCGCCGTCGCCCTGATCCTGGGCACGGTGGTCCTGTTCAAGATGAAGCGCGAGCGTTTCGCCTGGGCCACGGCGGTCCCGGCGGTCTGGCTGCTGATCTGCACCCTGACGGCGGGCTTCCAGAAACTGCTGCACCCCGACGTCAAGATCGGCTTCCTGGCCCACGCTCGGAAGTATCAGGAGGCGCTTGCCGCCGGCGACATGCTGGCCCCGGCCAAGACGGCGGGCGACATGCACCGCATCATCATCAACGACTACGTCAACTCGGCCCTGACGGCGGGCTTCCTGTTCGTGGTCCTGACCATGGTGGTTTACGGCGTCCGCGCCTGCCTCAAGGCCCGCCGGATCGATCATCCGACCGTGGTCGAGACCCCGGGCGAGCACGAGCTGACGCTTGAGGATCGGGCCATGGACGCAGCCCGTGCCTAGTCCCTCAGAACCGACTGACAACGCAGACCTGCTCTGCGTCTGCCGCGATGCGCTGGTGCGGTGGGGCAAGGACGCCCGCCGCACCGCCAGCCTCATGGTCGGCCAGCCCGACTATGAGGTCTATGTCGCCCACGCCACGGCGACCCACCCGGATCAGCCGCCCCTGGACCGCACCGCGTTTTTCCGCCTGCACGAGCAAAGACGGTTCGGCGCGGGCGGCGCCTTCCGCTGCTGCTGACGGCGAAACGGTTACACCCCATCACACCTTGTTACGGCGGCGGGGTTGAATCACAGCGCCGATCGTCCGAGTAAGGCATCCAATCAAAACCGCCTTGGCTCAGGAGATCTCCCCCATGACCGTTCGCGTCGCCATCAACGGCTTCGGCCGCATCGGCCGCCTCGTGCTTCGCTCGATCGTCGAGCATGGCCGCACGGACATCGAGGTCGTGGCGATCAACGACCTGGGCCCGGTCGAGACCAACGCCCACCTGCTGCGCTACGATTCGGTGCACGGCCGCTTCCCCGGCACGATCACCTCGGGCGAGGACTGGATCGACGTCGGCACCGGCAAGATCAAGGTCACGGCCGAGCGCGACCCGGCCAACCTGCCCCACGCCGAGCTGAAGGTGGACATCGCCTTCGAGTGCACCGGCATCTTCACCTCCAAGGACAAGGCTTCGGCCCACCTGAAGGCCGGCGCCAAGCGCGTCCTGGTCTCGGCCCCCGCCGACAACGCCGACAAGACCATCGTCTTCAAGGTCAACCATGAGACCCTGACGGCCGACGACATCGTCGTGTCGAACGGCTCGTGCACCACCAACGCCCTGGCCCCGGTGGCCAAGGTGCTGAACGACCTGTTCGGCATCGAGCGCGGCTACATGACCACCATCCACGCCTACACCGGCGACCAGCCGACGCTGGACACGATGCACAAGGACCCGTACCGCGGTCGCGCCGCCGGCCTGTCGATGATCCCGACCTCAACCGGCGCCGCCAAGGCCCTGGGCCTGGTCCTGCCGGAACTGAAGGGCAAGCTGGACGGCTCGTCGATCCGCGTCCCGACCCCGAACGTCTCGGTCGTCGACCTGAAGGTCGTCGCCGGTCGCGAAGTCACGGTCGAGGAAATCAACGCCGCCCTGCAAGGCGCCGCCGACGGCGCCATGAAGGGCGTCCTGGCCACGACGACCGACCCGCTGGTCTCGATCGACCTGAACCACATCGCAGCGTCGTCGACCGCCGCCCTGCCGCAAACGCAGGTCGTCGACGGCAAGCTGGCCCGCGTCCTGACCTGGTACGACAACGAGTGGGGCTTCGCGACCCGCATGGCCGACACCGCCCTGGTGATGGCCAAGTTCCTGTAAGCTGGAAGCTAAGCCCTCTCCCGATGGGAGAGGGCTTGAGCGCCCAAGAGCCGAAGGCGATTGGCTGCGTGAAAGGGTGAGGGTCGGCGGCCATGACTGTGGAACGCACTGTCTTCACCCGCACGCTTCGACAAAAGTCCGGCCTTGCCGAGCAGCGCGTATGGACGTTGCTGCGGAGCGGACGGATCGACGGCCACAAGTTCCGTCGCCAGCATCCGATTGATCGATATGTCGCGGATTTCGCCTGCGATCGTT
>CAYWDO010000180.1:0-4121 GCA_964456995.1 uncultured Brevundimonas sp.
CGCGCCGGGGCGGGCAGGGGAGCGAGGGGCGTCAGAGGCGCGCTCCTGGCCGGGGGCTGAAGCGCCGCCACGGGCGCGGGGGGCGGCCGGTCAGGCGTGGTGGTGGCGCGCTCGGGCGTAGGCAGGGGAGCCACGGTCGGCACGGGCAGCGGAGGCAGCTCGCGGGGGACCGGCAGGGGCTCTGGCGGCCGCTCGGGCCTGATCGTGGGACGTTCGATCTCCAGCTGGATAATGGGCTGCAAGTCGGGCGCTGCGACCGGGGATTCTTCGTTGGCCGCCAACAGGACCATGGAGCCTAGGACGACCACATGCATCAGGAGGGAGGCGCCCGCCATCAGGCCGCGCCGCACCCCGGGACGCAGACGCCGTACAGGTGCAGGGGTCAGAACTGCAACGCTCATAGCTAATCCCCCATCCTCGTCGAGAATGATGCCAAGGCAAGCATGGCAATATAGGGGCAAGTCCTAACGATCGCGGAACAGCGATTTGAGGCCGCGCCCATGTCAGTGAGGGCTGGGAGCGCCGGATGGGTGAATCACTTGACGCATTCACCCATCCGGCGTACATCGCGCGCACTTTCGAGACGTGGGCGGTTCGCCGTCCGTTGAGATCGTCACAATTGAACGGACGGGCTGTGCCCGCCGGAACGCCCAAAGCGCGCGTTCCGGTTTTTTCGTTTGGCTGTTGCGGCGCGCTTGAAAACAAAACCCGGGCGGTGCTTCGGCGACGTCCAAAAGAAGGCTCATGAGGCGCCCCGGCCGAAAGGCACACGCCTCCATATCGAAAAGAGATACATCGTATGCCTACGATCAACCAACTGATCCGCAAGCCGCGCAAGCCCAAGCCTACCCGTAACAAGGTCCCGGCTCTGGAAGGTTCGCCCCAGCGTCGCGGCGTTTGCACCCGCGTCTACACCACGACCCCGAAGAAGCCCAACTCGGCTCTGCGTAAGGTCGCCAAGGTCCGTCTGGCCAAGAACGGCTATGAAGCCGTTTGCTACATCCCCGGCGAAGGTCACAACCTGCAAGAGCACTCGGTTGTTCTGATCCGCGGCGGCCGCGTGAAGGACCTTCCCGGCGTGCGTTACCACATCCTGCGCGGCGTGCTCGATACGCAAGGCGTCAAGGACCGCAAGCAGCGTCGTTCGCACTACGGCACCAAGCGTCCGAAGTAAGCGAACCGTTTTCAGGCCTGCTGGTCTGGACCCTCAGAGATTTTCCCGGCGTCTGTCGGGCACTGCAAGGAATAACCTATGTCGCGTCGTCACCGCGCCCAGAAGCGTGAAGTTCTGCCGGATCCCAAGTTCGGCGATCTGATCGTCACCAAGTTCATGAACTACGTCATGTACGAAGGTAAGAAGGCCGTCGCCGAGAACATCGTCTATGGCGCCTTCGATATCCTGGCCGAGAAGAAGAAAGACCACACTGCGGTCGAAACCTTCCATACCGCGCTCGACAACGTCGCGCCGTCGGTCGAAGTCCGTTCGCGTCGCGTCGGCGGCGCCACCTACCAGGTGCCGGTCGAAGTCCGTCCGGACCGTCGTCGCGCCCTGGCCATCCGTTGGCTGGTGAACGCTGCGCGCAAGCGCGGTGAAAACACCATGACCGAAAAGCTGGCGGCCGAGCTGCTGGACGCCTCGAACAACCGCGGCACCGCGGTCAAGAAGCGTGAAGACACCCACAAGATGGCCGAAGCCAACCGCGCCTTCAGCCACTACCGCTGGTAAGCGTCTTCAAAGCGCCATCAGGCGCGCCTATCTAAGACTATCCGGCGCGGGCGGTTTGAGCTAAATCGCCCGCGCCGTTTTATCCGAACATCACCTTGGGCGCCCGTCGCGTCCGCGAAGCACCCCGAAGGCAAGTCCAATGCCCCGCACACATAAAATCGAAGACTACCGCAACTTCGGCATCATGGCCCACATCGACGCGGGCAAGACGACGACGACTGAGCGGATCCTGTTCTACACCGGCAAGTCCCATAAGATCGGCGAAGTCCACGACGGCGCCGCGACCATGGACTGGATGGACCAGGAGCAGGAGCGGGGGATCACGATCACCTCGGCTGCGACCACGGCCTACTGGAAAGAAAAGCGCCTCAACATCATCGACACCCCCGGCCACGTGGACTTCACCATTGAAGTCGAACGTTCGCTGCGCGTGCTCGACGGCGCTGTGACGGTTCTGGACGGCAACGCCGGCGTTGAGCCGCAGACCGAAACCGTCTGGCGTCAGGCCGACAAGTATTCGGTGCCGCGCATCGTCTTCGTCAACAAGATGGACAAGATCGGCGCCGACTTCGACGCCTCGGTCCAGTCGATCCGCGACCGTCTGGGCGCCAAGGCTGTGCCGATCCAGTTCCCGATCGGTTCGGAATCCTCGCTGTCCGGCCTGGTCGACATCGTCGAAATGCGTTCGGTCGTCTGGGACAACGACGCCCTGGGCGCCAACTTCACCGTCGGCGAAATCCCTGCGGACCTGATGGACAAGGCTGTCGAAGCCCGTCAGTACCTGATCGACAACGCCGTCGAACTCGACGACGAAGCCATGCAGGCCTATCTGGACGGCGTCGAACCCTCGGTCGAGACCCTCAAGAAGTGCATCCGTAAGGCCGTTCTGACCGGCGCCTTCTATCCGATCCTGTGCGGCTCGGCCTTCAAGAACAAGGGCGTGCAGACCCTGCTCGACGCCGTCGTCGACTACCTGCCGTCGCCGCTGGACATCCCGCCGACGCCGGGCATCGACTTCCGTACGGAAGAGCCGGTCGTGCGCAAGGCCTCGGACGACGAGCCCCTGTCGGTCCTGGCCTTCAAGATCATGGACGACCCCTTCGTCGGTTCGCTGACCTTCTGCCGCCTGTACTCGGGCAAGATGGAAACCGGCATGTCGCTGCTGAACTCCAGCCGCGACAAGAAAGAGCGCGTCGGCCGGATGCTGCAAATGCACTCCAACGACCGTCAGGACATCAAGGAAGCCTATGCCGGCGACATCGTCGCCCTGGCCGGCCTGAAGGAAACCCGCACCGGCGACACCCTGTGCGATCCCATCAAGTCGCCCGTCATCCTTGAGAAGATGGAATTCCCGGCGCCCGTGATCGAGATCTCGGTCGAGCCCAAGACCAAGGCCGACCAGGAGAAGCTGGGCGTCGCCCTGGCCAAGCTGGCTTCGGAAGATCCGTCCTTCACCGTCTCGACCGACCACGAGTCGGGCCAGACGATCCTGAAGGGCATGGGCGAGCTGCACCTGGACATCAAGATCGACATCCTGAAGCGCACCTACAAGGTCGAAGCCACGATCGGCGCGCCGCAGGTCGCCTATCGTGAATCGCTGGGCCGCAAGGTCGACATCGACTACACGCACAAGAAGCAGACCGGCGGTACGGGCCAGTTCGCCCGCGTCATGATCACCTTCGAGCCGGGCGAGCCGGGTTCGGGCTTCGTGTTCGAAAACTCGATCGTCGGCGGCGCGGTGCCCAAGGAATACATCCCGGGTGTTGAAAAGGGTCTGGAGTCCATCAAGGACAACGGCCTGCTGGCCGGCTTCCCGCTGATCGACTTCAAGGCGACCCTGACGGACGGCAAGTACCACGACGTCGACTCCAGCGTGCTGGCGTTCGAAATCGCGGCCCGCGCCGCCTTCCGCGAACTGAAGGAAAAGGGCGCGCCGAAGCTGCTCGAGCCGATCATGGCGGTTGAGGTCGTGACCCCCGAGGAATACCTGGGTTCGGTCATCGGCGACCTGAACGGCCGTCGCGGCATGATCCAGGGTCAGGACATGCGCGGCAACGCCACTGTCGTGAACGCCTTCGTGCCGCTGGCGAACATGTTCGGCTACGTGAACACCCTGCGGGGCATGTCGCAAGGTCGCGCCCAGTTCACCATGCAGTACGACCACTATGAGCCGGTGCCGCAACACGTCGCCGACGAAGTGATCAAGAAGTACGCCTAAATCCGTCGCGGTCCGTCGTTCGCGACGGGCGCACTTGAAAATCGGGCGGTTTGCGCGCAGACCGCCCGCCTTCATCCCCAAACCCAATAGGACCCCCGGTTCGGGGACCCAGGAGCTAGAAGATGGCCAAGGAAAAGTTCGAACGTAACAAGCCGCACTGCAACATCGGCACGATTG
>CAYWDO010000181.1:0-4086 GCA_964456995.1 uncultured Brevundimonas sp.
CGTATCTTTGGCCCGACCAAGGACTACGAATGCCTGTGCGGCAAGTACAAGCGCATGAAGTACAAGGGCATCATCTGCGAGAAGTGCGGCGTTGAAGTCACGCTGGCTCGCGTTCGCCGCGAGCGCATGGGTCACATCGACCTGGCCGCTCCGGTCGCCCACATCTGGTTCCTGAAGTCGCTGCCGTCGCGCATCTCGCTGATGCTGGACATGGCGCTGAAGGACGTGGAACGCGTTCTGTACTTCGAGAACTACATCGTCACCGAGCCGGGCCTGACCCCGCTGAAGCAGAACCAGCTGCTGACGGAAGACGAGTTCTATCGCTATCAGGAAGAGTACGGCGACGACGGCTTCACGGCTGAAATCGGCGCCGAGGCCGTCCGCAACCTGCTGATGGGCATCGACCTGCACGCCGAAGCCGAGCGCCACCGCGGCGAGCTGGCTGACAGTCCTTCGGAAATGAAGGCCAAGAAGGCGTCCAAGCGCCTGAAGCTGATCGAGGCCTTCCTGGAATCGGGCAACAAGCCCGAGTGGATGATCCTGACCATCGTGCCGGTCATCCCGCCGGAACTGCGTCCGCTGGTGCCGCTGGACGGCGGCCGCTTCGCGACGTCGGACCTGAACGACCTGTATCGCCGGGTCATCAACCGTAACAACCGCCTGAAGCGCCTGATCGAGCTGCGCGCGCCCGACATCATCATCCGTAACGAAAAGCGGATGCTGCAAGAGTCGGTCGACGCCCTGTTCGACAACGGCCGTCGTGGTCGCGTCATCACGGGCGCCAACAAGCGTCCGCTGAAGTCGCTGGCCGACATGCTGAAGGGCAAGCAGGGCCGCTTCCGTCAGAACCTTCTGGGCAAGCGCGTCGACTATTCGGGCCGTTCGGTCATCACCGTGGGTCCCGAGCTGAAGCTGCACGAGTGCGGCCTGCCCAAGAAGATGGCGCTGGAGCTGTTCAAGCCGTTCATCTATGCGCGTCTGGACGCCAAGGGCCTGTCGGGCACCGTCAAGCAGTCCAAGCGCATGGTCGAGCGCGAGCAGCCGCAGGTCTGGGACATCCTGGAAGAAGTGATCCGGGAACACCCGGTCATGCTGAACCGCGCGCCGACGCTTCACCGTCTGGGCATCCAGGCGTTCGAGCCCAAGCTGATCGAAGGCAAGGCTATCCGCCTGCACCCGCTGGTCTGTACGGCGTTCAACGCCGACTTCGACGGCGACCAGATGGCTGTTCACGTGCCGCTGAGCCTTGAGGCCCAGCTGGAAGCGCGCGTCCTGATGATGTCGACGAACAACATCCTGTCGCCCGCCAACGGCAAGCCGATCATCGTGCCGTCGCAGGACATCGTCCTGGGCCTGTACTACCTGTCGCTGGTCAAGGAGAACCAGCCGGGCGAAGGCAAGCTGTTCGCCAACATGGGTGAAATCGACGCGGCTCTGGATGCAGCCGTTGTCGGTCTGCACACCAAGATCAAGGCGCGCTGGACCGAGATGAACGCGGCTGGCGAGGTCGTCACCAAGGTCATCGACACCACGCCGGGCCGGATGAAGCTGGGCGCGCTGCTGCCGCACAACGCCAACATCGGCTACAGCCTGCTCGACAAGAACCTGACCAAGAAGGAAATCGGTAACCTGATCGATCAGGTCTATCGTCACTGTGGTCAGAAGGCGACGGTCATCTTCGCCGACCAGATGATGCAGCTGGGCTTCCGCGAAGCCGCCAAGGCCGGCATTTCGGTGGGCAAGGACGACATCGTCATCCCGGCCAAGAAGGCCCAGATGGTGGCTGAAACCCGCACCCAGGTCGAAGAGTACGAGCAACAGTACGCCGACGGCCTGATCACCAAGGGCGAGAAGTACAACAAGGTCGTCGACGCCTGGGCCAAGGCCACGGACAAGATCGCCGACGAGATGATGGCCGAGATCGCCCAGCCCCGCGTCCTGATCAAGGGCCAGGAGCCGGACATCAACTCCGTCTTCATGATGGCCAACTCCGGCGCTCGTGGTTCGCAGGCGCAGATGAAGCAGCTGGGCGGCATGCGCGGCCTGATGGCCAAGCCTTCCGGCGAGATCATCGAGACGCCGATCATCTCGAACTTCAAGGAAGGCCTGACCGTCCTTGAGTACTTCAACTCCACCCACGGCGCCCGTAAGGGTCTGGCCGACACCGCGCTGAAGACCGCCAACTCGGGTTACCTGACCCGTCGTCTGGTGGACGTGGCGCAGGACTCGATCGTCACCGAGGAAGACTGCGGCTCGACGCGCGGCATCACGCTGCGCGCCGTGGTCGAAGGCGGTGACGTGCTGGTCTCGCTGGGCCAACGTGTCCTGGGTCGCTACGCGGCCGAGGACATCAAGGAGCCGGGCGGCGACAAGGTCCTGTTCCCCGCAGACACCTACCTCGAGGAAGAAGAGGTCGAAGTCATCGACGCGGCCGGCGTCCAGGCGATCAAGGTCCGTTCGGCCCTGACCTGTGAAGCCGAAGCCGGCATCTGCGGCATGTGCTACGGTCGTGACCTGGCGCGCGGCACCAATGTCAACATCGGTGAAGCGGTCGGCGTTATCGCGGCTCAGTCGATCGGCGAGCCGGGCACCCAGCTGACGATGCGGACCTTCCACATCGGCGGTACGGCCCAGGTGGCGGAAACCTCGTTCTACGAGGCGACCAACGCTGGTATCGCCAAGATCGTTGGTCCGACCGTCACCGCCGCGCACGGCGACCTGGTGGCCATGAGCCGCAACGTCGTCGTCACCGTCGTCGTGGACGGCAAGGACCGCGAGACCCACAAGATTCCCTACGGCGCCCGTCTGCGCGTCAAGGAAGGGTCGGAGATCAAGAAGAACCAGCGTCTGGCCGAGTGGGACCCCTACACCACCCCCATTCTGACGGAAGTCGGCGGCGTGATCCGCTTCGAGGACCTGGTCGAAGGCCTGTCGGTCCGCGAAGAAACCGACGAAGCGACGGGCATCGCCCAGCGCGTCGTCTCGGACTGGCGTGCAAGCCCCCGCGGTTCGGACCTGCGTCCGGCCATGGGCGTGACCCTGGGCGACACCTACGCCAAGCTGGCTTCGGGCTCTGACGCCCGCTACCTGCTGCCCGTGGGCGCCGTTCTGTCCGTGTCCAACGGCGACGAGGTCAAGCCGGGCGAGATCATCGCCCGTGTTCCGACCGAAGGCGCCAAGACCCGCGACATCACCGGCGGTCTGCCGCGCGTCGCCGAACTGTTCGAAGCCCGCCGTCCGAAGGACTGCGCCGTCATCGCCGAAATGGATGGCCGCGTTGAGTTCGGTCGCGACTACAAGAACAAGCGTCGCATCAAGATCACGCCCGAGGTCAACGCCGACGGCGAGCAGGGCGAGGCGGTCGAGTTCCTGATCCCGAAGGGCAAGCATATCTCCGTCCACGACGGCGATCTGATCCAGAAGGGCGACTACATCATCGACGGCAACCCGGATCCGCACGACCTGCTGCGCATCCAGGGCGTCGAGGCGCTGGCCGAGTATCTGGTGAACGAAGTGCAGGAGGTTTACCGACTGCAAGGCGTGCCGATCAACGACAAGCACATCGAAGTCATCGTCCGTCAGATGCTGCAGAAGGTCGAAGTCCTGGATTCGGGTGAAACCACCCTGATCCGCGGCGACACCGTCGAAGTGGCCGAAGCCGTTCTGGAAAACGCCAAGGTCGAGAAGCGCGGCGGCCGTCTGGCCACCACGCAGCCCGTCCTGCTGGGCATCACCAAGGCGTCGCTGCAGACCCGCAGCTTCATCTCGGCGGCGTCCTTCCAGGAGACCACCCGCGTCCTCACCGACGCCTCGGTCCACGGCAAGAAGGACATGCTGGAAGGCCTGAAGGAAAACGTCATCGTCGGCCGCCTGATCCCGGCGGGCACGGGCGCCTATCTGCGCGCTCTGCAGAAGCTGGCGAACGAGCGCGACGCGGAACTGACCCAGGCCCGCGAAGACGCCATCGAGCCGCTGCCGGCCGATCTGGCCCTGGAACTGGAAAAGTCGGAAGGCTGATCCGTTTTCGGAACTGAAGACTGAAGAGGGCGGCGCTGGTGACAGCGCCGCTCTTTTTCTTTGGGCCTA
>CAYWDO010000182.1:0-4014 GCA_964456995.1 uncultured Brevundimonas sp.
ACCATCATCGCCTCCCGGCGCGACTTCGACATGAACCCGCGCTGAGGCGATCAGGTGAGCGGAGCCCGTTCCATGCGGTAGTCGACGCCTTCACCCTCGGCGATATAGGCGTCCACCGTCTTTCTATGCAGGCGCGCCAAGACCGCCCCCTTCTCATCCCGCAACTGCAACCCGGTCGGCGTAGAGCGCCAGCTCCTTGTCCTGTTCAGGTCGGGCAGTCGGCAATCCTCCAGCACCACGCCATACCCGCCCGGTGCGGCGTCAAGATTGAGCGCCAGAAGACATCTGCGCGCGTCGCCGGACACCGAGATCCGCCATAGGCCCACCACGTCTTGCGGCGCGGGCTCCTTGGCGATGACAGCTGGGTCAGACATGAGTGGCGCCTCAGAGCAAGCGGCCGCAAAAATCCAGGCGACGGCGGAAACGGCGATGGCGGAAAGGCGACGCATGGTGAAGGTCCCTGACGCGAACGCCGATGTGGCGGCGGTCGACTTCAGTCTATCCTCTCACTTGATGAAACGATAGGTTGTCGGTTTCCGCCTGCGGGACTTTGGAAAGCTTGCGTGTTCAAAAGCCTTCTTCCTGAAGGGCCGGGGACCCTGCCTCTGGCTGACGCCTTCAGGGCGTGCCGGGCCCACTTTCTGTGGGCTGCGGGGTTCAGCGCCCTGGTCAATCTGCTCTATCTGACGCCGACCCTTTACATGATGCAGGTCTATGACCGCGTCGTGCCAACAGGCGGGCTGACGACCCTGGCCTTCCTGACCGTGATCGCCGTTCTGGCGCTGGGAGCGCTGTCGGGGCTCGACTGGATCAGGGGGCGCTTGCTGTTGCGTGCCGGGCTGCGCCTTGACCGTTTGCTATCTGCCCGCGTGCTGGCTCGGGTTACGGACAGGGAGGGGCCTGCGCCTGGGGTCCAAGTATTGCGCGAGTTTGATAATGTGCGCGCTGCGGTCGCTGGCCAGGGGGCTCTGGCGCTCTTCGATGCGCCCTGGACGCCGATCTATCTGTTGTGCTGCTTCCTGCTGCATCCCGCCATCGGCGTATTGACCCTGGTTGGAGGGACTGTGCTGGTGGCCCTGGCCGTAGCCAACGAACGCGACAGTCGCCCCAGGCTGAGCCGCGCGATCCAGGCCGCCAACACGGCCTACGCCGCACAGGAGGCCATCGCCGGCCAGGCTGAGGTCGTCCGGGCCTTGGGCATGCGTGAGGCCAGCATCGCCAGACAGGTGGGCCAACGCCATGAGGCTGTGGCGCGTCAGGCCGATGCGCAACTGACGGGCGGACGCTACAGCGGGGCGATCAAGTTTGTTCGCCTGACGCTGCAGTCGCTGGCGCTGGGCATGGCCGCGCTTCTGGCTGTCCGCGGACAACTGTCGCCGGGGGCCATCATTGCTTCCTCTGTTCTGCTCAGCCGGGCGGTTGCACCGATCGAGCTCCTGGTTGGCGCCTGGCCTGGTCTGGTGCAAGCCCGGGCCAGTTGGCGCAGCTTGATCGAACTGTTTTCCACGACAGCCTCTCAGGACGCTGTGCGGACGGCGCTGCCAGATCCGGTCGGCCGAGTAACGCTTGAAAGCGTATCCATGCGCTATGGCGGCTCGGACACGGTGCAACTGCGGCAGGTGTCGTTGTCCGTGTCGCCAGGCGAGGTGCTGGGAGTGATTGGCGCCAGCGGTTCCGGCAAGACCACCCTGGCGCGGATTCTGGCGGGCGGCGTTCGGCCGACCGGCGGCGTCATTCGTCTTGATGGCGCAGCCTATGAGGCGCGACCCGGCGACGACCTGGCCCGTCACATCGGCTATCTGCCCCAGACGCCCAGCCTTTTCGCGGGAACGATCAAGGACAACATCGCCCGGTTCGCCTCGACCGTGGAGCAGGATTCAGGCCAGGTCGACCGAGACGCGGTGGCCGCGGCCCAGGCAGCGGGCGCCCACGACATGATCTTGCGGTTGCCGCATGGCTACGACACCGCGCTGGGCCCTTTTGGCGCCGGGTTATCTGCGGGGCAGGCGCAGCGGGTCGCTCTGGCGCGGGCCATGTTCCGCGACCCGGTCTTGCTTGTCCTTGATGAGCCCAATTCCAACCTGGATCAGGAAGGCGAGACGGCCCTGCTGGCGGCCGTCCGGCGCGCCGCCGCGCGGGGCGCTGCCGTTGTCGTTGTGGCGCACCGCGCCGGCGTCCTGGCGCAGGTCGATCGTCTGCTGTTGATGGCCGATGGCTCGGTCCAGATTGAAGGGCCGCGCGAGAGCGTGCTGGAGCGCCTGCGCCAAGCCAGCGTCAAGGCAAGTTCCGCCGCATGACCGTCCCGTCGTTCCCTTCCCAAGGCGTCGAAACCGACGCGCCCGGCCGGGATATCCGCTTGGGTGCGATGATCTTCGTCGCCTTTTTCGTGGTGTTTCTGGGCTGGGCCGCTTTCGCGCGTCTGGACGCGGGAGCCTATGCCACTGGCGAGGTCTCGGTCTCGGGCAATCGACAGGCCGTCCAGCATCGCGAAGGGGGAGTGGTTTCGGCGCTGAGCATCGCCGAGGGGGATCATGTGGTCCGCGATGAGGTCCTGATCGAACTGGCGTCCGGAGAGTTGATCGCAACAGAGCGCGGCCTTGCGGGTCAAGTCTATGCTCTGCTGGCGCAACGTGCCCGCATGACGGCCGAACGTGACCGGCTGGGGGCAATCCTGACGCCGCCCGAACTGACCAGTCTGCCGCCCGAGGATCAGGCCCTGGCCGACGAGGCTATGCGATTGCAGCGGCTCCAGTTCGCCGCCCGTCGGGTGGGCCGCGGCACCGAGACCGGCGTGTTGTCGCAGCGCTCGCAGCAACTGGAACAACAGATCGCCGGGCTAGAGCGCCAGATTGCGTCCAATCTTGAACAGCGGCGCCTGATTGTCGAAGAACTGGACGGCGTTCGATCCTTGGCCGCCCAGGGTTACGCCCCGCTGACCCGTGTACGCGCCCTGGAACGCACGGCCGCCGCCCTTGAAGGGGATGAAGGCTCTCTGCGGGCGCAGGTCGCCCGCGCCCGCGAAGCCATCGGCGAGACGCGTCTGGAAATGTCGGGTGTCACGACCAAGCTGAACGAGGACGTGGCGGAGCAGTTGAAGCAGGTCGAGGTCCAGTTGAACGAACTGCGCCCGCGACTGGCGGAAGCGCGCGCCCAGATCGCCCGAAATCAGGTTCGAGCGCCTGCAACCGGTCAGGTGGTAGGCCTTAGCGTGTTCACGGTGGGGGGCGTGATCCAGCCTGGACAGACCCTGATGGAGATCGTGCCTGACGACGCCTCCCAAGTGATCGTCGCATCGGTCAGCCCGGCGGATATCGACAATCTGCGACCTGGCCTGAGCACCGAAATCAAGTTTCCCGGTCTTCGAGATCGCAATCCGCCGATTATCCATGGTCGCGTGACGCGTATTTCGGCTGATCGCCTGACGTCCGAGAACGCGTCGGGGACTCACCCCTACTACCGGGTGGAGATTGTCGTGCCGGCTGAAGAGATGATCCGTCTGGGGCCGTCCGGCGACGATATCCGCCCGGGAATGCCGGTCGAGGTGGTGGTTGTCACCCGCAAGCGCACGGCGCTGCAGTATCTGTTCGAACCCTTGACCCGCAGCCTGTTCCGTTCTGGCAGCGAGCGCTGATAGGCCAGGCTAGCTGAACGCGACGAAGAGCAGGGCGACCACGGTCACGTCGAACAGGCGGGTGGCGAGGTTGAGGACGGCCATGGACGAAACTCCGGTCGAAGACACCGGGCTCGTCGCAAGCCCTGTGCCATCCGCCGTTTCGGTTCAGACCTCGGTTTCTGTCGCCTTGCCCACGGGCGGTCGCCGGTCACGCTTTCCCGAATATTCTGCGCCCAGATAGGTAGAGCGGGCCGCATCCAGCACAGGCGGGCCGCCTTTAAGCCCGCGCTTCTGTCCCTTCTGTCCCAGCACCTGGGCGGCGAACAAAGCGGGCGGTGAAAGCGGCGACACGGCAGGCTTTGCCGAGGAGGCGGCATGATCGGCCCGCTCGCCGGAGGGAA
>CAYWDO010000183.1:0-2377 GCA_964456995.1 uncultured Brevundimonas sp.
TCCTGTCGGGCACGCGCGACATCAAGTTGTCGAAGCAGCGCATTGAAGGTTATCGTAATTTCGGCACAAAGCTGTGGAACGCCGCACGCTTCAGCCAGATGAACGAGGCCAAGCGCGTCGAGGGATTTGATCCTGCGACCGTCGAGCAGACGATCAACCGCTGGATTCGCGGCGAACTGACCAAGGCCGAACGCGCCGTGTCGGAAGCCATCGAGGGCGGTCGTTTCGACGACGCCGCCAGCGGCCTGTACCGCTTCGTCTGGAACGTCTTCTGCGACTGGTATCTGGAACTGGCCAAGCCGGTGTTCAACGGCGCCGATGAAGCCGCCAAGGCCGAGACGCGGGCCATGACAGCCTGGACCATCGACCAGATGCTGAAGCTGCTGCACCCGGTCATGCCCTTCATCACCGAAGAGCTGTGGGCCGAACTGGGCAAGGAAGGCCCGGCGCGCGAGTCCTTGCTGATCGGCGCCGAATGGCCCGTCCTGCCGGACGCCTTCATCGATACGGCAGCCGAGGCCGAGATCGGCTGGCTGGTCGATCTGGTCGGTGAAATCCGCGCCCTGCGGGCCGAGATGAACGTGCCGCCCTCGGCCAAGCCGCCGCTGGCCCTCGTCGCGCCCGACGCCGTGACGGCTGAGCGGATTGCCCGTCACCGCGATCTTCTGCTGACCCTGGGCCGCGTGTCCGAGGTCACCTCGGTCGAGGCTGCGCCTGCCGGAGCCGTGACCTTCGTCTCGGGCTCCACGACGGCGGCGCTGTCGCTGGCCGGGATCATCGACCTGACTGCCGAACGCGCGCGTCTGGAGAAGGAGATCGCCGCCTTTGAGAGCGACATCGGCCACGTGAACAAGAAGCTGGGCAACCCCAACTTCGTGTCGCGCGCCGCGCCGGAAGTCGTGGATGAACAGCGCGCCAAGCTGGCCGAGGCCGAAGAGGGCAAGGTCAAGTTGCAGGCGGCCCTGGCGCGTCTGGACGCGATGGCGGGCGCATGAGGAAGGTCCGTCTGGATCAGCTTCTGGTCACGCGCGGCCTGACGGAAAGCCGCGCCAAGGCTAGAGCCGCGATCGAAGCCGGCGGCGTCACCGTGGACGGCGCGCCGGCCAAGTCGGCGTCGCAGGCCGTCAGCCATGACGCCGAGATCGGCTATGCCGCCGCCCACCGCTGGGTCGGGCGCGGGGCCTTGAAGCTGGAGCATGCGCTGGACCTGTGGCCGGTCGCGGTCGAGGGACGGACGGTTCTGGATGTCGGCGCCTCGACCGGCGGCTTCACCGAGGTCTGTCTGGATCGCGGCGCGGCGCGGGTTTTCGCCGTGGACGTCGGCTTTGGCCAGATGCACCCTCGGGTCGCGGCCGATCCGCGCGTGGTCAATCTGGAGCGGACGGATGCGCGCGATCTGACGACTGCGAATATCCCGGAGGCGCCGTCGCTGATCGTCTGCGACGTCAGCTTCATCGGCCTGTCCAAGGTGCTGTTGACGGCCCTGGATCTGGCGACGCCGGATGCGGACCTGATCACCCTGGTCAAGCCGCAGTTCGAAGGCGCTGGCCCTCAGGACGCGGGCAAGAAGGGCGTGGTAAAGGACCCGGCCGCCCATGCGGCGGCGGTCGAGGGCGTTCGGGCCTGGCTGGAACTCGTCGGCTGGACGGTTCAGGAAACGACCGAAAGCCCGATCACCGGCGGCGACGGCAACATCGAGTTCCTGATGTGGGCTCGTCGGGCCTGATTCCACAAGAATAGAGGGCCGCCGGTTGCCCGGCGGCCCTCTTCACGTCGTCGATCGACAGGGGGGCTGAAACTTAATCGACGACGCGATAGCGGCCGTTCTGGTCAAGGCAGGTGCGCACGTAGCGCGTCTCGCTGCGACCGTCGGGCAGACGAATGACGCTCTCGGCGAGGCGGCATCCGTCATTGGTGTTCTGATAGCGATAATCCGGGGCGGGTTGGCTGTAGCCCTGATCGTACTCGCGATAGTCCCGGCCATAGCCGTCGTCGTAGCGACGGTCGTAGCCCGAGTTGTCGTAGCCATAGGCCGGCGGAACGTAGGTCTGGCCATAGGGCTGGTTATAGCCGTAGCTGGACGAACGATAACGGCTGTCGCAGTTGGCGGAGCTGTTGCCCACGCCGGCGCCGATAGCCGCGCCGAGCACGCCGCCCAGAACACTGCCCTCGGTGCGGCGACCGCGCGCCGCCAACTGCGATCCGGCCACGGCGCCGATGGCGGCGCCGAGCACGCCGCCGCCGGTCGTGCGGCTTCGCTGATCGCCAACGCAGGGGTCGTTGTAGCGATCCTGCGAACCATAGCTGTTGTAGGCGGGCGGATAGCCGTAGCCATAGGTCTGGGCGCTGACGACGCCCGGAGCCATGAGCGAGCCGG
>CAYWDO010000183.1:2477-3991 GCA_964456995.1 uncultured Brevundimonas sp.
TAGCCGTAGCCATAGGTCTGGGCGCTGACGACGCCCGGAGCCATGAGCGAGCCGGCGACGGCAAGGGCGGCGACAGCGGCGGCGGATGCCTTCTTGGACAGATGAGCGATCATCGTTCGTGTTCCTGTGACAGATCCCGAAGCTGAACGGCCTAGGTGCGCTGTCTGTTGCATCCAGAAATAGGGTGAGGAAGCTGAACGGCTTTTGATCGTGGCGTTCATCTTCGTTCAGGTTTCGCATTGGCGGCGTGACGGGCTAGAAGCCGCTGCATGACGCAGACGCTGAAAATCACCCGTATCGGCCACCAGGGCGACGGGATCGCCGAAACGCCCGATGGCCTCGTATTCGTGCCTGGCGCCCTGCCGGGCGAAACGGTTTCGGGCGAGGTGAAGGACGGGCGCGTCGAGCAGTTCGACCTGACCGAAGCCAGCCCCGACCGCCGCCCGATCCATTCGGAGATCTATGCCGAATGCGGCGTCGCGCCGATGCAGCACTGGGCGGACGAGCCCTATCTGGCGTGGAAGCGCGACGTTGTGATCCAGACGCTCGCGCGTGAAGGCATCGAAACCGAAGTCGAGGCGACCGTGGCCGTGCCGCAAGCGAGCCGCCGCCGTCTGGCGCTGCATGCGCGCAGCGGCCCGGGCGGGCGCGTCCTGCTGGGCTTCAAGGCGCGGCGGTCGTGGCGGCTGGTGGAACTGACCGACTGCCCCGTGTCCGATCCGGCGCTGATCGCCGCCCTGCCGGGTCTGGCCAAGGTGGCGGCGCCCTTCCTGGGGCATCCGAAGTCGGCGCCGACCCTGCATGTGACGTTGACCGAGACGGGGTTGGACGTCGATGTGACCGGCGTTGAGAAGAAGTCGGGCGGGCTGACGGCGGACGTGAGGGCGCGGGCCATCGCGGCGGCGCACGAGGCCGATCTGGCGCGGCTCAGCCTGGATGGCGACACCCTGGTTATGGCGCGCCAGCCGCGCATGACCTTTGGGCGGGCGACCGTGCCCCTGCCGCCCGCAGCCTTCCTGCAGGCCGCGCCTGCCGCCGAGGCGGCCATGGTCAGTCGGGCGGTGGAAGCGGTGAGGGGAGCCAAGAAGGTCGCCGACCTGTTCTGCGGCGCCGGCACCTTCACCTTCCCTCTCGCCGAGGTGGCCAGCGTCATCGCGGCGGACTCGTCGGCGGCCTCCATCGCCGGGTTGAAGGCGGGCGTCGGCACCGCGCAGGGCCTGAAGACCATCGAAGCCCAGGCGCGCGACCTGTTCCGCCGGCCGCTGTCGCCCTACGACCTGAAGGGCTGCGAGGCCATTGTGATCGACCCGCCGCGCGCCGGTGCTCTGGAACAGACCGGGCAGATCGGCGGGACCAAGGCCAGCGTCGTCGTCGGCGTCTCCTGCAATCCCCAGACCTTTGCTCGCGACGCCCGCATTTTGATCGACGCCGGCTTCCGGCTGGAAAAGGTCACGCCCATTGATCAGTTCCTGTGGTCGACGCACGTCGAACTGGTGGGCGTTTTCCGGCGCTAG
>CAYWDO010000184.1:0-3903 GCA_964456995.1 uncultured Brevundimonas sp.
TGGCCGCCGACGTCAACACCAAGACCATCGCGCGCGGCACGCCGGGCTTCTCGGGCGCCGACCTGGCCAACCTGGTCAACGAAGCCGCCCTGATGGCCGCCCGTAAGGATCGGCGCATGGTCACGCACCGCGACTTCGAGGACGCCAAGGACAAGGTCATGATGGGCGCCGAGCGCAAATCCATGGCCATGAACGAGGAAGAAAAGCGCCTGACCGCCTATCACGAGGGCGGCCACGCCATCGTCGCCATCAACGTCAAGATGGCCGATCCGGTGCACAAGGCGACCATCGTCCCGCGCGGTCAGGCCCTGGGCATGGTGATGCAACTGCCGGAAGGCGACCGCTATTCCATGAAGTACCAGCAGATGGTCGATCGCATCGCCATCATGGCCGGCGGCCGCGTGGCCGAGGAGATCATCTTCGGCAAGGAGAACATCACCTCGGGCGCCAGCTCCGACATCCAGCAGGCGACCAAGCTGGCGCGGCGCATGGTGACGCAGTGGGGCTTCTCTGACGTGCTGGGCACCGTAGCTTACGGCGAGAACGAGCAGGAGGTCTTCCTGGGCCACTCGGTCGCGCGCAGCCAGAACATCTCGGAGGAAACCGCGCGTCTGATCGACAGCGAGGTCAAGAAGCTGGTCACGTCGGGCTGGGACGAGGCTCGCCAGATCCTGACCGACAAGGCTGCGGATCTGGAGAAGCTGGCCCAGGCCCTGCTGGAATACGAGACCCTGTCGGGCGCAGAGATCAACGACCTGCTGGAACGCGGCATCCTGCCGAACCGGGACGAGAGCAACTCGCCCACCGTCGGCCCGTCGGTTTCGGTGCCGGTGACGCCGGTGTCGGACGGGGTCGAGATCGAGACGCCGAAGGCCGAGCCGGCGGCGGCGCCGACGACCAGCGTGCCGATCGTCTGATCAGATCGGATGGGCTGACAAGACAAAGGGCGCGCCGCGAGGCGCGCCCTTTTCTATGTCCAGCGCAGCGCCTTTCAGTGAGCGACCGCCTCTATAGGGTCGGGGTCCTCGATCAGCACCGGGGTCAGCTCGCGGGTTTCACCGGAGGGGTCGGGCCAGACGATGGACTGGCCTTCCTTCAGGCCGATCAGGCCCGCGCCGACGTGCGACAGGACCGAGACGCGGCCGGCGTCGATGTCGGCCTCGCGCGGCAGGACCAGCTGGACGCGGCGCACTTCGGGGTGGCGGTCGTCGGCATAGTGGAGCCAGCGGTTCAGGGTGACCACATCGTGCGGCAAGTCGGCGGTGTCGCACACCTCGGCGCGGTCCAGCTCCTGTTGCAGCAGGCCGGCGGGGCCGGTTCCGGGCAGGTCGCCGACCAGGCGGTCCAGGGCGTCGAAGTCCTCCCGGCTGAGGATGATGGCGGGCAGGGCCGGAGGGCGGCCGCGGGTCTTGGCGGTAGTCATGTCGATTCTCGATGTGAAGAAAGAAGAAGAGGGGTCAGGCGGCCGAGGGGCCGTCGTCGTCGCCCAAGGGCTCGGGCGCGGGGACGGGCGGCGTTTCGACGGGCGTCGAAGGACGCCTGAAGGGCAGGATGTCAGCGCCGCGAGCGGGCGCGCTGGGGTCGTCTTGACGTTGGGTCATGACATGCATGTTCGCGGACAGCCGATGAGCGGCGAACGCGATCCTGATTTTAGGGAATTAGGGAAGACTGCGAAGCGACGCGCCCCGTAGCGAGCCACAGCGCAAGCTGGCCGCTACGGGCTAAGAGCCTTCGACGCGGCGACCCGCGTGGGTGAGGCGTCGAGCCTGGCTGACGAAACGTTCCATAGTGGCTAGAGGCTGAGCCTCAGCGCGCGGAAAGTCAAACCGGCGCCCCGGGAGTTCTTGTCGCATGAGCCTTCAATCCCTTGTGAAGCCGCCTCTGGTCCCCCCTCTCGTCATGGGCATCGTCAACGTGACGCCCGACAGTTTTTCCGACGGCGGGCGGCTGGCGACGCAGGAGGCGGCGCTGGCTCACGCCCTGGGGCTGATCGAACAGGGCGCCGAGGTTCTGGACATCGGCGGCGAGAGCACGCGGCCGGGGTCTGACCCGGTCAGCGAGGACGAAGAGATGGCCCGCACCTTGCCGCTGATCACGGCCTTGCGGGCGCGCTGGGACGGAATGATCAGCATCGACACGATGAAGCCGGGGGTGGCGCGCGCGGCGGTCGCCGCCGGGGCGAGGATGTGGAACGACGTGACGGCGCTGATGCACCATCCCGACAGTCTGGCGACGGCGGCCGAGCTGGGCTGCGCCGTGGTGCTGATGCACATGAAGGGCGCGCCCAAGACCATGCAGGACGACCCCCGCTATGACGATGTGACAGCCGAGGTGATCGCCCATCTGGCGGCGCGGGCCGAGGCGGCGATGGCGGCGGGGGTGGCGCGCGACAAGATCTGGCTGGACCCCGGTATCGGCTTCGCCAAGACGACGGCGCACAATCTGACGCTGACGGCGCGGTTGGAGACCCTGGTCGATCTGGGCTTTCCGGTGCTCTACGCCGCCAGCCGCAAGCGCATGATTCACGGCGTGGACGAGACGGCGGTTCAGGCGACCGACCGGCTGGGCGGGTCGCTGGCCCTGGCGCTGGAGGGGGCGCGGCGCGGGGCGAAGATGGTCCGCGTCCACGACGTGCGCGAGACGGTCCAGGCGCTGAAGCTGCAGGCGGCGGTGGCGAAGGCGGGCTGAAAGCGGTTGCTCCGATGCGGAGGCTGGGTCATGCAGCCGTCATGTCCTGGCTGATGTCTGTGAATCCGTGGTTGGTGCTCGTGGTGGCGGGCCTGTTCGAGGTCATGTGGGCCTCGGGCATCAAGTATGTGGGCGTGCAGCGGCCGCTGATTTCTCTGGGCGTGGGCGTGGCTCTGATCGCCAGCATGGGCGGGCTGTGGATCGCCACGCAGAAGCTGCCGGTGGGCACGGCCTATGCGGTGTGGACCGGGATCGGCGCCGTGGGCGCGGCCGTGGTGGGCGTCGCCGTCTATGGCGAGCCGGCGACGGCGGTGCGGGCGGTCTGCATCCTGCTGATCGTGGCGGGCATTGTCGGGCTGAAGCTGTTTTCGGGAGCGCACTGATGACCCCTCAAGCAGACGACCGCCGCGCGGACGGCGATAGGGACACGAAAAGAGGCCGCGTATTGATTCTGGCCGGCTCGGATTCCGGCGGCGGGGCGGGCGTTCAGGCCGACATCAAGGCGGTGACCATGCTGGGCGGGTTCGCCGCCACGGCCATCACGGCTGTCACCATCCAGAACACCCTGGGGGTGCACGGGGTCTATCCCTTGCCGATCGACGTGATCGAGGCTCAGGCGAAAGCCGTGCTGGACGACATCGGGGCCGACGCCCTGAAGACGGGGATGCTGGGCTCGGTCGAGGTGGTCGAGGCGGTCGCGGGGCTGATCGACTATGCTGGCAATGTGCCGACAGTGGTGGACCCGGTGATGATCGCCAAGGGCGGTTCGCCCCTGCTGGAGGATCGCGCGGTCGAGGCGGTGCGGCGGCTGATGGTGCCGCGTGCGGCGCTGCTGACGCCCAATGCGCCCGAGGCCGAGGCCCTGACCGGGATCGCGGTCGCCGATCTGGACGGCCAGCGTCGGGCGGGCGAGGCCCTGCTGGAGATGGGCGCGATGGCCGTCTTGATGAAGGGTGGTCATGTGCCGGGCGAGACGGTGATCGACCTGCTGCTGACCCGCGACGGCGAGACGGTCCTGGAAAGCGAACGCATCGACACGCGCCATACCCATGGGACCGGCTGCACCCTGGCCAGCGCCTGCGCCGCCGGGATCGCCAAGGGCCTGCCGCTGCAGGTCGCGGTGGCCGAGGCCTGGGCCTATGTCGCCGAGGCGATCCGCCGAGCGCCGGGTCTGGGCCAGGGGCATGGCCCGCTGGATCACGGCTGGCCGCTGCG
>CAYWDO010000185.1:0-3895 GCA_964456995.1 uncultured Brevundimonas sp.
GGGCCTTCCCCGACATCCCGCCGGCCGCCGACGCCGTGGCCGAGGCGACCCGTCGCCTGAGCACGGCCCCGCCGCCGGGCGGGCCGACCGCCGCCGCCGCCGCACTGTTCGCCGCCGTCGAGAGCGTCGAGGGCGCGGAACTCGATAGCCTGACCGCCGAGCAGGACGGGGTGCGGGCCACCGTCACCTACGCCGCCTATCAGGATCTCGACGCCTTGCAGCAGGCCATGGCCGCCAAGGGCATGAGCCTGACCGATGAAAGCACCGTGGACGACCAGGGCAAGGTCGTCTCGGAAGTCCGCGTGGGAGGCGCCTGATGAACCGGATCATCCAGTCGATGGGCCTGTGGTGGGACGGGCGTTCGGTGCGCGAGCAGCGGATGCTGATGGTCATGGGGCTGCTGGTCGCCGCCGTCCTGATCTGGCTGCTGGTCCTGCGGCCCGCCTGGGCCTGGCGTGAAGCCGCCGCCGAACGCCGCGTCGAGGCGACGGCCAGTCTGACCCGCATTGAGACCGGTCTGGCTGGCCAGACCCCAACCGACGCCAGGGCGACCCTGGCCCTGGCCGAGGTCGAGCAGGCGGCGCGCAGCGCGGCCGAGGCGGCGGGCCTGACCGTCGTTCTGTCGGTGGACGGCCAGGGCGGCATCGCCTTTGATGCGTCGGGCGTGACCTCGGCCGCCTTGTTCGGGTGGCTGTCAGGGCTGAAGGCTGACTTCGGCGTCGAAACACGGGCGGTGACGGTGGTTGAAAATGCCGACGCGACGCTGGATGCGACGGGCGTCCTGGGCGGCTAGGCGAGACGGCGCCAAGGTCACACCGGGGCGATATGATGTTTTACCGGCTGGACGCGCCCCGCCTCCATTCGTTAACGCTAGAGGGTGTCGCAGAAATCTTCAGTTCCCAAACTGACCCAGCGTGAACTGGAAGTCGTCCAGTTGGCGGGCCAGCGTCTGGGCGACAAGGAGATCGCGCAGCAACTGAATCTGTCGCCGCGCACCGTCCAGAATCACCTGCACCGGGCCTATGAAAAGCTGGGGGTTTCCGACCGCTTGCAGGCGGCCCGCCGCTTGAGTGATTTTTACTCAGGGGAATCAATCCCCCTAGTCGCCGCCTCGCCGGTCGCGTCACTGAAGGCCGTCTCTGCGGCGCCTTCGGCGCTTGGGGGCGGGAAGGCGCGGCGATCGCTCTATGAGCGGTACGCAGCGTTGGACGGCTGGCGCCGACCCAGGAAGCTGGGGGGCTCCCTGCTGTGGTTGATCCTGGGCTGGTCTCTGGCCTGGTTGATCATCGCTGCGGTCGGCGCCAGCCTCGCCAACCCCGTCCTCGAGTCCGTCCAGCGCCTGCGGTGACCGTCACCCAGGAGGCTTGTCGGCGATGCCCATCTCTAAGATGTCCGTCCCAAAACAGAGGCGTCCGGTGCGACTCCCGGTATCCGCAGGCAGCGGGTGCGGGCCATGCACGGGCTGACGATTAGCGGTGCACCCCTTTCATATCGTCATGTTGAGCGCCAACCTGATCGGGCTGGGGCTGATCCTGTGGCGAGGGGAATGGATCGACCGCGCTGCGACTCTGGCCCTGGTCGCCGTGGTGCTCCTGACCGGCGTGCTGCAACTGTTGCACGTCCCAGGACTGATGGCCTGGATCGCGATGCTGGACGTCGCGCTCTTCTTCACCTTCTGGGCGCTGGCCGAACGGGGCGAGCGCTGGTGGATCGTCGCCCTGGCCGGGTTCCAGTTCATTGCGGTGGTGGCCTATGTGGCCCCGTTCTTCGCCTGGGAGCGGCTACATTGGGCCGTCGTCACCGTGAACTGGGCCGTCTGGGTGCTGGACAGTCTGTGCGTCTTCGTCGGCGTCTGGGAGGCGTCCTTCGCCCGACGCTTCGCGCGGGAGCAACGTGATGGCGCAGGAATGGACCCTGGAGGCGGCGCGCGCCCTGTTGCATCAATGGAATAGAAGCCGGGTCGAAGGCGCGGTTCGTGACGGCGGCCTGGCGGTCGATCTGGGCGATCTGGAGCGGTGGCTTCTGGACCAGGCGCCGACCTCCCTTGCGGAGGCGGAACGCTTGCTGGACATGATTGCGACATATGAGACGGGGACCGGCGGCGACCTGGGAGGGCTCTGCGGAATGAGCCGGGCGGGGCGCAACGACGTCGCCAGCGGCAGTCGCGTCGAGGTCAGTTTCGCCCCTCGCGCCTCTGGCCCCATGGGCGGGCGGGCCTGAAAGTCATCATTGGCTGACGCGGGGCTAGACTTTCAACCGTAGAGCCGGACTGCTAGAGCGCGGCTTCTGTCCGCGACACAGCCTTGCGCCGTCGCTCCGCCAAGCGGTTACCCCTCTCCATGAACACCTCTTTCCGCGCCGCGTTTCTCGCGTCCGCCTCCTTGTCCGTGCTCGTTTTTGCCGCGCCCGCCGTCGCTGACGACCGGCCGACGGCGATGACCGAAGGGCCGACCCAGGTGTCCGAGATCGTGGTGACGGCGCAGCGACGCCAAGGGGCTCTGGCGGCCACGCCCCTGTCGCTGACAGTGGTGGGCCAACCGCTGCTGAACGACGTCGGCGTGCGGGACATCAAGGACCTGCAGATCCTGACGCCCGGCCTGATCACAGCCTCGACCTCGAACCAGACCTTCACCACCGCCCGCATTCGCGGCGTCGGCACGGTGGGCGACAATCCGGGGCTGGAAAGCTCGGTCGGCGTCATGATCGACGGCGTCTATCGCCCCCGCAACGGCGTGGCCCTGGGCGATCTGGGCGAGGTCGAGCGCATCGAGGTGCTGAAAGGCCCGCAGCCCACCCTGTTCGGCAAGAACGCCTCGGCCGGCGTCATCAACGTCGTCACCGCCGCGCCGTCGTTTACGCCGCGTCTGGCGGGCGAGGCGACCTTCGGCGACTACGGGACGCGGGGCGGCTCCGTCTCCCTGACCGGACCCATCGTGGACGAGGTTCTGGCCGGACGGCTGTACGTGGCCGCGCGTCGTCGCGACGGGCTGTCCGACGTCAGGACGGGCGACGGCCCGCGCACCGCGACCGACGATCAGAACGAGCACTACGACACCGTGCGCGGCCAGCTGCTGTGGCGCGCGACGCCCGACCTGACCGCCCGCCTGACCGCCGACTGGACCGAGCGGGACGAGCGCTGCTGCGTGGGCGTGCAGCTTGTCACCGGCGGCACCGCGCCGCTGCTGGCGACGTTTGCGCCCGACGGCGGGGTGGCGGCGACGCCCAACCCCTGGGCGCGCGTCGCCTGGTCGAACCGCGACACCAACACCCGTATCCGTGACAAGGGCATGGCCCTGCACCTGGCCGCCGACCTGGGCTGGGCGACGCTGGAGAGCACCTCGGCGGTGCGCGACTGGCGCGGCGTCATCAGCCAGGACTGGGACTTCACCTCCGCCGATCTGGCCTATCGTCCCGACGACGGCAGCTGGTCCAACCGCTTCCGCACCCTGACGCAGGAGGTCCGCCTGTCGGGCCAGCGCGGGCGGCTGGACTGGTCGGGCGGCCTCTTCCTGTCGGACGAGAAGCTGACCCGTCGCGACAGCCTGTTCTATGGCGCCGACTACGAGGCCTATGTCGGCCGTCTGCTGTCGCGCTCGACCGCCAATCCGCTGGGCGACCCCAACTACGTCTCGACCCTGACCGGCCTGGCCGTGGGCCAGAGCTTCGTCGAGGGCGAGGGGCAGCTGGATCGCTACTGGCAGACGACCCGGAGCGCGGCCCTGTTCGGCCAGGTCTCCTACGCCGTGACCGACCGCCTGACCCTGACCGGGGGCCTGCGCCGCACGCATGAGACCAAGGACATGAGCGCGGCCTATGAAAACACCGACGGCGGCCGCGCCTGCGCCGCCGCCCTGGCGCGGGGCGTGGTCAACGGCACGCTCTGCCTGCCCTGGTC
>CAYWDO010000186.1:0-3872 GCA_964456995.1 uncultured Brevundimonas sp.
CGCAGGGCGAAGCTGATCATGCCGGCGCCGACCGTGGCGCGGCTCAGTCTGTCGATCAGGATGAAGGCGCCGAGCTCGCGATCGACGGCATAGGGTTCGAAAGCGACGTCCTGGCCCAGCGACAGGTGACAGACGCCAATATCGTTCAGATGAAGGGTCCGGGCCGAAAGCTTTTCCTGGGTGTTGACGTTCACGCGGTGACGGATGTCGGTGATCTGGGCGGCGACGGTGCGGGCGCCGATCTTCAGGTCATAGACGCGGCCCGGGATCATGGCCGCTTCGGCCATCCAGACCAGGGTGGCCTCGAACTGGTCGGCGGCCTCCAGCGGGGCGTCGCTTGCGGCCAGGACGTCGCCGCGCGCGACGTCGATCTCGTCCGTGAAGGTCAGGGTGACGGACTGGCCGGCCTGGGCCCTTTGCAGGTCGCCGCCCATGACGACGATCCGATCCACCCGCGAGCGCACGCCGGAGGGCGAAACTGCGACGACATCGCCGACGGCGACAGCGCCGCTGGCGATGCGGCCCGTATAGCCGCGGAAGTCGAGGTTGGGTCGACTGACGCCCTGGACGGCCATGCGGAAGGGGCGAGCCGATTCAACAGCGGAAGGCAGGTCTTCCAGAACCGCCAGCAAGGTTGGGCCGGAATACCACTCCGCCGCCTCGCCGCGTCGGGCAAGGTTGTCGCCATTGACGCCCGAGACGGGGATGACGACGGGGGCGGGCAGGCCGGCGGCCTCGGCGAAGGAGAGGTAGTCGGCGGCGATGGCGTCGAAGACGTCCTGGGACCAGGCGACCATGTCCATCTTGGTCACAGCCAGAATGACGTGGCGCACACCCAACAGGGAGACGATATGGCTGTGCCGCCGCGTCTGGGTCAGCACGCCCTTGCGCGCATCGATCAGGACCACGGCGGCGTCGGCGGTCGACGCGCCGGTGGCCATGTTGCGGGTGTATTGTTCGTGGCCGGGGGTGTCGGCGACGATGAACTGGCGGCGTGGCGTCGAGAAGTAGCGATAGGCGACGTCGATGGTGATGCCTTGTTCCCGTTCGGCCAGCAGGCCATCGACCAGCAGCGAGAAGTCCAACTGGCCGTCGGCGTCGCGCAAGGCGGCGATCTGATCGTCGGGCACGGCGCCGGCGTCATGCAGCAGGCGGCCGATCAGGGTCGACTTGCCGTCGTCCACCGAGCCGCAGGTGATGAAGCGCAGGGTGTCGCGCTGAAGCGCCGGGGACGTCATCAGAAATAGCCCTCCAGCTTCTTCTTCTCCATGGACCCGGCCTGATCGCGGTCGATCAGCCGGCCCTGGCGTTCGGAACTGCGCGAGGCGCGCATCTCGGCGATGACGGCCTCCAGGGTCGCGGCCTCGCTCTCCACGGCGCCGGACAGGGGGTAGCAACCCAGGGTGCGGAACCGCACCGACATCATCTCGGGCGTCTCGCCGGGGTTGAGCCGCATCCGCTCGTCATCGACCACGATCAGGGCGCCGTCGCGCCGGACCACGGGGCGCTTGGCCGCAAAATAGAGATCCACGACGGGGATGTTTTCCAGGGCCACATATTCCCACACGTCCATCTCGGTCCAGTTGGACAGGGGGAAGACCCGCATGCTTTCGCCGGGCGCGACGCGAGCGTTGTAGAGGCTCCACAATTCGGGACGCTGACGCCGCGGATCCCAGCGGTGGCCGGGGCCGCGGAAGGAGAAGATTCTCTCCTTGGCGCGGCTGGCCTCCTCGTCGCGGCGGGCGCCGCCTATGGCGGCGTCGAAGCCATGCAGGTCCAGCGCCTGCTTCAGCCCTTGCGTCTTCCACATATCGGTATGGACGGCGGACCCATGATCAAAGGGGTTGATCCCCAGCGCCTGGGCTTCCGGGTTGTGGTGCACGATCAGGCGCGCGCCGCTCTCGGCGGCCATCCGGTCGCGCAGGTCGTACATGGCGCGGAACTTCCACGTCGTATCGACGTGCAGCAGAGGGAAGGGTGGAGGCGCGGGATAGAAGGCCTTGCGCGCCAGATGCAGCAGGGCGGCTGAATCCTTGCCGATGGAATAGAGCAGGACCGGGCGCGCGCACTCGGCCGCCACCTCGCGCAGGATGTGGATGCTCTCGGCCTCTAGCCGCTGCAGGTGGGTCAATCGAGCGGGGTCAGTCGCGGCGGTCCTCATATCAGGCCGCCGATACGCCGACCTTGCGATAGAGGTCCGTGAGCCGGGTCTGGTAGGCTTCGGGGGTGAACTTTCCGGCCTGGAGAAGGCCGCGCGCCTGCAAGTCGAGGCGGAGGCCTTCGTCGGCGTCCAGCGCCTGGATGCCGCGTGTGATGGCCTGAACGTCGTAGGGGTCGACGATGACGGCCGCGTCTCCCGCCACTTCCGGCAGGGAGCCGCCGGTCGATGTCAGCACCGCCGTCGACAGGGCCATGGATTCCAGAACGGGCAGGCCGAAGCCTTCATAGAGCGAGGGGAAGAGCGTGGCCTTGGCTCCCCGGATCAGGCTGATCAGCATGGAGAAGGGCATGTATTCATACTGGCGTATGCGGTCGGCGCTGGGACCGCCGTCGCGCTTGACCTGTTTCAGCAGGGCGGTTTCGCCTTCGTCCAGCCAGGCCGGGCCGCCGATGAGGACCAGCGGCGTCTGGCTGCCGGAGCCCAGATAGGCTTCGACCACCCGACCCAGGTTCTTCTTGGGCTCGATGGCGCCGAAATGCAGAAAGTAGTCCTTCCAGCCCAGGTTGAAGACGCCCTCCAGCTCCAGCGTGACGTCCGCCTGGCTGCGCGAGGTCAGCTTCTCCGGCAGGCTGACCGCCTGATAGGTATTGGTGACCCGGTCCTCGGCGACGCCCAGCAGGCGGATGACATCCTGACGCGTCGTTTCCGACACCACGGCGATATGGTCGGCGCGGCGAGCGATCGACTCGCACAGGGCCCGGTAGGTCGCCTTGTCGTCCATCGTGGTGTGCGGCAGGCGCAAGGGGATGAGGTCATGGATGGTGTAGATATTGGGCACGCCACGCGCATGCAGCGGCAGGGTCGCCGTCCAGTGCATGACATCGGGGGCGGGCGCGCCGGTCGTGGCTTCAAAGGAGACCGGGGTCTCCTTGCCATAGGCGGCGAAGCAGCGGTTGGCGCGATTGAACAGGTCTTGCGCAGCCCAGAAGCGGTCCGCCGCCGGTCGTCCGCCGGAACGGGCGGGCCAGATGACTTCGCCGGTGGGCAGGATAGAGTGGGCTGTCCGGCCATAGCGCGACGTGAAGGTGTCGGCGAAGCGCTGGACCTTCTGCTTGCGATTCAGGCGCTGCGGCGCCCGCTCTGCGTCCACAAGGGCGGTTTCGTTCAGCAGGTTGTCGTCGCGACGACGCGCGGTGGGACCATACAGCACCTGGGTGCCGAAGCCGGCGGTGCGGGCGCTGTCCAACAGGTTCCGCCCATAGGTTGCAATGCCCGTTCCCTTGGGCAGGGCCAGGTTGAAGCCGTCTATGCAGATAGAAGTCATGAAATCCTGAGGGGCCGAACGTGGGCTGAGGATGTGGACGACAGGCGGAAGCGCAGGTCAAGTTGCTAAATCCTCGGGACCTCTAAGCCTTAACGGGCCATTAAGCCCTGTAGCCATCCGGCCACGGTGTGTTGCAACCTTCGGCGAATCCGCTGTTTGCGGCTCGACCACTCATGGCAACGCTGGTAGGGAGTGCGGTAGGCGACGTATCCGTCGTCACGAACAACAGATCTCGGAGGGCCGCTTCTATGCGCGTCAAGAGTTTGATCCTGGCATCCAGCGCGGCGGCGGCTCTGGCCCTGTCGGCAGGCGCCGCCTCGGCGGAGCCGAACGGCTGGTACGGCGCAGTCGACGCCGGCTACCATATCATCGACGACATCAACACCG
>CAYWDO010000187.1:0-3833 GCA_964456995.1 uncultured Brevundimonas sp.
TTTTCGACCGAGGCGGTGACGCGCTCGTTGATCGGCTTGAAGCTGTCCTTGACCGAGGCGGTGAGGATCTCGGTCGCCTTGCCGAACTGGGCCATATAGGCCTCGGAAGCCGACTTGGCCCACGAGGTCTGAAGCTCGAACAGTTCCTGAACCGAGCGCGCCTTGCTCAGCGACTGGGCGGCGGCGACGCCGTCTTCCCAGCTCTTCTTGGTGAAGGCGAGGGTCTCTTGCGACAGAGCCTCGACGCCCTTCTGGGCGGCGGCGGCCGACTCGACCACAGCTTCCAGGTTCTTCTTGCCGTGAGCGTTCAGCTCGGTCAGCGAAGCGACGGACTTGTCCACGCCTTCGCGGAAAACCTTGGAACCGGCGGCTTGCATAGTCTCTGCCTGGGCCTGAGCCTTGGCGGCGTTCTGTTCGACAGTCTTCTTAACAGTCTCGGCGGCGTCAGCCATTGGGACTCTCCTGAAGCGAAAAAGGGTTTCGCGACGAACGACGTTCATTGCGACAAGGGTCATATGGTGCAAGTGCGAAGAGACTTCAAGTGAAAATTGTGCGACGCAACATATGAACATCGATCACCTGACCGGGCCGGTCGATCACAACTCCGTTGACGGCTTGTTAACCCTCTCGAAACCCGTGGCTACGATGTTAGCCTTTGTAACGCGCGGTGATCAGGGTCGTCTTCGCGCCACAGTGACAAGGCTAGTTGATTGACCATGAACGCCGTATTCCGCCGTCGCTTCCTGGCCGCCCTTGTTCTGGGCGGCGTGGTCCTCACGCCCGCCCTCAGCGCGCCGCCGCCGGTCGCGCAATCCTCGGACAACTCGCGCTACGCCTCCATCGTGGTCGACGCCGCCTCGGGCGAGGTGCTGTTCTCGCGCTTCGCCGACGCGCGACGCTATCCCGCCTCGATCACCAAGGTCATGACCCTGTACCTGACGTTCGAGGCGCTGGAGTCCGGCAAGATCAAGCTGACCGACAACCTGACCGTCTCGCCGCGCGCCGCCGCGCAGCCGCCCTCCAAGTTGGGTCTCGCCGCCGGCCAGTCGATCAGCCTCGAGGACGCCATGAAGGCTACGGCGGTCCGCAGCGCCAATGACATGGCTGTCGTCCTAGCCGAACACATCGGCGGCTCCGAAGCCCAGTTCACTGCCCGGATGACGGCGAAGGCCCGCGAACTCGGCATGGACCACACCCGGTTCACAACCGCCAACGGCTTGCCCGACACCCGCCAGGCGACGACCGCCCGCGACCTGTCGATCCTCAGCCGCGCCGTCATGCGCGACTTCCCGCAATACTATCGCTACCTCGGCCTGCACGACTGGTTCTACAACGGTCGCGACTACCGCAACACCAACGGCCTGCTGGCCACCGGACGCGGCTATGACGGCATCAAGACCGGCTTCACCAACGCCTCGGGCTACAATCTCGCCGCCTCGTCAGTGCGCGACGGCAAGCGGATCATCACCATCGTCATGGGCGGCCGCTCGACCGCCAGCCGCAACGCCCACGTCGCCGAACTGATGGACACGGGCTTCGAGGTCCAGCGCAAGCGCGCTCAGGGCGAACAGATCCAGGTCGCCCAGACCTATTTCGAACAGCGCGGCTTTGGCGTCAGCAATGACCCGAACCCGCCGGTTGAGTACGCCTCGGCGTCGTCGGACGAGGACGGTCAAAGCATGAGCGCGACCTCCGCGGTAGCCTATGTGGCCGGCCCACCGCCCGCCAGCCTGCCGACGGAGGTGACCCCGCCCCCATCAGCCCGCGCAGCACCGCCGCGTGCTGCGGCTCCGGTGCAACGCGCCGAAGCTCCCCGCACGCCTGAAAACCTGACCGCCTCGCTGAACGGTGGGACGACGATGACCACGCGCCGCGCCGCCACTCCCGCCCGCACCGCGACACGCGAAGCCGCCAGCCAACCCTCCGGCCGCTGGATGGTTCAGGTCGGCGCCTTCCGTGATGAGGCCGTGGCGCGCACCTGGCTGAACGAGGTCAGCCGCCGATTCCGCACCCAGTTCACCCAGGCCCAGCGCGACGTTCAGAACGCCGACGGCTGGTATCGTTCACGCTTCACCGGCATGACCCAGGCCGCCGCCGAAGCCGCCTGCGAAACCCTGGGCGAGCGCCGCGTCACCTGCATGGTCATTCGCCCCAGCTAAGGGCGGCTATCGACCCTGGCCGTTGCGCCAACCGCCTTCGGCCAGGCCGGCGGCGTAGTCGCGCACGTCCTTAGGCCAGTCCTGGATCACCGTATCGAAGGCGGCCCAGTCGCCGGCGAACAGCATCCGCGTCGCCTCCTCATAGCCGGGCTTGTCGCCCGCCACGGCGGTCATGAAGCGATAGGCCGCCTCGCGGCTGCGGCGCACCCGGTCCGGTCCCTCGGCCTCGCGCAGGGCGCCCTCAACCAGTTTTCGCAAGGCGACCGACGCCCCGCCCGGCTGGGCCGCCAGCCAGTCCCAGTGACGCGGCAACAGCGTCACCTCGCGCGCTGTGACCCCCAGCCTGGGCCGCCCCGGCCCGCGCTTCTCGACCGGCTCGGACGGCAGGCGCGCCAGCACGGCCTCCAGATCGCCGCGCAGGTCGAACTCGACCGGCCGAGCATCAGCGTCGTCGAAGACCAGCACCCCCTGCCCGGCGTCGTGAGCGGCCTTCACAGCGGCTACGACCAGGGACGGCGCGCCCGAGGCGATCAGACAGTCGCCGGCGAAGGCGGTGCAGGCAGCGGTGGTCATCGGCGGCTCCTTGAAGGCCTCAAGGATTTACCCGGACAAAATATTTCCGTCAATATTACCCGGATTTATTTAGCGAGAACGCTCGCCCTCGCCGAACAGCAAGGCGGCAATCCAGCTGACCACGCCCGTCACGATGGCCGCGCCGATCCCTGCCCACAGACCGTTGACGGCGAACCCGCCCAGGAACCAGGCTGTCAGCCCGATCATCGCGGCGTTCACCACCAGCAGAAACAGACCCAGGGTAACCAGGGTTAGCGGCAGGGTCAGGATGATCATGATCGGCCGCACCACGGCGTTGACAAGACCCAAAATCACCGCCGCCGCGACCAGCGATCCTGTTGAGGAGAACTCCACCCCCGGCACGACCCTGGCCGACAGCCACAGGCCCAATGCGGTGACGATAGCCTGAACAATGAAACGCAGCATGGAAACCTGTCTCCGATGAACCTTGACCATATAGTGCGCCAGATCGCGTTCTGCTCCCGTGCGAAATCGGCCCTGCCCTGCTAGCCTCGCACCGACAGTTTTTGACGGAGCCTCCCGATGAGCCTTCACGGCGCCTACGATCCCGACAACATCTTCGCCAAGATCCTACGCGGCGAGATTCCCAGCGTGAAGGTCTGGGAAGACGACGATGTCCTGGCCTTCATGGACGTCTTTCCCCAGTCGGAGGGTCATGTCCTGGTGATTTCCAAGACCTCGCAGGCCCGTAACCTGCTCGAGATCGAGCCTGCCGCCCTGAATGTCCTGACTGCCGCCGTCCAGCGAACCGCTCGCGGGGTGGAAAAAGCGCTCAAACCTGAAGGCCTCAGCCTGATGCAGTTCAACGGCGAGGCTGGCGGCCAGACCGTCTTCCACCTTCATTTCCACATCATCCCGCGCTGGAAAGACCGCACCCTGAAGGGTCATGGCCACGCCCCCATGGCCGACGCCGAACAACTCACAACCTTGGCCGCTCGTATCGCCGCCGAACTGGATTGATCCCATCTTTCGCGGCTTGCCTCCGTCGCTCCGGGCAAGCATAAGGCGCGCAACGCCGGTTTAGCTCAGTTGGTAGAGCGCCAGTTTTGTAAACTGGATGTCGCGGGTTCGATTCCTGCA
>CAYWDO010000188.1:0-3704 GCA_964456995.1 uncultured Brevundimonas sp.
GGGTCATGACAGGGGGTGTAACGCCTCCCGCGCGCGGCGTCATCCGGGGAAGCGTCGCAGACCATCGACAGGCTGACGCAGCGTCACGGCTTGTCGCCCTCTCAGGCGCACGATACGCCTGATGAAAATCAAGGAGACGCCCATGACCGCCCTCGACGTCAACGCCGTGCTTCAGGGCCTGCCCGACTGGCGCCGCGCCGACGACCCGCGCCCGGCCATCGCCCGCAGCCTGCGCTTCAAGGACTTCAACGCCGCCTTCGGCTTCATGACCCGCGTGGCCCTGCTGGCGGACAAGGTCGATCACCATCCCGAATGGTCGAACGTCTACAACCGCGTTGAGGTCCTGCTGACCACGCACGACGCGGGCGGCGTGACCGAGAAGGACGTCGCCATGGCCCGCTTCATCGAGGACGCCGTAAAAGGCCTGGTGGAATGACCGGCCGCGTCGCCGGCAAGGCCGCCCTGATCACCGGGGCGGCGGGTGGTCTGGGTCAGGCCATGGCGCGGATGCTGGTTCGGGAAGGGGCGAAAGTCGCCGTCTCCGACCGCGACCTGAACGGGGCGCGGGCTCTGGCCGAGGCCATCAACGCCGAGCATCCGGGTTCCGCCTTCGCTTATGAGCATGACGTGACGCGCGAGGACGACTGGGTCCGCGTGACCGCCGCCGCCGCCGAGGACATGGGCAGCCTGTCCATCCTGGTGAACAACGCCGGCATCGGCGGCCGCTTGGCCTGGGCCGAGCAGGACACGCTGGAGAACTGGCGGCTGGTTCAGGCGGTCAATATCGAGTCGGTCATGCTGGGCTGCAAGCACGCCATGCCGCACCTGCGGGCCTCTGGCGCAGGCTCCATCGTCAACATCTCGTCGATCGCAGGGCTGGCGGCGGCGCCGGGCATGGGCGCCTACAACGCCACCAAGGCGGCGGTCTGGCTCTATACCAAGACGGTGGCGCTGGAGGCGGCCAAGGCCGGCTGGAACGTCCGCGCCAACTCGGTCCACCCGGTCTTCATCAAGACGCCGATCCTCGACCCCTTCGTCGCCATGGCCGGCGGCGACGAGGCGACGGCGCACGAAAAGCTGGCGCGCGGCATCCCCTTGAAGCGCATAGGCGAGCCCGACGACGTGGCCTACTGCGTCCTGTATCTGGCCTCGGACGAGTCCAAGTTCGTCACCGGCGCCGAGTTCAAGATCGACGGCGGCATGACGGCGCAGTGAGCGAGAGGTAGGGGCCGCATCACCATCCCTTCTCCCGATGGGAGAAGGTGGCCCGAAGGGTCGGATGAGGGTCGTTCAGCAGCCTTCGGCGTGAGCCGCCGCGCTACGGCTGACGGCTGACGGCTGACGCCGAATGACGCCTCAGCCCCTCACCCTTTCGCCTGCCCAATCGCTACGCTCTTGGAGGCTCAAGCCCTCTCCCGCCGGGAGAGGGAGGGAACTGAGCTAAAGAAAAACGCCCCGGCCTTTCAACCGGGGCGTTCTCATATTCAGGCCTCGCCGTCGCGCAGGCGCTTCAGGTCTGGCGGGGTGGCCTCGTCCGTCAGCAGGCGAATCGCTTCCTCGACCGTGACCAGGGTCTGGGCCTGGCTGCCCAGGCGGCGGATGGCGACCATACCTTCCTCGGCTTCCTTGCGGCCGACGACGGCGATGACCGGCACCTTGCCGACCGAGTGTTCGCGAACCTTGTAGCCGACCTTCTCGTTCCGCAGGTCGATCTCGGTGCGCAGGCCGGCGGCTTTGAACCGGGCCATGACGTCACGGGCGTAGTCGTCGGCGTCCGAGGTGATGGTCGCCACCACGGCCTGGGTCGGCGCCAGCCACAGCGGGAAGGCCCCGGCGTAGTTCTCGATCATGATGCCGATGAAGCGCTCGAAGCTGCCCAGGATCGCCCGGTGCAGCATGACCGGCCGGTGCTTCTGGCCGTCCTCGGCGATATACGTAGCATTGAGCCTTTCCGGCAGGACATAGTCCAGCTGGATCGTGCCGCAGGTCCATTCGCGGCCGATGGCGTCCTTGACGATGAAGTCCAGCTTGGGCGCGTAGAAGGCGCCGTCGCCCTCGGTGACGACCGGCTCGGTCCCGGCGGCGCGGGCGGACTCGGCCATCAGGGCCTCGGCCTTGTCCCAGAATTCGTCCGAACCGGCGCGGTTCTCCGGCCGGGTGCCCAGGCTGACATAGGCCGTTTCCATGCCGAGATCGGCGTGGACGCTGCGCGCCAGCTTGATGAACTCGGACGTCTCCTCGACGATCTGATCCTCGCGGCAGAAGATGTGGGCGTCGTCCTGGGTGAAGCCGCGCACGCGCATCAGGCCGTGCAGCGAGCCGGACGGCTCATAGCGGTGGCAGGCGCCGAACTCGGCCATGCGCAGCGGCAGTTCGCGATAGGACCGCTGGCCCTGATCGAAGATCTGCACGTGGCCCGGGCAGTTCATCGGCTTGAGGCTCAGTTCCTCGCCTTCGACCGTCTCGCAGACGAACATATTGGGGCGATACTTGTCCCAGTGGCCGCTCTGTTCCCAGAACTTGCGGTCCAGAACCTGAGGCGTCTTGACCTCGACATAGCCGGCGGCGTCGAGGCGGCGGCGCATATAGGCCTCCAGCACGCGCCACAGGACCCAGCCCTTGGGGTGCCAGAAGACCATGCCCCGGCCCTCTTCCTGCATGTGGAAGAGCTCCATCGCCTTGCCGACCTTGCGGTGGTCGCGCTTCTCGGCCTCTTCCAGACGCAGCAGATGGGCGTCCAGATCCTCCTTGGTCGCCCAGGCGGTGCCATAGATGCGCTGCAACTGGGCGCGGCTGGAATCACCGCGCCAGTAGGCGCCGGCCAGCTTGGTCAGCTTGAAGGCCTTGCCGACGAACCTGGTGGTGGGGAAGTGCGGCCCCCGGCACAGGTCGGCCCATTCGCCCTGCTTGTAGACGGTGATGGTCTCCGTGCCCGGCAGGTCGCGGATCAGCTCGGCCTTGTAGGTCTCGCCGACGGATTCAAAGTGGGCGATCGCCGTGTCGCGGTCCCAGACCTGACGCTCCAGCGGCGCGCCCCGGTCGACGATCTCGCCCATCTTCTTTTCGATCCTGGCGAAGTCGTCGGTCGAGAAGGGCTCGTCGCGGGCGAAGTCGTAATAGAAGCCGTCCTCGATGGCCGGGCCGATGGTGACCTGGGTGCCGGGGAACAGCTCCTGCACCGCCTGGGCCAGGACGTGGGCGGCGTCATGGCGGATGGTCTCCAGCGCCTCGGGATCGTCGCGCATCAACAGGCGGAAGTCGCCGCTGCCGTCGATGACGCGGTCCAGGTCGCGCTGCTCGCCGTTCCAGACGACCAGGGCCGCTTTCTTGGCCAGCGAGGGCGAGATGGCGGCGGCCACGTCGCGGCCCGTCGAGCCGGCCGGATACTGACGCACGGCGCCGTCGGGGAATTTCAGTTCGATCATGACGGTCGTTCTTTTTCGATCTTGGCGGGCGGCACGGGATCATAGCCCGAACCGCCGAAGGGATGGCATTTACAGAGACGGCGCACGGTGAGCCATCCCCCCCGAACCGGACCGTGTTGCAGCAGGGCGTCACGCCCATAGTCCGAACAGGTCGGCAGGAACCGGCACGACTGGCCGAAGAAGGGGGACAGCGTCACCTTATAGCCCCGATGGGCCGCGCGGACGCTGCGTTCGTAGAGAGACATCTGTCCCTTCGCCGGGGGCTCTGTTTCGGGTTCG
>CAYWDO010000189.1:0-3695 GCA_964456995.1 uncultured Brevundimonas sp.
GCACCAGCGGCCGATAGGCGGCGATGTCGGCCGTGGTCAGCCCGCCCGGACGCGCTCCCTCGGCCACGGCGGCGACGATAGCCTCGGCCAACGGCCCGGTCTGCAGACCCGCAGCCCCCTCGCGCGCCAGACGACGCGCCGTATCAGCATAGGCCGGGTTCTTCATCACGTCGCCGGCGACGTAGCGTGTGCCGTCCGCCTTGGTGAAATATTCGGCGGCCCAGCGGGTCTTGGCCTGGGGCGCATTGCCGTTGATCATCCCCGCCAGACGCGGGCTGACGACAAAGCCGTCCTGCGCCAGTTTCTCGGCGTCGCCGAACAGCTCGGACCAGGCCAGCGTCCCGTGCTGCTTCTGCGCCAGGGCCAGCATGGGCACGGCGCCCGGCGCCCCGGTCGAGCGCCCGCTTAGCACCGCGTCAACGAAGGGCAGCGGCCGCCCGTTCTCATAGAACAGTTGCGGCGTGGCCGAGGCCGGCGCCGTCTCGCGCCCGTCATAGACCGTCAGCGCCGCACGCTCGGCGTCGTAGAACATCATGAAGGCGCCCCCGCCAAGACCCGACGACTGCGGCTCCACCAGACCCAGAACCGCCTGGATGGCGACGGCGGCGTCCACCGCCGACCCGCCGCGCGCCAGAACCTTCATCCCCGCCTCGACCGCCAGGGGGTTGGCCGCCGAAACAAACGGACCGCGCGCCGGCGTCTGGGCCGTCGCCGCAACTGATTCCGCCGCCGTCTGTTCAGCGATCGACGCTGTGGCGCATCCCGTCAGCAAAAAGGCGCCGACGGCCGCAGTGGTCAGAGTGAGCGAAATCTTGCGCCGACGCTTCGACGAGAGGTTGGAATAGGCGCGCACTAAACGGCTCCTGCGGGGTTCAGGGAGAGGTTCATGCCTAGTGTCCCGGGACCCTGACGCCAAGCCTGCATTTTCTATCGGCATTTTCAGAAAAGCCGCTTGCCAGCCCCCGCCCCGCCCGCTAGATAGCCGCCCTGCCCGCAAGGCAGTGCGCGCCCGTAGCTCAGCTGGATAGAGCATCAGACTACGAATCTGAGGGTCGGACGTTCGAATCGTTCCGGGCGCGCCATTTTCTCCCACATTATCAATAGGTTTGCTCCGCTGTCTTGGCGGTGGTTTCTGCGTTTTCCGCGCTGGGGCACACATGGGGCACACTTGGCCTGAATTGGCCTCTTGCCGCAGGGACGAATCCCGCGGCGTTGGCCTCCCGACGTTCGCAGGGTTTTCAGCAGATTTAGCCCGCAGAGGTCGCAGGGCTCGCCTGTGCTGCGACGAGCGGGGCGCTCGAAAGATCGGCCGGCGTCGCAGCATGCCCCCCTGGGCTTGGAGCCCGGACCTGATGACACTCGCGGTGTAAAATCGCCGCCGGTGGTCCCCGTGAATCGACATCGATCACCACGTCCCCACGCCCACAGGCGCTGGCGGGAAGCGCTTCCGGCCAGGCCGGGCGCCGTCCATGCCTGGCAAGACTGCAGGGACGTGGCGGAGGCGGCGGGGCGGGCGAGTCGGGCCCACGACCCCAAAGGACAAGGGAAGGGCGGCTCGGGGCGCTCCAATAAGGAGCGCAGGCAGGAAGACGACCATGTCCAACCCAGATAAAATCCCAGGCCAATCCTACCGCGTGCGACCAGAGGCGTCCGCCGAACTCGACCTTCTCTCCGCCCTTCTTCGATGTGGAACGGGCGTGGAGTGCGGTCGGGCCGTCGCCGCCGGACTGCTTCGGGAGTTCGGAGGATTGGCCGGGGTGTCGGCCGCCGATTCGTCAGCCCTGACCCGCGCCGGTCTGACAGGGCGCGCCGCCGCCGCGATCGGAAGGGCGCGGTCCCTGGCGGTCGCCATGGCCAGGGTGGAAGCCTGTCGGCGACCTGTGCTGTCGTCCTGGGCGGCGCTTGTCGCCTATCTCCGCGCAACCATGGCGTATGCGCCCCGCGAACAGTTTCGGGTCCTGTATCTCGACAAGCGCAACATCCTGATGCGCGAGGAACATCTGGCCCATGGGACAGTGGATCATGCACCGGTTTACGTGCGGGAAGTGGTAAGGCGTGCGCTCGAGATGTCCGCCTCGGCGATGATCCTGGCGCACAACCATCCCTCCGGAGATCCCGCCCCGTCGCAGGCGGACATCGAGATGACGCGGCGAATCATTGAGGCCGCCCGGGTCTTCGACATTCAGGTGCATGACCATGTCATCGTCGGGCGTGAGGGCAGCCAGAGCTTCCGCGCGCTCGGTCTGATGTGAGGCGGTCATGACCCTTCACGCCATCGTCGCCGCCCTGGGCGGCGACCTCTATTCCGGGGGGCGACGCGCCAATGTGGCGGCTCCCGGACATAGTCGCGCTGATCGCTCGATCTCCCTGATGCTCGACGGCGATCACCTGGTGATCCACGGCTTCGGCTCGACGGACTGGCGCACGGTGCGCGACCATCTCAAGGCCCTTGGTCTCATCGACGCCCGGGGGCGTCTGGCGGGCGACAGCGTCCCGGCGTCCACCCAGCCATCGTCCCTGCGGGACGCTCCTCTCCCAAGTCCCTCTGCTCGGCAGAGGGTCGCGACGGCGCAAGCCCTCTGGGGGCAGGGGCTGCGGTTGGAAGAAGGCGATCTCTGCCACCGTCATTTCCGGCTCAGAGGCGTCGATCTTCCGAACGGCGTCACGGACCTGCGACGACATCCTGATGTGCGAATCGCCGTCTATCGGAACGCCGGACCGACCTGTCCAGCTCTACTGGCCGCCATTCGGGCCCCGGATGGCGAGCTGAGCGGCGTGGAGATCACCTATCTCGATCCGGACGGCAAGGCGGCGCGACACCTTCGCCTGCCGCGCAAGACTGTGGGCGTCGTGCCCCCGGCGTCGGCGGTCCGTCTTTCGGCTTTGGATAGCCACATCATGGTGGGCGAAGGGGTGGTCACGACCCTGTCGGCCATGGCCCGGTTCGGCCTGCCGGGCTGGGCCTTGCTGTCAGCCGGCAATCTCGCCCGGTGGTCGCCGCCGTCGCCGGTGCATCGTGTCCTGATCGCAGGCGATCGCGGTCGCGTTGGGGAGAAGGCGGCCCTGGACCTCAGGGACCGGCTGATGGCCGCAGGGCTTGCCGCTTCGGTCCGGTTGCCCCCGCCTGGATGCGGCGATTGGAACGACGCTGCGGGGTGGAAAGGCGAGGAGGAAGGGCGGGACGGGGCGCCGACATGGCGGGGATAGGCCCCGCCGACCGGCGGGAGAAGACCCATGACCCGTTCCGTTTCAAGCGCGCCCGCTTCGGCGGCGGCCACGCCGACGCGCCGTCAGGCCGTCGTGCGCCTCGGGGATCTCGACATCGCCTCCGAGAACCTTCGCCATGGAGAGGCGCCCGATGACGACATCCCGCAGCTGGCGGACACCATAGCCGCCGCCGGCCTCCTGCAGTTTCCGACGGTCCGGCCGGGCCGCCGCGACGAAGCCGCCTATATGGTGCTGGATGGACGGCGCCGGCTTCTGGCCCTGCGGCTCCTGCGCGATGGGGGCTTCATCGACGACGATCATCCCGTCGAGGTCTTCGTCGAGACTGATCGGGGGCGCCAGGCCGCAGCGGTCGTCCTGACCAACACGGCTGTGCCCGTCCATGTCGCTGATGTCATCTGCGCCATCGGACGCATGAACGCCCGTGCACCTTGCCGAGCAAGCATAAGTCGAATGGGCTGGCTGGAACT
>CAYWDO010000190.1:0-3680 GCA_964456995.1 uncultured Brevundimonas sp.
CGCAAAGCCCGTCAGGGCTTTACGCTCGTCGAACTGATGGTGGTTATCGTCATCATCGGCCTGCTGGCGACGGTGGTGGCGATCAACGTCCTGCCGACCCAGGACAAGGCCATGATCGGCAAGGCGCGGGCCGACATCTCGACGCTGGAACAGGCGATTGAGACCTATCGCCTCGACAACCTGACCTTCCCCGACGCCCAGAGCGGCCTGCAGGCCCTGACCGCGCCGCCGGCCGGTCTGGCCCGCCCCGAACGCTATCGCGAGGGCGGCTATATCCGCCGCCTGCCGGAAGACCCTTGGGGTAACGCCTACCAGTACCGCCGCCCGTCCGCTCACGGCGGCCAGTTCGACGTCTTCTCCTACGGCGCCGACGGCCAGGAAGGGGGCGAGGGCAATGACGCCGACATCGGCAACTGGCAGAGCTGACAAGCGCGATCTCGCTCAAACAGCAGCGCGCCGTGCGCGCTGCGTTAGCGCCCAACGACACGGCTTCACCCTGATCGAGCTGCTGATGGTCGTCGCCATCATGGGCCTGGCCGCCGGGGCCGTGGTGCTGGCCGTGCCCGACCCGCGCCCCCCCGTGGGCGATGAAGCCGAGCGCTTCGCCGCGCGGCTGGTGCGGGCGCGCGAGGAGGCCCTGCTGACCAACCGCGCCGTGGCGGTCGAGGCGACGGCGACGGGCTACGCCTTTTCCAGTTTCGATGGCGTCGAGTGGTCGCCCCTGACCGATGGCCCCTTCGGCGATGAGCTCTGGGCCGAGGACACCGCCGCGCGGGCCGATGGCCAGCCGGTGGACGCGCCTCTGCGCATCGTCTTCGACCCCACCGGCGTGGCCGACGCGGCGGCGCTGACCCTATCGCGCGGTCCGCGCGCCGTGACCGTCGCCATCGACGCGGCGGGCGAGGTGCGGGTGAAATGAAGGCGAGCGGCAAGGGGAGAAGGGGCTTCACCCTGATCGAACTGCTGGTGGCGCTGGCGGTGTTCAGTCTGGCGGCGCTGGCCCTGCTGAACCTCGGCGGTGAGAACACCCGCTCGGCGGCACGCGCCGAGACCCGGACCCTGGGCGGCATCGTGGCCGAGAACCTGGCGGTCGAGGCCATGACGGCGCGGCCGGCGCCGGCGCCCGGCGACAGCGACGGGACGCAGCCCCTGGCCGGCCGCGACTGGCGCTGGACCCGCGCGGTGACGGCCACCGACGATCCCGACATTCTGCGCATCGACATCCGCGTGTCCGACGACGAGGGGCAGGCCGCCGAGCGCGTCCTGTTCCGGGCGGTCGCGCCGTGAAGTCGCGTCCCCAGACGGCGAGAAGCGGCTTCACCCTGATCGAGGTGATGATCGCCCTGCTGATCTTCGCCCTGCTGGCGGCGGCGGGGGTGCTGGTGCTGAGCCAGAGCATCGACAACCGCTTCGTGGTCAAGGCCGCGACCGACCGCACGGCCGAACTGCAACGCCTGCGCGCCTCCTTGAGCGCCGACCTGGGGCAGGCGGCGCCGCGCCGGGTGCGCGCCGCCAACGGCCAGCCGGCCTTCTCGACCATCCTGGCCGCCGAGGCGCCGGGCGATCCCCTGCTGGTGCTGGTCCGCGCCGGGTGGAGCAATCCCGAGGGCCGCCCGCGCGCCTCGCTGCAAAGGGTCGAATACCGGCTGGTCGAGGACCGGCTGGAGCGGCGGGTCTATCCCTATCTTGACGGTGCGCGGCCCGGCCCGCCGCAGGTCCTCTATCAAGGCGTCAGCGCGCCGGCCCTGGCCTTCATCAGCGAGGGCGCCGAGGCGCCGCGCTTCCTGCCGTCGCCGGGTCGGCCCCTGCCGGACGCGGTGCGGCTGGACCTGACGCTGGAAGGCTACGGCCCGGTGCGCCAGCTGTTCGTGGTCGGGGGCGGGCGATGACGACGCGTCCGAAACAGCGCGAGGGCATGGCCCTGCTGACGGTCCTGCTGCTGGTCGCGGTGATGGCGGCGGTGGCGGTGCTGGTGCTGGACGACATCCGCTTCTCAGTCCGCCGCACCATGAATGCGGAGACCCAGGCCCAGGCCCAGTGGTATGCGGCGGGCGCTGAAAGCCTCGCGCGGCGCCAGATCGGGCGCCTGCGTGACCTCGACCCTGTCAGGACGCCGATCCAGCCGGACTGGAACGGGCGTGTTCTCAGCTTCCCGGTCGAGGAGGGTTCGATCACCGCCCGCCTCAGCGACGGTCAGGCCTGTTTCAACCTGAACAGCGTGGTCGAGGGGCAGCTGGAGGTCTATGTCGCCCGGCCTCTGGGCATTCAGCAGTTCGTCGCCCTGGGCCGCGCCCTGAACCTGTCGGACGGGCGAATGCGGGCCGTCGCCGACGCCCTGACCGACTGGATCGACACCGACACGACGCCGCGCGCCCAAGGGGGCGAGGACGCCGCCTATGCCGGGCAGGCTCAGCCCTATCGCACCGCTGGAACCCTGTTGGCCGAGGTCAGCGAACTGCGCGCCGTCAAGGGTGTGGACGCCGAGACCTATGCCCGGCTGCGGCCCTACCTCTGCGCCCTGCCGACCACGGACCTGTCGCCGATCAATCCCAACACCCTGAGGCCCGAGCAGGCGCCGCTGCTGGTCATGCTGGCGGACGGAAAGCTCAGCCTCGCCTCGGCCCGCGCCGCCATCGCCGCCCGACCGGCGAACGGGTGGAGCGACGCCAACGTCTTCCTGATGCAGGGGGCCATGAGGGGCGTCGAGCTGCCGATCCCGGTGCAGGACCAGCTGACGGTCCTGACCCGCTTCTTCAACCTGCGCGTGGATGTGGAGTTCGGCGGTAGCCGCGCCGTCCGTACGGCCCTGATCGAGCTGCCTCAGGCCGGGCCCGCGCGCACCGTCATTCAACGCTGGACCCTGGACGAATGAGCCGTATCCGACTGATCCTGATCCCGCCCTCGGCGGCCCTGCCGGCGTCATGCCTGACGCTGGACGCGCAAGGGACCGTGCTGACGCGCGGCGTGGTCGAACTGGGCGGGCCTGCGCCCGAGCCGATGCGGACGGTGGCGGTGGTTCCCGGCGCCGACGTCCTGATCCGCTGGCTGGAGCTGCCGTCGGGCAGCCCGGCCCAGGTGGCGGCGACGGCGCTGCATCTGCTGCGCGACGATCTGGCGGCGCCCGCCGATCGGTTGAGCGCCGCACTGGGGCCGGTTCCGGCGCCGGGTCAGCGCCGCCTGGTCGCCGTAGTCGGGCGGTCGCTGTTGCAGACCTGGGGCGACTACCTGTCCAGCCTCGGTCTGAAGGCCGACGTCATGATCCCCGACAGCCTGATCCTGCCGGAACCGGCCGAGGAGGGGGGGCTGACCGCCGCCGTCTTCGGTGCGGACCTGGCCCTGCGCGGGAAGGAAATGGCGTTCAGCCTCCAGCCCGATCTGGCCGAGGCCGTCGTGGCAGGTCGCACCTTGGAACGCATCGGCCGCGCCGACGAGATCGAGCGCCTGTTGACGGTCGCCGCCCTGAATCCGCCCATCAACCTGCTGGCCGGCGCCGGGCGCCGCATCGAGGCGGACCGGCGCGGGTGGAGGCGCGCGGCGGTGATGGCGGCGGTCCTGATCGTCTCGCCGCTGATCCTGACCCTGGCCGCCGCCGGGCACGACGACTGGCGCGCCCGCGATGCGAAGAGCCAGGCCGAGGCCGCCGCGCGCCGGGCCTTCCCCGACATCCCGCCGGCCGCCGA
>CAYWDO010000191.1:0-3664 GCA_964456995.1 uncultured Brevundimonas sp.
GGGGTGCGCTTCAGGCCCGCCTCCCTCAGATCTCGCCGAGGGCCGACAGGTAGAGGTCGAGAATCGCTTCTTCTTCCTGGCGCTTGGCCTTGTCCTGTTTGCGCAGGCGCAGGACCTTGCGCAGGATCTTGACGTCATAGCCCTCGCCCTTGGCCTCGGCGAAGACCTCCTTCATGTCGACCATGACGGCCTGCTTGTCCTCTTCGAGACGCTCCAGGCGCTCGATTATGGAGCGCAGGCGGCCTTGGGCCGTGGCGGTCAGGATGTCCGAGGAAGCGTCGAAGGCGGGGGCGTCGTCGGCCATGGGAGAAACTCCAGAAACTTGAATTGGCCGGCGGGCGACCGTGAACCCACTCTCAAGCAGACCGGGGGCCGGCAGGGCAAGAAGGGAATCGCCCGAACCGGCTTCAAGGCCGAATCGCGCCCTTGCCGAGGCCAGACAGGCGGACACGAAAAAGGCCGCAGGCGAAGCCCGCAGCCTTTGAATATCGCAACAGCGGCGCCGTTTTCGGCGCCGACGCGGTCTTAGCCTTGTTTGGCTTTGAAGCGCGGGTCGGTCTTGTTGATCACATAGACCACGCCCTTGCGGCGAACGATCTTGCAGTCGCGGTGGCGACCCTTGAGCGACTTAAGCGAGCTGCGGACCTTCATGGTCGGACGTCCCGAAGATTGGAGGCCCGTGAGGGCGGTCAAAAACAAATGCGCGGGTCCTTGAGAACAGGACCTTGCGGCGGAGCGGTGCGTATAGAGAGGCCCTCGCCTTTCGTCAACATTCCGCGCGGGGATTCCGCTGGAGGCCTGGCCTCCGAGTTGAACGGAGGGTCTCCGGACATGCACGTCCGGCGCGTCGCCCCTCCGCCACCAGGCCGTGTCCAAGGGAATGAGCCTTGTAGAACGCCGTCCTTAACCGTGCCTTTCGCCGAAAGGTTAACGCGACCTTCACTCTTATCACGGAAACCGACCTCGGCTTCGCGCGCTTGTGATTGGTCGTTGAATTCGGGGGCGTTAGCCTGTGGTCATGCGTATCGCTTATCGTCTCCTGCTTATTGGTTCTGTCGCGGCCTGTGCGCCCATGGTTCCCATGCCGCCCCAGCCGCAGCCGGCGCCGCCGGCGGTCGTGGAGCCCGCACCGGCCACACCGGCGCCGACCACGCCGCCAGCCTCCACCGACCTGTCGGACGCTTATGACCAGGCCAGTTTCGATAGCTGGAAGAAGAGCTTCCTTGATCGCCTGGGCGGCGCAAGGAAGTGGGAATATTCGCGCGAGTTGAACGGCGTCACGCCGAACGCCAGCGTCATCCGCCTGGACCGCAACCAGCCCGAGTTCTCGCGCCCGGCCGGCGCCTATATCCAGAGCGCGACCGCTCCCGCCCGAATCGCCATGGCCCGCCAGCGCGTGGACCGCGTGCCGTGGGAGGTGACCCAGCGATTCGGCGTGCCGACCGAGATTCTGTTGGGCGTCTGGGCGCAGGAAAGCGCCTTTGGCCAGGTTCAGGGCGATTTCGACGTGATCCGGTCGCTGGCGACCCTGGCCTATGACGGTCGTCGCCGCGCCTGGGCCGAGGACCAGCTGAAGAACGCCCTCGACATCGTCGTCGATGGTCGCCGCAGCCGCAGCGGCCTGAAGGGCAGTTGGGCGGGCGCCATGGGCCAGACCCAGTTCATGCCCGACAACTATCTGAAACTCGGCGTCGATCAGAACGGCGACGGCCAGGTCGATATCTGGGGCTCGGACGCCGACGCCCTGGCCTCGGCCGCCAACCTGCTGGCCCAGGCCGGATGGAAGCGCGGTCAGGGCTGGGCCTATGAGGTCGTCCTGCCCGCCAACTTCGACTACAGCGAAGCGGAAGGCCCCAAGCACAACTGGGCCTTCTGGGCCGCGCGCGGGGTGCGTCTGGCCAATGGCTCAGCCCCGAACAGCGACGAAGCCGCCGAGGGCGCCACCATCCTGCTGCCGCAGGGGGCCAAGGGGCCGGCCTTCCTGGCCCTGCCCAACCACTATGTGATCAGGCGCTACAACAACTCGGTCAGCTATGCCCTGGCGATCGGCCTGATCGCCGACGGGGTCGCGGGCAAGCCCGCCCTGACCGCCGCCTGGCCCAATGACGGCCCCCTGACTCGCGAACAGCGCGTGGGCGCCCAGACGGCCCTGACGCGCATGGGCTTCGACACGCAAGGGGTGGACGGCGTCATCGGCACCAATACGCGCACGGCCCTGCGCCGCTGGCAGCAGGCCAACGGAAAGGTCGCGGACGGCTATCTGACGGATGTGCTGGCGGACGAGTTGATCAGACGGGCGCGCTGATCATCCTTCTCCCCTTGCGGGAGAAGGTGGCCGAGCAAGGCGAGGTCGGATGAGGGGTCTGCGCGACCTCGCTTCATCAGGTGCATAACCAAGACGAAGATGGAGGGCTCGACGTAGAGAAACCCCTCATCCGTCGGCCTGCGGCCGCCACCTTCTCCCGCAAGGGGAGAAGGGTATAGAGGCGCTCTACCCCTTCACGCGCCAGGTCGCGCCTTCGGGGCCGTCCATGACGACGACGTTGAGGGCGTTCAGGCGGTCGCGGATGCGGTCGGCCTCGGTCCAGTTCTTTTCGGCGCGGGCGCTAGCGCGTTGCTCCAGCAGGGCCTCGACCTCGACCTTCAGCGCCGGATCGCCGCCCTCGAACCATTGGTCCGGCGTCAGGGCCAGGACGCCGAGCAGGCCAGCGGCTTCGGTCAGGCTCCAGCGGGCCATAGCCACGTCGTTGATGTCGGCCTCTGCATCGTTCAGCAGGTCGCGCAGGGCGTTGCCCAGGGCGAACAACTGGGCGATGGCCCCTGGCGTGTTGAGGTCGTCTTCAAGCGCGTCCAGCACCGGCTCCATGGCGTTCTCGGCCAGTTCCATCTCCGCCTCGTCCAGCACGGCCTCGTCGAAATCGGCCAGAGCGGCGTCGGCGTCACGCAGGACGCCGTACAGGCGATCCAGGTTCTTGCGCGACTGATCCAGCAGGCTCTGGTTCCAGTCCAGAGGCTGGCGGTAGTGGGCGCTCAGCAGGGCCCAGCGCACGACCTCGCCCGGCATGTTCTGCACCAGATCGTGCAGCAGCAGGACGTTGCCGACCGACTTGGACATCTTCTCGGCGTCCACAGTCAGGAAGCCGTTGTGCATCCAGTAGCGGGCGTATTCGTCGTGCGCCTGATCGCTATGGGCGTGGCCGTGGGCACAGACGCCTTGCGCGATCTCGTTCTCATGATGCGGGAAGACCAGGTCGATGCCGCCGCCGTGGATGTCGATGGGCAGACCCAGGGTCTGTTCGATCATGGCCGAGCATTCGATATGCCAGCCGGGACGCCCCTGCCCCCACGGGCTCGGCCAGGACGGCTCGTCCGCCTTGGACGGCTTCCACAGGACGAAGTCGTGGGGGTTCTTCTTGTAGGGCGCGACCTCGACGCGGGCGCCGGCGATCATGTCGTCCAGATTGCGGCCCGACAGCGCGCCGTAGGACGGATAGGAGGAGACGTCGAACAGGACGTGGCCCTCGGCGGCGTAGGCGTTGCCGGCGTCGATTATGGCCTGGATCTGGACCGTGATGGCGTCGATGTAGTCGGTGACGTGCGGGGCGATGTCGGGCGGGCTGACGTTCAGCAGGCCCATGTCGGCCAGATAGGCGGCCTCGTAGCG
>CAYWDO010000192.1:0-3637 GCA_964456995.1 uncultured Brevundimonas sp.
ACGTCGCCGCGCTTGCCGGTGCGGACCGTGCCGCCGGGCAGGACCTCGCCCTCGACGTCCTGGGCCAGGACCTCCAGATCGACGCCGGGCTTGGCGCTGAGGTCGGTGGCGGGCTCGTCGCGGGTGGCCAGGGCCAGACCGATCAGATTGGCCTCGCCATAGGTGGCCTTCCAGCGGGCGGCCAGCCAGTCGGGCAGGTTGGATTCGGCCGTGGTCAGGCCGGGACCGTCACGGTCGACGCCGCGCAGCACAGCGTTGACCAGGTTCTTGTAGGGGCGGGTCTTGGCGTCGCGCTCGGCCAGTTTCACGGCGGTCGAGACGGCGGCGAAGGCGGGCGTGCCCAGCACCAGGGTCTGGGCCAGGGCGATGCGCATGATGGTGCGCACCGGCGCCGGCGGCGCCTTTTGCAGACGGCGGTCCAGAATCTGGTCGATCTCGCCCAGACGACGCAGGGCGGCCATGGCCGTGGCGCGGGCGAAGGCGCGGTCGGGACTGTCCAGGTCCTTGGCCGGCGACTGGGACAGGGCCTCGTCCAGACCCGTGCGCTTCTCCAGCGCAGCGTTCAGCAGGATGCCGGCGACCAGGCGAGCCTCGACGCCGATGTCGGCGTGGGGATCATCGGTGACGATCTGGGGCTGGGCCTCGCGACGCGGACGCGTCTTTTCAGCCATGCGGCGGCCGCGTGCGGCCGAACTTTTGCCCTTGGGCGTGCCACCACTCATACGGATACCTGCGTGCCCAGCTCGACCACACGGCCGGGAGGAATATGGAAGAAGTCGGTCGGATTGGCGGCGTTGCGCATCAGGAAGATGAACAGCTTGTCCTGCCACAGCGGCATGCCCTGACGCGCCGAGGCGATCACGGAACGGCGGCCCAGGAAGAAGCTGGTCGACATGATGTCGAACTTCAGACCCTGCTTGCGGCACAGACCGAGCGCGCGGGGCACGTTCGGCGTCTCCATGAAGCCGTAGGTGATGGTCAGCCGTTTGAAGTCGTCGCTGATCGGCTCCATCGTCACCCGCTGGCTGTCGGACACGCGCGGGCGGTCGGCGGTGTGGACGGTCAGGATGACGTTCTTCTCGTGCAGCACCTTGTTGTGCTTGAGATTGTGCATCAGGGCGACCGGCGCGACCTCGGGGTCGGAGGTCAGGAAGATGGCCGTGCCGGGCGCCCGGTGCGGCGGACGGGCCTTCAGCATCTCGATCAGGTCGCTGAGCGGCAGGCTGTCCTTGCGGGTCTTCTCGGTCAGGATCTGGGTGCCGCGCACCCAGGTCCACATGATCAGCACCAGGCCGCCGCCCAGAACCAGCGGCATCCAGGCGCCGTCCGGGATCTTGAGCAGGTTGGAAGTCAGGAAGACCGCATCGATGATCCCGAACGGGATCAGCGTGCCCAGCACCGCCCACATCGGCCACTTCCACTTCTTGGTCACCACCGAGAAGGACATCAGGGTGTTGACCAGCATGGTGCCGGTGACCGCCACCCCATAGGCGGCCGTCAGATTGTGCGACGACTGGAAGGTCAGCAGCAGGAAGAGGACGCCGATCATCAGCAGGCTGTTGACCGCCGGGACATAGATCTGGCCGGCGAGAGTCTCGGAGGTGTTGCGGATGTCGATGCGCGGCAGGAGGCCCAGTTGGACCGCCTGTTGCGTCACCGAAAAGGCGCCGGTGATGACCGCCTGGCTGGCGATGACCGTGGCCGCCGTGGCCAGGATCAGCATGGGCCAGTAGATCATCTGCGGCACCATGTTCCAGAACGGATTGTCAGCCGCCCCGGGGTTGGCCAGCAGGAAGGCGCCCTGACCCAGATAGTTCAGCGTCAGACAGGGCAGGACCACGAACAGCCAACCCTGACGGATTGGCGCCTTGCCGAAATGGCCCATGTCCGCATAGAGGGCCTCGGCCCCCGTGACGGCCAGGAAGACGCTGCCCAGGATGACGAAGCCGAGGAAGCCGTCCTTGAGCAGCAGTTCGATCCCATAAAGCGGCGACAGGGCCCGCAAGATCGAGATGTCGTCAAAGATATGCGTCAGGCCCAGCACGCCCAGGCTGAGGAACCAGACGGCGGTGATGGGCCCGAACAGCTTGGCCAGACCGGCGGTTCCGCGCGACTGGACCAGGAACAGGGCGATCAGGATGCCCGCCGAGATGGGCAGGATGAAGGGGTCCAGCTCGCCGTTCAGGCCGGGCGCGTCCTTCAGACCTTCGACCGCCGACAGCACGGAAATGGCCGGGGTGATGACGCCGTCGGCGTAGAATAGCGCCGCGCCGCAGACGCCGAGAATGAACAGCCAGGCGCTGCGTCGGCCGACCGCGTGCTGGGCCAGGGCCATCAGCGACAGGGTGCCGCCTTCGCCTTTGTTGTCGGCGCGCATCAGGAACATGACGTATTTGAACGTCACCACGATCATCAGGGCCCAGAAGGCCAGAGAGACCACGCCGATGATGGCCAGTTCGCCGCCGACGCCCTTCTGGGCGTGGCCGATGGCCTCGCGCAGGGCGTAGATGGGGCTGGTGCCGATGTCGCCGAAGACCACGCCGATGGCGCCCAGAATCAGGGCGCGATGCGTCGCCTTGCCGTGTCCTTGAGGAGACGGAGTCTGGGCGTTCGGTTGTTCGGAAGCGTTTGCGGCGGACGCGTTCACGTCGCCGCGGGGCGTATCCCCAGCCATGCATAACCTCCGGGTCGCGCGAAGGGCGCACCCATCAAGAGCGGCGGGCCTTTAGACCCTTTCCGTCAGCGGTTCAATCGCGCGCCGGTTCCGCGCGGCGGGCGGCGGACAGGATGCGCCGGTCCGTCTTGGCCTGAACCAAGACTACGACATTGTCTTCAGAGGCGGAATCGGCCGGAAGGACGAACAGGACAGGGCGGCCCGTCCAGTCGCCGAGACGCTTCACTTCCCGCACCACATTGACGTGGCGCACGGCCTGGCCACGGTTGTCGCCCTGCCTGACCTCGACCGTCTGCAGGCCCGGTTGATAGATGACGGCCATGACCTCGGCCCCGCCGACAGGCGGACGGCCCGAGCCGACCCCGACCCGGTCGCCGGTCTCGCGGAACTCGATCTCGGGAGGCCAGAGACGGGCGGCGGCCTCGGCGTCGATGGCGGCCTGAAGCTCTGGCGGCCGGGCGCCCGACAGATGACGGCGCCCGTCCACCACGACTTGGGGCGTCGAGACGTTTCTCAGTTTCAACGCCTGGCGATAGGCCTGCTGGCGCGCCGTGAACTCAGGCTTGGCGAAGGTGTCGGACCAGCCGAGGTAGTCCCAGTAGCCGACGCCATAGGTCAGGGCGATGACCCCCGGCTCGTCCGCCACCGCCTCCAGCGTGCGATTGGCGTCGGGACAGCCGGAGCAGCCCTGGGCCGTGAACAGCTCGACCACCACCGGCTGGACCGAGACGTCGCGTTCGCGCGGCGGCGATGATGCAGCGCCGGTCATCAGGCCGACGCCTGCGAGCGTGGCCGCGATCATCCCGAACCTGATGGAACCCTGTGCTGTCATCTGGCGATCCTAGCCCCTTGATCCGTAGACGCCGCTCATAAAACCGTGAAGGGGAAGGGACACCCCTCACCGTCATCCCGGCCGCAGCGAAGCGGAGAGCCGGGACCGCTCAAAACTCGACGGTCAGCGCC
>CAYWDO010000193.1:0-3573 GCA_964456995.1 uncultured Brevundimonas sp.
TCGCGATGGAGGCCTGACCGGGAATCGAACCCGGGTGCAAGGATTTGCAGTCCTCTGCGTCACCACTCCGCCATCAGGCCGTTTTGAGTCTCAAATCAGAGGCTCGAACCATCGCGAGGGGCGTCAGCTATCAGATCGCATTGTCGGCTGCAACGCGCGGACCTATAAGCGCCGCAGATTTCTTCGCTTTGCTGAACTTAAGGACCACGGAAGATGGATTTCGCCGCTGCGCGCAAGGTCATGCTGGACTCGCAAGTCCGTGTGAACGACGTCACGGACCGTGACCTGCAGGCCGCTTTCGGCGCCGTCGAGCGCGAGCGATTCTGCGCCGCCGACCGCGCCTTCTCCGCCTATGCCGATATTGAGCCGGAGGTCGCGGGCGATCGTCGCCTGATGCTGCCGCGCGACCTGGGCAAGCTGATGCAGGCGCTGGACGCCCGGGCCGGTGAAAAGGCCCTGGTCCTGGCCGGTCCTTACGCCGCCGCCGTGCTGGCGCGCATGGGGCTGACGGTGACGGCGCAGGATTCGGACGCTGCGGTGTTCGAGGTCACGGGCGCGGCCCTGGCCGACGAAGGCGTTTCGACAGTCGTGGCGCCGCTGAGCGAGCCGCAGGGCGAGGGTTATGACCTGATCGTCAGCGAGGCAGCTGTGCCGGTGCGTCCCGAATCATGGATCGCGGCCCTGCGTCCGGGTGGTCGTCTGGCCGTGGTCGAACGCTCCGGTGCAGTGGGCAAGGCGGTGCTCTATGTGCGCGGTCGTGACGGGGTTTCGCGTCGCGAACTGTTTGACGCCATGCCGCCCGTTCTGGGTGAACTGATCCCGGAGCCGGCCTTCGCGCTCTGAGCTTGCGGGCAGGCGACGGACTTCGTCGTCCGCTGCGTGAAAAAAACTTAACTGGCGTAAGGCGAGGCTTGCCTCCAACTACGCCGTTCAAGGCACTACAGACGCGCCGTCGGCGGCGTCAGGCAGGAACAGGTTCATGTTGAAACGCTCGCGCGCGCTCGCTTCGGTTGGTTTGATCGCTCTCGCCATGGGAGCCGGCGCGGCTCCTGCCGGGGCGGAAACCCTGCAGGACGCCATCGGCCTGGCCTATCGCACCAACCCGACGCTTCTGGCTCAACGCGCCAACCAGCGCGCGCTGGACGAGACCATCGTTCAGGCGCGCGCGGGCCTGCGGCCGACCATCAGCGCGTCGGCAGGCGTTGATTACACCCGCAGCCGGACCGATCGCGTAACGACGGCGGGCCAATCGATCCCGATCGACACCGACGGCGACAACGTGCCGGACGCCATTGGCGTGCTGCCCGGCGGGACGTCTGGCGGCACGACGGAAAGCGACGGCGCCACCGCCAGCATCAGCCTGTCGCAGAATATCTGGACCGCCGGCCGCACCGCACGCGGCATTGACGCCGCAGAAGCCAATGTCCGCGCCGGCCGCGAAAACCTGCGCGACATCGAGCAGCAGGTGATGGCCTCGGTCGTTCAGGCCTATGCCGACGTGGTGCGTGACATGGAGATCCTGCGCATCCGTCAGGAGAACATCACCGTCCTGCGTCGTCAGCTCGACGAATCAAACGCCCGCTTCGAAGTCGGAGAGATCACCCGCACCGACGTGGCCCAGTCCGAAGCGCGATTGGCGCAATCGGACGCCGATCTGGCCAACGCTCAGGCTCAGTTGTCGGTGTCGCGCGCGGCCTATGCCGCCGTCGTCGGCCAGGCGCCCGCCAATATGGAAGCCTTGCCGGTGCTGCCGGGCCTGCCGACTGATTTCGATGCGGCTCTGGACGTCGCCCTGGTCGAGAACCCCGGCGTGCGGGCTGCGGCCTATGCTCTGCAAGCGGCCGAGGCCAACGTGGCGGCGGCGCGGGCCGAGTACCTGCCGTCGGCGCGGTTGCAGGCCTCATACGGCGGGACGTCGAACGACCTGTCGGGCTTTGACCTGACCGACCGCACCAGCTTCACCGCCGGGGCCACGGTGTCGGTGCCGTTGTTCACCGGCGGGCTGAACCGCTCGCGGGTGGCCCAGGCGCTGGAACGCGCCAATGCGGCCCAGATCAGCGTCGAGGGCGAACGTCGCGGCGTGCTGCAGAGCGTCAGCTCGGCCTATGCCCAGACTGTCGCCGCGAAATCCACGCTGCAAGCTGGCGAGCAGGCCGTCCGCGCGGCTTCGGTCGCCGCCGAAGGCGTGCGTCAGGAGGCTCAGGTCGGCCTGCGCACCACCCTGGATGTGCTGAACCAGGAGTTGGAGCTGCGCTCGGCCCAGGTGACCCTGGCCAGCGCCAATCGCAATCAGTACGTGGCCCAGGCTCAGCTTCTGGCCGCCATGGGGCGTCTGGGCGGACCCAACCTGGACCCGACGATCGAGGCCTATGACGCAGAGGGCAACTATAACGCGGTGCGTAACCGCGGCGCCCTGCCTTGGGACGGCGTGATCGAGACCCTGGACCGCGTCGCTTCGCCCGTGATCACGCCGGCGACCGACGTCGAGGACGCGCCGATCGACACCCAGCTGAAAGGCGAAATCGTCCGCACCGCCCCTCGCAACTAGGGCGGGATTAGCCGGACGAACGAAAAACGTTCGTTGATTCCGGCGGGCGTTGGTGCGACGACAGGGCAGGGGTAGGGCGACTCTGCTTGTCCAACCTCTGATCGTCGTGCGCCATTCGGCGCCTGTCGGCGGTCTCCAAGGTTAAGCCCCGCTCGCCCAAGGTTCTGCCATGACCGACCAGACCGCCCAAGAACCGACGATGGAAGAGATTCTGGCGTCGATTCGCCGGATCATCTCTGAAGACGACGCCCCGGCGGAAACCGCTGCCGCCGCGCCGGAGCCGGTAGTCGAAACCGCGCCGGAACCCGTGGTCGAGATCGCGGCTGAAGCGCCCGCGCCCGTGGACGACGAGGTGCTGGAACTGACCGAGCGTTATGAAGCGCCCGCCGCTGAATCGATCGGCGATCTGGATGTCGCCGACGTGGCGCCGTTCCCGGCGGCTGAGCCGACGCCAGCGCCTGAGCCGTTCGCCGCGCCTGATTATGATTCCCTGGTCGGCGAAAGCGCTGCCGCCAGCGCCGCCTCGGCCTTCGCCGGACTGGCTGCAACCTTCCAGAAGCCGGAAGCGCCCGCCGCATCCGCGCCGCAGGACCTGCCCTTCGTCAGCGGCAATACCGTCGAGGCCATGGTCCAGAACATGCTGCGACCGATGTTGAAGGACTGGCTGGACGCCAACCTGCCCGGCATCGTCGAGGCCCAGGTACGCAAGGAAGTAGAACGCATCGCCCGCAACGCCGGCTAGCCCTTCGCTTCACCAGACACTAAGTCACTGAGGGCGGCTCCGGCGGGGCCGCCCTTTTGCTTTGAAGAAACGACATTCCAATGCTTGAGAAGACTTTCGAACCCCAGGCCGCCGAACCGCGCCTCTATGCCCAGTGGGAAGAGAGCGGCCTGTTCGCGCCGCGCGCCGCCAAGGCCACGGATGGCGCGGCCGACGCCTATTCGATCGTTATCCCGCCGCCGAACGTGACGGGCTCTCTGCACATCGGCCACGCGCTGAACAATACGCTGCAGGACATCCTGGC
>CAYWDO010000194.1:0-3497 GCA_964456995.1 uncultured Brevundimonas sp.
AGGCCTGCGCCAAGTATGGGGCGGCGCCCAATCCCAGCGCCTATCTGTCGGCGCGGGAGGACGGGCTGCGGACCTACTGCACCTGGGAAAGCGGATTCCGGCAGGGGCGGCAGGGCAATAGCTATGGCGGGGTCTGCACGCCGGCCGAGGAGCGTGATTTTCTGCCGGCCTATGAAGATGGACGGCGGATCTATGAGGTCGAGCAGGCGGTGTCTTCCGCCGAGAGCGCGCTGAACTCGGCCATCAGCCGCATCGGCGACCGCGAGGACAAGCTGGACGCCAAGCAGCGGGAACTGCGGCAGGAGGGGCTGACGGACGAGCAGCGCCAGCGCATCCGCGACCGTATCCGCGAGGTGCGCGGCGAGCTTCAGGACGCGCGCCGGGATGCCCGGCAGGCAGAGGAAGAGCTGCGCTATGCCGAGATCGAGGCGCGGGCGGTGATCGGCGCGATCGGCGGGCGCTACGGGGTGTGGTGATCATGCGCGCCTGATCCTCCCCCGAGCAGCGTAGCGGAACGGGGGAGGGGGACCATGCGAAGCATGGTGGAAGGGGCGAGGTCAGGCGCCGCCTCGTCCAGTCGAACCTTGCGGCTGTGGCCGCCCCCTCCACCACTACGTGGTCCCCCTCCCCCGCAAGCGGGGGAGGATTAAGAGCGACCGGCGATCTGCCGATCAGCCGATGCGGGGGTCCAGGTCGCCGGCGGCGTAGAGCTTGGCCATCTGGGCGGTGGACAGGGGCTTGATCCTGGACGCCTGACCCTCGCAGCCGAACTGCTGGTAGCGCTCCATGCACAGCTTCTTCATGGCTTCCTTGGCGGGCTTCAGATAGGCGCGCGGATCGAACTCGCTGGGCTTCTCGGCCAGGACCTTGCGGATGGCGCCGGTGATGGCCATGCGGTTGTCGGTGTCGATGTTGATCTTGCGCACGCCATGCTTGATGCCGCGCTGGATCTCCTCGACCGGCACGCCCCAGGTCTGGGGCATCTGGCCGCCGTAGGCGTTGATGATGTCCTGCAGGTCCTGCGGCACCGAGGACGAGCCGTGCATCACCAGGTGGGTGTTGGGCAGGCGGCGGTGGATTTCCTCGATCACGTTCATGGCCAGGACGTCGCCGTCCGGCTGGCGCGTGAACTTGTAGGCGCCGTGCGAGGTGCCCATCGCAATCGCCAGAGCATCGACCTTGGTGGCCTTGACGAAGTCGACGGCCTGATCCGGGTCGGTCAGCAGTTGCGAGTGGTCCAGCTTGCCCTCGAAGCCGTGGCCGTCTTCGGCCTCGCCCATGCCGGTTTCCAGCGAACCCAGCACGCCCAGTTCGCCCTCGACAGAGACGCCGCAGCTGTGGGCCATTTCGGTGACGCGACGGGTGACGTCGACATTGTATTCGTAGGAGGCGGGGGTCTTGGCGTCTTCTTCCAGCGAGCCGTCCATCATCACCGAGGTGAAGCCGTACTGGATGGCGGTGGCGCAGGTGGCCGGGCCGTTGCCGTGATCCTGATGCATGCAGACCGGGATGTGCGGATAGAGCTCGGCCAGGCCGTCGATCAGCTTGGCCAGGATGATGTCGTTGGCGTAGTTGCGGGCGCCGCGCGAGGCCTGGATGATGACCGGGGCGTTGACCTCGTGGGCCGCCTCCATGATCGCCAGACCCTGCTCCATGTTGTTGATGTTGTAAGCGGGCAGGCCGTAGTCGTGTTCCGCCGCGTGATCGAGCAACTGTCGCAGCGTGATGCGCGCCATGGGTATCTCCTGAGCCGGTATTATTTTGCTGAGGCTTTAGCCTGACGGGGCGGGGAAGTCACGCCGGGTTACAGGTGAGTATCCTTCTCCCCTTGCGGGAGAAGGTGGCCCGTCAGGGCCGGATGAGGGGTCTCTCAACGCGAAAAGGGGCTGCGAGACGGTCGATGTCGCGCAACCCCTCATCCGTCAGCCTTCGGCCGCCACCTTCTCCCACAAGGGGAGAAGGAAAGTCAGACGCGCAGGGCCTCGACGCCCGGCAGGACCTTGCCTTCCATCCACTCCAGGAAGGCGCCGCCGGCGGTGGAGACGAAGGTCATGTCGTCGGCCGTGCCGGCGTGGTTCAGGGCCGCGACGGTGTCGCCGCCGCCGGCCACGGCGACCAACTTGCCGGCATGGGCCAGTTCGGCGGCGTGCTTGGCGGCGGCCACGGTGGCCTTGTCGAAGGGCGGGACCTCGAACACGCCCAGCGGGCCGTTCCAGATCAGGGTCTTGGACAGGTCCATGGCGCGGGCCAGACGGGCGACGGTTTCAGGACCGGCGTCCAGGATCAGGTCGTCGGCGGCGATGCGGTCCAGAGCACGGACGCCGGATTCGACACCGGGCTTGACCGTCTTGGCCACGACGACGTCGACCGGCAGCAGCAGTTCGCAGCCCTTCTGACGGGCTTCCTCGATGATCTCGAGCGCGGTTTCGGCAAGGTCCTTTTCGCACAGCGACCCGCCGACATCGACGCCTTGGGCGTGCAGGAAGGTGTTGGCCATGCCGCCGCCGATGGCCAGATAGTCCAGCTTGGCGACCAGGTTCTTCAGCAGGTCCAGCTTGGTCGAAACCTTGGCGCCGCCGACGATGCCGATGACCGGCTTCTGCGGATTGCCGAGCGCGGCGTCCAGGGCCGACAGCTCGCGCGCCATGGCGCAACCGGCGTAGGCGGGCAGCAGGCGGGCCAGGCCCTCGGTCGAGGCGTGGGCGCGGTGGGCGGCCGAGAAGGCGTCGTTGACGTAGAGGTCGCCGAGTTCCGCCAGCTGGGCGGCGAAGGCCGGGTCGTTCTTTTCCTCGCCCTTGTGGAAGCGGACGTTCTCCAGCAGCAGCACGCCGCCGGCGTCCAGGTCGGCCACGGCGGCCTTGGCCTCATCGCCCACGCAGTCGTCGGCGAAACGGACGGGGCCGTGCAGCAGCAGCTCCAGCGGCTCGACCACGGGGCGCAGGCTCATGGCCGGGACGCGCTCGCCCTTGGGCCGGTCGAAGTGGGCCAGCAGGACGACCTTGGCGCCCGCCTCGCGCAGGCGGTGGATGGTCGGCAGGGCGGCCTTCAGACGGGTGTCGTCGCTGACCTTGCCGTCCTCCATCGGCACGTTGAAGTCCACACGGACCAGAGCGGTCTGGCCGGACAGGTCAGCGGCGTCGTCGAGGGTGCGGAAGGTCATGGCTGCAACTCCAGGTCTTCCTTCTCCTTGTGGGAGAAGGTGGCCCGCAGGGCCGGATGAGGGGCGAAGGTATCTGTCGGCGTAAGCCGTGGTCAGAGCGCGATCAAGCGGGCGTGTGCACGAATGGCGGCGGTGATGGCTTCGGGTTCGCTCAAGGCCCCGGCGTTGGAGAAGCGCAGAACGTCCAGCCGAGGGCTTCCAGATGGGACTGTCTCAGTTGATCGCGGGTCACGACCTCATCCCGATCACGGACACCGCCGTCGATCTCGATCACCAGCCGCAAACGATCGCAGGCGAAATCCGCGACATATCGATCAATCGGATGCTGGCGACGGAA
>CAYWDO010000195.1:0-3433 GCA_964456995.1 uncultured Brevundimonas sp.
ATCGACCTCTACGCCCGACTGGTGCGCGGATCGGATCTGGAGTTCCGGGGGTCCTTCAACAGCCCCTCCCTGATGTTCGACGCGGTGGCCATCGCCGGAAAATGACCGATCTCGCTTCCGACCTCGAACTGATCCGTGACGCGGCCCTGGCCGCCGGTCGGCTGGCGCTCGAGCATCGCGAGGCGGGGCTGAAGGTCTGGTCCAAGGAGGGCGGCTCGCCCGTCACCAGCGCCGATCTGGCGGTGGATCAGCTGCTGAAAGACACGCTTCTGGGCGCCCGGCCCGACTATGGTTGGCTGTCCGAGGAGACGGCGGACAACGCCGAGCGTCTGTCGAAAAAGCGCATCTTCGTCGTCGATCCGATCGACGGCACGGTCGCCTATATGAAGAACAAGCCGTGGTGGTGCGTGCCCATCGCCGTGGTCGAGGACGGTCGCCCCGTCGCCGCCGTCATCCACGCCCCCATGCTGGGCGAGATGTTCGAGGCCACGCTGGGCGGCGGCGCGCGGTTGCAGGGCCGCGCCATCAGCGCCTCGGACACCGACACCCTGGAAGACGCCGAGCTTCTGGCCGACGCGCGGCTGATGGAGGCGCGCGAATGGGCCGAGCCCTGGCCGGAGATGCGCTTCACCAAGCGCAACGCCCTGGCCTACCGCATGGCCCTGGTCGCCGCCGGAGCCTTTGACGCGGCCATCGCCATCAGCCCGAAGTGGGACTGGGACGTCTGCGCCGGCGCCCTGATCGCCGAGGAGGCCGGGGCCAGGGTCAGCGACCATATGGGGCGTCCGTGGCGGTTTAATCGCCCCGATCCGCGACAAACGAGCCTGATCTGCGCCGCGCCGGCCCTTCACCCGTTGATCGTGAGGCGCACAGCGCCTATCCCGCTGGCGATCTGACCTTCCCTTTCGCAATGGACCCCCCTCTCCATGGCCGACGCCCACGATCCTCAACTCCTTCACCTCGTCATCGGCGGCGAGATGCGCCACCCCGCCGAGCCCGTCTTCCGCGACCTGAAAGAGGTCGAGTTCGTCGGCGCCTTCGGCAGCTATGACGAAGCCAAGCAGGCCTGGAAGGCCCGCGCCCAAGCCACCGTCGACAACGCCCACATGCGCTACTTCATCCTGCACGCGCACAAGCTGATCGACCCGCGCAGCGACGCCTAAGGCTTCAGGCGGGCCTGACGCGCCGTTTTCGGAACCGCACAAGCGGCTGGCGCGCTTTCTCGTCAGCCGCCTGTGGCGTTTTTTGAAGAGGTGCCTGCCATGATGCCCACCCTGATTGTCGCCCTGCTGGTGATCCTGGCCGTGGCCGCCGTCGTCTGGGTCGTGCGCAAAGGCCCCGCGCCCACGCCCCGCCCCGACGAGGATCAGGACACCGCTTGGAACGATCCGATCACGCCTGCGGAATCCGCGCATCAACCGCCGCATAAATCGGAGCCAAGACCGTGACCCTGTTCGGCCAGACCCTCGACGGACAACAGCTGTTCGGAATCATCTCACTCGTCAGCGTGCTGGCCCTCTGGCTGATCGTTCTGGGCAGGGAGCGAAACTACGCCCGCTGGTTCCGCCAATGGGAAGCCGACCGCAAGGCACGCCGTGACGCCGAGACCGCGCAGCATGGCCCCAAGACCGGCCCTTGGGGCTGACTACTCCCGCTTCAGCAGGCGATCGACGACCAGCTTGCCCCACCAGCCGGCCTTGAACTCAGCCCGGATCGCCTTGGGGTCATAGGCGTCGCTGGCGATCCAGTCCTCGAAGCTGACGCCGGTCGGCGCGACCTCGTTGACGTACTTCTCCAGCACATAGTCCAGCACCCCGGTCAGCCCCTCGCGGCTGTGCAGGGTGCGCTTGCCCAGTTCGGTCATGGCCGCCGAGATCGGCTCGCCCAGATGGAAGTGGCGATAGAGCACCGCCATCATCCCGGCCCGGTCCGCGCCAGACTTGCAGTGGATCAGGGCCGGATATTCGATAGTGCGGAACAGCTCACGCGCCCGGTCGATGCGGTCGCGGCCCGGCGGATCGCGCGAATCCAGCGGGGCGTCGATCAGGGTCAGGCCCAGACGCTCGCACGCATCCTTCTCCAGCCAGTAGTAGGCCTCGTCGCGCTGCCCGCGCAGATTGATGACGGTCTTGATGCCGCGCCTCTGCCACCAGGCCAGTTGCCCCGGCGACGGCTGATTGGTGCGCACCAGGTCCGGCCCCAACCAGTGGGCGTTAGTGAAGGCCGTCCGCAGGAAGGCGTGATCGGCCCAGAAATAGGACCAGTGCGCCTTGAACCGGCCCATCCGCGTTGTCAGATCATAGCGCGCCATAGGCCGCAGATAGCGACGAAACCGCACCGCGTCACCCTCAGCTTGACGGCGGCGGCTTGACTTGACGCCCGTCCCGTTCGACCGAGAGCCCATGACCGTTCCCGCGCCCGCATCCGACACCCGCGAACCGTTGCGGCCGCTTCTGGGCCGGATCTGGCGCGACTACCTGTCCCGGCACAAACGCGCCTTCTTCGCCTCCATGTTCTTTGCGGCGGTTTCGGGGGGACTGACGGCGCTGCTGCTCAAGTTCTTGGAGCCGGCGATCGACCTGCTGTTCACGAAACACCAGGGGCCGGTGAGCATCTGGGGCCTGGTCACCATCCCGTCGGAAAAGGTGCTGATCCTGATTCCGCTGTTCATCATCATGGTGGCGTTGGTGCGCTCGCTGGCCATGGCGGCGCAGGCGGCCCTGGTGAACCGGCTGGGCCACGGCATCGTCGGCGACATCCAGAAGCAGTTGTTCTCAGGCATGATCCGGGCCGACCTGTCGCGCCTGAGGGGTCAGCATTCGGGCAGCTTCGTCTCGTCCGTGCTGTTCGACGCCAACCTGGTGCGCGAGGCCTTCACCTCGGGCGTGGTCAACTACACCCAGAACGCCCTGATGCTGCTGGGCGTCATCATCGCCATGGGCTTCATCGACCTGCCGCTGACGCTGATCGTCCTGCTCGGCGTGCCGGTGGTCAGCTGGATCATCCGCCGCTTCGGCAAGAAGTCGCGCAAGGCCGCGCGCGGGGCCATGGTCGAGACCGAGGCCCTGTCCAGCGCCCTGATGGAGAACCTGGACGGCGTCCGCGTCATCAAGATCGAGAACCGCGAGGCGGCCGAGGAAGCCCGCGTCGGCGAGGTCATCGCGCGGCGGCAACGCCATATCATCAAGGGCTCCGACAGCCGCGCCTTCGCCGGCCCGGCCAGCGATATCGTCGCCTATGGCGTGGTCGCCGCCGTCATGGCCTATGCCGGGTGGAGCGCCAGCCAGGGCCAGATGACGGTCGGCGCCTTCGCCTCATTTATCGGCATGCTGCTGCTGGCCGGTCAGGCCCTGCGTCAGGTGACCAACCTGACCACGGTCCTCAGCGAAGGCCTGACCGCCGCGCGCCGCCTGTTCACCGCCCTGGATATCGA
>CAYWDO010000196.1:0-3417 GCA_964456995.1 uncultured Brevundimonas sp.
GTCGTCACCGGCCCCGACGCCAGCAACTGGGCCGCCGTGACGCGGATGCTGAAGTCATCCGGGGGGCTGATCTCGGTGTTGTCGCCGTCCGAACTGCCCGGCGTCGTCGGACCCCTGCTGGCCGACGCCAACGCCGCCCGCGACATGGGCGAACGCGGCCGCCGCGCCGCCGCAGAGGCCGCCGCCGGGCTGGACCGCCTGTGGCTGGCGCTTCAGGCCCACCTGCCCGCCGCCCCCTCGCGAGGCCGTCGATGAAGCTGAACACGCCCCGCTGGTGGTACAGCCGCGACCGCCGCCATGCCCCGGTGGCGCGGATGCTGCTCAAGCCCGCCTCGTGGATCTGGGCTGGCGTCACCGCGCGCCGCATCGCCCAGGCCGCGCCGGTCGATCCCGGCGCGCCGGTCATCTCCATCGGTAATCTGACGGTGGGCGGCTCGGGCAAGACGCCGGTTGCACGCGAGGTCCTGCGTCTGCTGCACGCCCAGGGGGTCAAGGCCGCCGCCCTGTCGCGCGGCTATGGCGGGACGCTGGAGGGGCCGGTTCAGGTGGACCTGAGCCTTCACACCGCCGCCGAGGTGGGCGACGAGCCGCTGATGCTGGCCGCCGACGCCCCCGCCTGGATCGCGCGCGACCGCGTGGCCGGGGCGCGCGCCGCCGTGGCTGCGGGAGCCGAGGCTCTGGTGCTGGACGACGCCCATCAGAACCCGACGCTGAACAAGACCCTCAGCCTGATCGTCGTGGACGGCGAGACGCGCGGCGACGAATGGCCCTTTGGCGACGGCTCGGTCTTTCCCTCTGGCCCGATGCGCGAGCCGCTGAAGGCGGGACTAGCCCGCGCCGACGCGGTGATCATCCTGCTGCCCGCCGACCTGCCCGAGGCCGACCCGGAGCTGGTCGCGATCTTCGGCGACCTGCCCGTCTTCATCGCTCGACTGGAACCTGCCGCCGCGCCGCCGCCCGGCCCGCAAGTCGGCTTCGCCGGCATCGCCAAGCCGTGGAAGGTCGAACGGTCGCTGATCGCCGCCGGCTGCGACCTGAAGGAGTTCGTGCCCTTCCCCGATCACGCCGCGCTGTCGGATCGCGACTTCGCCCTGCTGACGGATCGGGCGGCCCTGTTCGAGGCCGGTCTGGTCACCACGGAAAAGGACTGGGTGCGATTGCCGCCCGCATGGCGCGAGCGGATCGTGTCCTGGCCGGTCAAAGCGACCCTCGCCGACGAGGAAGGTTTTGTTCGACTGCTGAGCTCAACCCTTCTCCCCTTGCGGGAGAAGGTGGCAGCCGAAGGCTGACGGATGAGGGGTCGCGCCGCGCCTGCCCACGCCACCCTTCATTTGACCGCCAGAAACCCCTCATCCGACCCGCTACGCGGGCCACCTTCTCCCGCAAGGGGAGAAGGATTCAATCGGCGCGGAAAACCTGTCCGCCCTTCATCACGAAACGGACGCGTTCCAGCTCCGTGACGTCGCTGAGCGGGTCGCCCGAAACCGCGATCAGGTCGGCGGGCATGCTCGGAGCCAGACGTCCGGCCTCGTTCGAGATCTTCAGGTGCTCGGCGGCGCCGACGGTGGCGGACTGGATGGCCTCGAGCGGGGTCAGGCCGGCGCGGACCAGAAGCGCGAACTCACCCGCATTGTCGCCGTGTGCCGAGACGCCGGTGTCGGTGCCAAAGGCGATGCGGACGCCGCCCGCGTGCGCCCGTCGCGCCATGTCCAGCATCTTGGGACCGGCTTCCAGCGCCTTGGCGGTCTGGGCCGGGGTGAAGAAGTTGTCCGGGCTGGCGGCGACGCGCGCCACATAGTCGCCGGCCATCAGGGTCGGGACCAGCCAGGCGTTGTGCGTCTTGAACAGGCGCATGGACTCCTCGTCCAGATAGGTGCCGTGCTCGATGGAATCGCCGCCTGCCTTGAGGAAGGCGTTGATGCCGTCGACGCCGTGGGCGTGGGCCGTGACCTGGCGCCCCATACGGTGGGCCGAGGCGACGATGGCGGCTAGCTCATCCTCGCTGAACTGCTGCGCCAGACCGGCGGCGGTGTTGGACAGGACGCCGCCCGTGGCGGTGATCTTGATGATATCGGCGCCGCTGCGGACCTGAAGGCGGACAGCCCGCATGCAGTCCTCGACGCCCGAGCAGACGCTTTCCGGCGACATCAGATGCAGGATGTCCTCGCGATAGCCGTTGGCGTCGCCGTGGCCGCCGTGGACCGATACGGCCGAGCCTGAGGCGATGATGCGCGGCCCCGGCACGTCGCCACGCCGCACGGCGTCGCGCAGGGCGAAGATGGCCTCGTTGCTGGCCCCAAGATCGGCGACCGTGGTGAAGCCCGCGTTCAGGGTACGGCGCGCGTAGCGGGCGCCGACCATGGCCTGGGCCGCGTTAGACTGGGTCACCTCGTCCATGCGCGAGGTTGGGCTCTGCTGGCCCGTCAGGTGGACGTGGCTGTCGATCAGGCCGGGCAGGACGAAGGCGCCCCGCAGATCGACCACCTCGCCCTCGCCGACGAAGCCGTCGCGGATTTCGACGATCTGGTTCCCTCTGATCACGAGAGTTTTATCTCGCAGAACCCGGCCGCTGGCCGGATCGGCCAGAAGCCGCCCCACTTGAACGAACGTGGTCGGCTGGTCTGCGGAAACCGCAGCGACCGCAGGGGCTTGTCGCGCCTGCGCTGCGGTCGTCGCCAACAGGGCCGTCGCCACAATCAGAGCCAGTTTCTTCATCAGTCCCTCCCAGAACATATGAGAACACCTTAGACGGTCGGCGGCATTCGCCAAGGCTCAGGTTGCTTCGTTAAGGGCCTTCGTGAAACAAGCCGATACAGTTGTTTAATCGTGCGAGGGGCGTCGCATGCGGCTTTCAAGACGTGGCTTGATTTTGGGCGGTTCAGCCCTGTTGGCGGGATGTTCTTCCGCCGCCTCTACCGTTCAGCTCGCCGGCGCTGCGCCTGCCAGCCTTCCTGTCGTCCCGGTTTCCGCCGTCACGCCTCAACGCTCAGCCTTGGCCAAGGCGACAGGCCCCGCCCTTGATCCCCACGGCATTGTCCGCAAGGACCTGCTGGAGCGCGCCCAGGCCGCGCTGGACACCCACGGCCACAAGATCAGCAAGCGCGACCGGATGTATCTGGTCGATTTCCAGAAGTTCTCGGGCGAGGACCGCCTTTACGAAGTCGATCTGGAGGGCGGCTGGGTCACGGCCTATCGCACCAGCCACGGTCGCGGCTCCGACCCGGCGCATTCGGGGTTCGCCCAGCGCTTCTCGAACGAGCAGGACAGCCATATGTCCTCCATCGGCGCCTATGCCACGGCGGGCGCCAACTGGGGTTCGCAGCAGGGGCCGAACGTCCTGCTGGACGGGCTGGAATACTCCAACAGCCGCGCCCGTGAACGCGCCATCATCATCCACGGCGCCGACTACGCCGACCC
>CAYWDO010000197.1:0-3401 GCA_964456995.1 uncultured Brevundimonas sp.
GCCACGGCGAAGCGGGCGTTTTCCTGGATGAACTGGTAGCGGGCCTCGGCCTTGCGGCCCATCAGGCGTTCGACCAGGTCCTCGATCTCTTCCTCGCTGTCGGGCAGGGACACGCGCGCCAGGGTCCGCTTTTTCGGGTCCATGGTGGTCTCCTTCAGCTGGGAGGCCATCATCTCGCCCAGGCCCTTGAAGCGCCCGATCTCGACCTTCTTGCCCTTGAAGACGGTGGCCAGCAGCTCGTCACGGTGGGCGTCGTCGCGGGCGTATTCCGACAGGGGGCCGGCCGAAATCCGATAGAGGGGCGGCAGGGCCATGAAGAGGCGACCCTGGCGGATCGTCTCGGGCATGGCGCGATAGAAGAAGGTGATCAGCAGGGCCGCGATGTGCGCGCCGTCCACGTCGGCGTCGGTCATGATGACGATACGCTCGTAGCGCAGGTCTTCGATGTTGAAGCGGTTGCCGGGCTGAACGCCCAGGGCCAGGGCCAGGTCCGACAGTTCGATGTTCTGACGCAGCTTGTCCGCCGTGGCCGAGGCGATGTTCAGGATCTTGCCGCGCAGGGGCAGGATGGCCTGGGTGGTGCGGTCGCGCGCCTGCTTGGCCGAGCCGCCGGCCGAGTCGCCCTCGACGATGAACAGTTCCGTGCCCTGGGCCGACTGACGCGAGCAGTCCGACAGCTTGCCCGGCAGGCGCAGCTTGCGGGTGGCGGCGGCGCGCTGGACCTCCTTGTCCTTGCGGCGGCGCAGGCGGTCCTCGGCGCGGTCGATGACGAAGCCAAGCAGGGCGTTGGCCTGCTTCGGGCTTTCGGTCAACCAGTGGTCGAAGGGGTCGCGCAGCAGTTGTTCGGTCAGGCGCTGGCCCTCGGGCGAGGACAGGCGGTCCTTGGTCTGGCCCTGGAATTCCGGGTTGCGGATGAAGACCGAGATCAGGGCGCCGGCGTTGGCGATGACGTCCTCAGCCGTGATCTGGGCGGCGCGCTTCTCGTTGATCAGCTCGCCATAGGACTTCAGGCCCTTGACCAGGGCGGAGCGGAAGCCCGCCTCGTGCGTGCCGCCGTCGGGGGTCGAGACGGTGTTGCAGTAGGAGCCGATGAAGCTGTCGGCGTCGCCGAAGCCGATGGGCGACCAGGTGACGGCCCATTCCAGCGCGCCCGCCTCGCCCTTGCGCTCGGCGCGACCGGCGAAGACGGGGGTGACGGTTTCCAGCTCGCCCACGCGCTCGGCCAGGGCGTCGGCCAGACCGCCGGGGAAGTGCAGGGTGGCCTCGGCCGGGGTGGCGTCAGTGATGCGTTCCGGGGCGCAGGTCCATTTGATCTCGACGCCACGGAACAGATAGGCCTTGGCGCGGGCCATGCGGTAGAGGCGGGCGGGCTTGAAGGCCGCTCCGACGCCGAAGATCTGCTCATCCGGATGGAAGCGGATGCGCGTGCCCTTCTTCTTGGAGGGGCCGACCTGCTGGATGGGGGCCTGGACCAGGCCGCGGCTGAAGGACTGGCGCCATTCGAAGCCGTCGCGCCAGACGGTGACGTCCAACTGGTCCGACAGGGCGTTGACCACCGAGACGCCGACGCCGTGCAAGCCGCCCGAGGTCTCATAGGCCTTGCCCGAGAACTTGCCGCCCGAGTGCAGCACGGTCATGACGACTTCCAGCGCCGACTTGCCGGGGTGCTTGGGGTGGGGATCGACCGGGATGCCGCGGCCGTCGTCGCGGACCGACAGGAAGCCGTCGGCGTCCAGATCGACGGTGATCAGCTTGGCGTGGCGGGCCACGGCCTCGTCCATCGCGTTGTCGAGAACTTCGGCGAACAGGTGGTGCAGGGCGCGCTCGTCGGTGCCGCCGATATACATGCCGGGGCGTTTGCGGACGGGCTCCAGCCCCTCCAGCACCTCGATCGAGGAGGCGGAATAGCCGGTGGCGTTGGCCGCAGCGGTGGCCGTGGCGGCGTCCTTCATCTGGGCTGCGCTGGCCGGGGCCTGGACCGGAGGCGTCGGCTCGGGACGAGGCGCCGCCGCGACGGGCGCGGGCGCTTTTACCTCGGGCGCAGGCGAGGTCGGTTCAGCGTCGTCGAGCGTGGAGAATAGGTCAGCCATCTACGCAGTCTGCGATGATTCGGGGACCGGACAGGTAGGCCGCACGCCCCCCCGGAGCAAGCTTTGCGACCGATGGCGCCCGATATCCACCGATCTGACGATGACGGGCCACAGAGCCTAGGCGACCTTCTCGACGAAGCTGTCGATGACCTTCTTTTCGCCGGCCTTTTCGAAGGTGACGATCAGCTTGTTGCCCTCGACCGCGCGGACGGCGCCGTAACCGAATTTCTGGTGGAAGACGCGCTCGCCGCGCGACCAGCCGGAGCCCGCCTTGGGGTCGGCGGTGGCGATCAGACGGCCGTCACCCTCGATGATGGCCTTGCGGGCGGGCGTGGAGGCGGAACGCGCGGGCTGGCCGGAGGTGAAGCTCTGGGCGCGCTTCCAGCCGGGGCTGGAATAGCCGCTGCCGAACGAAGGGGCGTCGTCCCAGCGGCTCTTGGCCTCCTTCATGCCGGTCGAGGCGCCATAGTAGCCGGTGTCGGACTGGGGCTCGACGTGGGCGAGGGGCAGTTCGTCGACGAAGCGGCTGGGCAGTTGCGTGGTCCAGCGGCCATAGACCAGACGGTTGGCGGCGAAACTGATGCGCGCGTCCTGCTTGGCGCGGGTGACGCCGACATAGGCGAGGCGGCGTTCCTCCTCCAAGCCCTTCAAGCCTTTCTCGTCGATGCTGCGCTGCGAGGGGAAGACGCCTTCCTCCCAGCCGGGCAGGAAGACCAGAGGGAACTCCAGCCCCTTGGCGCCGTGCAGGGTCATGATCTGCACCGCGCCGCTTTCGGACTCGGGCGCGGCCCGATCCAGGTCCATGACCAGGGAGACGTGCTCCAGATAGGCTTGCAGGGTGTCGAAGGCCTGCATGGCCTGGGTCAGTTCCTTGAGGTTGTCGAGGCGCGTCTGGCCGCTGGTGCGGTCGGCCTTCTGCATGTCGGTGTAGCCGCTCTCGTCCAGCAGGGTTTCGGTCACCTGCCAGTGGGGCGTGCCCATGGTCGCCAGATCGCGCCAGCGGTCGAGGTCGCGGACGAAGTTGGCCAGGGGCGTGCGGGTGCGGGCCTGAAGCTCATCCGTCGTGATCAGGTGGCGGACGGCCTGCATGGCCGAGACGCCGTTCTCGCGCGCGATGTGCAGGATCTTCTGGACGCTGGTCTCGCCGATGCCGCGCTTGGGCACGTTGACGATGCGCTCGAAGGCCAGATCGTCGTCCTCGGACTGGATCAGACGCAGATAGGCGTGAGCGTCGCGGATCTCGGCGCGCTCGAAGAAGCGCGGGCCGCCGATGACCTGATAGGGGACGGCCAGCATGACGAAACGCTCTTC
>CAYWDO010000198.1:0-3396 GCA_964456995.1 uncultured Brevundimonas sp.
TCGCCTCCGAAGCCCTGGACATGGCCGCGCTGAAAGCCACCCCCGCGCACAAGCTGCTGAAAGGCCGCCGTCGCGACCTGTCGCCTCGCTTCGCCACGACAGTCGTCCGCCGCATCCGTCTGGTCGAGCTGGACGGCGCCCTGATCGAGGCCGCCTTCGACGCGGGCGATCTATCCTGCGATGACCGACGCGAACCCATCTACGAACTGGAGCTGGAGCTGAAGCGCGGCGACGCCGCCACCCTCTTCACCCTGGCCCGAAGGCTGGCGCGCGACCTGACCATCGTGCCGGTGTTCGAGAGCAAGTCCCAGCGCGGTTATCGCCTGGCCGAGGGCGCGAGCCGCAGCCCCCGCCGCGCCGTCCCCACGCCCCTGTCGCCCGACGCCACGACGGCCGAAGCCTTCCGCACCATCGCCATGGCCTGCCTGGCCCAAGTCTCGGCCAACGCCGAACTTCTCCGCGTGGTGCGCCGTCCCGAGGCCGTGCATCAGCTGCGTGTGGGCCTGCGCCGCCTGCGCGCCGCCATCGGCGTCTTCAAGCCCCTGCTGGCCGAGCCTGAGCGCCAACGCATCGAGACCGAGCTGAAATGGCTGGCGGGCGAGACCGACGCCGCCCGCGATCTGGACGTCTTCATCCGCGACGTCTTCCACCCGACGGTGCAGGACGCCCCCTCGCCGGATCTGGCGCCGCTGGGTCGACGCCTGCTGACCGCGCGCGGCCAGGCCTACGACCGCGCCCTTGGCGCGCTTCAGTCGCCACGCTACGGCCTGCTGATGCTGGAAACGACCGCCTGGATCGAGACGGCGCCCCTGCCCGACGACCCCGTGGCGCGGTTCGCCGCGGAGGCGCTCGACCACCTGCACCATCAGGTGGAAAAGCACGCCCGGAGTCTGGCCGATCAGGACGCCGACACGCGCCACCACCTGCGCATCCGCGCCAAGCGCCTGCGCTACGCCGCCGAGTTTTTCGCCGACCTGTTTCCGGCCCGTCGTCGCCGCTCGCGCTACCTGACGGCGCTGGAGCGGATGCAGGACACCCTGGGCGCGCTGAACGATCTGGCCGTCGCCCGCGACCGGATTCCCGGCGAAGCCCATCTGGACGACGCCGCGCTCGCCTTCGCCGCCGGCCGCGTCATCGGTCGGCGCGAGCGCGACGAGGCCGCCCTTCTGGCCGCCGCCGTCAAGGCCAGCCGGCGTTTTCACAACGCCCAGCCCTTCTGGAACCGGCGCCAGAAACGTCAAAATCGGTCGTAGTCACCATTTGTTCTCTCGACTTCAAATGAGAACATCTTGTGAACCAGAACAAACCATGCACATAGTCCGTCTCACAGAGGGGGCGGGTCCGCGGCGGGTCTCTCCCGAAGCCCAGATGGAATCATGGCAAGGGAGAAGAAACCAATGGCACAGGCGGCATTGAAGCTCGTGGGTAAAGAAGACGGCGACAAGCAACGGGCCCTGGAGGCGGCGATCGCGCAGATCGATCGCGCCTTCGGCAAGGGCTCTGTAATGAAACTGGGCAAGGGCGGGGTCGCCGATGTGATCCCCTCGGTGTCCACTGGATCGCTGGGCCTGGACATGGCGCTCGGCATCGGCGGCCTGCCGCGTGGACGGGTGATCGAGGTGTTCGGTCCTGAATCCTCGGGCAAGACCACCCTGGCCCTGCACACGGTGGCCGAAATCCAGAAGGCCGGCGGCGTCGCCGCCTTCGTTGACGCCGAACACGCGCTGGATCCCGGCTACGCCCAGAAGCTGGGCGTCAACCTGGACGACCTGCTGGTGTCGCAGCCCGATACGGGCGAACAGGCGCTGGAGATCGTGGACACCCTGGTGCGCTCCGGCGCCGTGGACATCGTGGTGGTCGACTCGGTCGCGGCCCTGACGCCGCGCGCCGAAATCGAAGGCGAGATGGGCGACAGCCTGCCCGGCCTGCAGGCCCGCCTGATGAGCCAGGCCCTGCGCAAGCTGACCGCTTCCATCTCGAAGTCGAACTGCATCGTCCTGTTCATCAACCAGATCCGGCACAAGATCGGCGTCATGTACGGCTCGCCCGAAACGACGACCGGCGGCAATGCGCTGAAGTTCTACGCCTCGGTCCGCCTCGACATCCGCCGCACCGGCGCGATCAAGAACCGCGACGAGGTCGTCGGCAACACCACCCGCGTCAAGGTGGTCAAGAACAAGGTCGCCCCGCCGTTCCGCGAGGTCATCTTCGACATCATGTACGGCGAAGGCATCTCCAAGCTGGGCGAGATCATCGACCTGGGGGTCAAGGCCGGGGTCATCGACAAGTCGGGCAGCTGGTTCAGCTATGACTCGACCCGCATCGGTCAGGGTCGCGAGAACGTGCGCGAGTTCCTGAAACAGAACCCGGACATGGCCGCCTCGATCGAAGCCGCCGTGCGCGCCTCGACCAACAAGATCGCCGACGAGCTTCTGGGCACGCCCGAGCCTGACGAAGGCCAGGATCTGGAAGGCTGATTCAGCCTCTCCACTGACGACTCCGTCCGCCGTCCCCCGCGACCCGCCAAACGACCCCGCGGGGCTCGGGCCGGACGGAGCAGGCCCGCCCGATCCGCATCGGGCGGGCCTCTTTTTGTGGGTTGTTCGCGAGCCGCGCTCTTTTGCCGTCACCCCGGACGGCCCGAAGGGACGATCCGGGGCCCAGACGTCAGCCTCCATGGCATGGTCGGCGAAATATCAGCCGCCTGGGTTTCGGGTTCGCTTCGCACCGCGGAATGACAGCCAAGGAAGACGGGACTGTTCTCGGCCCGCCCCTCCGGGCAAACTCGGCCCTGAAGAACCGGAGCCTCCCATGACCCTCGCCACCGCCGACCTGTGCGACGCCCACCCTGACAGGGTGAAGGTCTGCCAGACCCCGTTCCGCAGCTTCGGCCAGGTCACAGCCTTCCACGGCCCGATCCGCACCCTCAGCGTCCTCGATGACAACGCCCTGGTCCGCCAGGTGCTGGAGCGGCCCGGCCAGGGCGCGGTTCTGGTGGTCAATGGCGGCGGGTCGCTGAAGCGCGCCCTGGTCGGCGACAATCTGGCGAAACTGGCCATCGACAACGGCTGGGCCGGGATCGTCGTCCACGGCGCCATCCGCGACAGCGGCGTGATCAATACGATGGAAGTGGGCCTCAAGGCTCTGGGCGCCATCCCTCTGCGGGCCGACCGCGACGCCGTCGGTGAAATCGACATCCCCACGGCCTTCGGCGGCGTCATCTTCACCCCCGGCGACTGGCTCTATGCCGACGAAGACGGGGTGGTCGTTTCGGCGCAGCGGCTGCACGACTGACAATGGCTTTCCTCCCTATCGCAAAGCGATGGGGAGGTGGCGCGGCGGCGAAGCCGACGTGACGGAGGGGGCGACTCCACGTCAGGCGTCTGCGCCGCCCCC
>CAYWDO010000199.1:0-3374 GCA_964456995.1 uncultured Brevundimonas sp.
TCCAGATGGTTCGTGGGCTCGTCCAGCACGATCAGGTCGGGCGCGGCCAGCATCAGGCCGGCCAGCCGCAGCCTTGTCTGCTCGCCCCCGCTCAAACTGACTGTGAGACGATCCAGCGCCAGCCCCGTCAGCCCGACCTGCGCCAGCGCCTCGTCCAGCCGCGCCTCCAGCGCCCAGTCCGCCTCAGCCATGTCCTCGACAGAGCCCTCGCCCGCCAGCACCCGCGCCAGCAGGGCCATAGGCTCCGCCGCGCCCAGGGTCTCGGCCACGGTTTCGCCCGGCGCGGGCTCATAGGTCTGGGCCAGCCAGCCGACCGTCCCGGCGCGCGCTGCCGTTCCCTCTGCGGGCTCGGCCAGACCGGCGACAAGGCGCAGCAGCGTGGTCTTGCCCACGCCGTTGCGGCCCACGACGGCCGTGCGCTCGCGCCCGAAGGCGAGGCTCAGATTATCGAATAGGGGATGTCCGTCAGGCGTGCGGGCCGCGACGCTGTTGAGCGTCACGAGTGCGGATGCGGACGGGTTGTGGCTTGGGTTGGGCGAGGACAAAGGCGAGCACCAGCAGCGGAGCGGAAAGGGCGATACCGATTTCCAAAGCGCTGATCATGATCGTCGTGCCTCCTCGTCAAATACGTTGGCTTGATGAAAGGATGGGTGCTGATCTTTCGCAGCGCAACCCCAATTCTCCGCCTGCGCTTTTGCAACGCAGCGCGGCGCGCCTATCTTCAGGTCATGACCGTGCCTGACCGAACCGTTGCCTACCGCATCGACAAGCCCCTGCCCGACCGCGCCGAGGCCGCCGCCCGCCGCGCCGCAGCGGTCCAGCGAATCCAGGACGAGACCGGCATCGACGAGGCCCTGATCGACGCCCTGGTCGAGGGCTTCTACGCCCGCGTCCGCGATGACGACTTCATCGGCCCGGTCTTCGCCGAGCGCATCTCGGACTGGGGTCCGCACCTGGAACAGATGAAGCTCTTCTGGTCCTCGGTCGCCCTGTCCACCGGCGTCTATCAGGGCCGGCCCATGCCCAAACACCTGCCCCTGCCCATCGACGCCCGCCATTTCGACCACTGGCTGCAGATCTTCGAGGCCACAGCCCGCGACCTCTGCCCGCCCGTCGCGGCCGCGCATTTCATCACCCGCGCCCGCCGCATCGCCGAAAGCCTCGAACTGGGCGTCGCCAACGCCAACGGTGTCATGGTCGGTCCGGGCGAACGCTATGTGCGCCCGGAAAAGGCCTGGTCGCCAGATGGGGTCTGAACGCCGCACATCCGGTTGAACTCCGTGTCAAAGGGCTCCAGGCCGATCGCTTTTCGGTTTTGCTCCAACTCCTCACGGGGCAGCACGGGACCATCCGGCGCTGGGGGCTGCGCGGCGCATTGATGAAGCCGACCGTATGACTGCGGCCCGCCGCGGTTCAGGGCCGCCCGATCATACAGCCGCGAGAAGGCCTCACGGTTGAAGTCCGTGTCGAAACCCAGGCTGCGAAAAGCCTCCGCTCCCTTGGCTTGAAGCCCGGGATCGTGGTCCTGATGCATCAACAGGACGAAGGCCGCTCGGCGCGAGACCGGGATCAATTCAGCCCAACGGTCTAGAATGCTGTGAAGGCGCTGAGTTCGGGCGACATCTCCCGCGCACATCGCCTCCAGCCGCAGCGACAACGCCTCATCGGCAAGCCTCTCAAAGCCATCCGGCGCCGGATCGCCAAGAGCGCGACGGGCCTCCTGCTCATGAGCCACCGCCCATCCTAGCCACTCTTCGTCTCCCTGAGGCTCGACCGATGCTGGCTTATGCAAAGCCTCTCGCAGCCGCTTCATTTCCGCCTCAGACCGCTCGAAGTCGGCCTGGCTGGTCGATCGCATAAGTCGCTTCAACATCCGACGCTCTTGATCGGCTTGGGCATCGGTCAGATCACAGCCCATCAGTAGTGTCCGATCGCCCTTGTGTCCCCTGCGTTGCAGCACGCCGTCGAGCCAGACAGCAGCCTCTTCATCCAGATGTTCAAGCCTCCGCTCGGCACCTCCATTTTTCAAACCAGCGTACGTCGCGCCTGACGAATCCACCTGATATTCGCCCCCTGAAAGAGCAGCCAGCGTCAGAATAATGTGAAACATGGAGCCTCCTGCGCCGAAGCTAGTCTCAGTCGGTCATTCCGTGGTAGCTCAGATTTCGCCTTCTCTATGTTCTCATATTGTTCTTGCTGAAAAGCGCGAATTGATCCCCATATAGCGTCGTCGCCCCGGACCGTTCCGGGGTCTCCCGCGTTCCCGGATTCCATGACCGAAAAGCACAACTTCATCCGCGTTCGCGGCGCCCGCGAGCACAACCTCAAGGGCGTGGACGTCGATATCCCGCGCGAAAAGCTGGTCGTCATGACCGGGCTGTCGGGGTCGGGCAAGTCCTCTCTGGCGTTCGACACCATCTACGCCGAGGGCCAGCGCCGCTATGTGGAAAGTCTGTCGGCCTATGCGCGTCAGTTCCTGGAACTGATGGGCAAGCCGGACGTGGACCTGATCGAGGGCCTGTCGCCGGCCATCTCGATCGAACAGAAGACCACGTCGAAGAACCCCCGCTCGACGGTCGGCACGGTCACGGAAATCCACGACTACATGCGCCTGCTCTGGGCGCGGGTCGGCGTCCCCTATTCGCCCGCCACCGGCCTGCCGATCGAGAGCCAGACCGTCAGCCAGATGGTCGACAAGCTGACCGCCCTGCCCGACGGCGAACGCATCCTGCTGCTGGCCCCCGTCGTTCGCGGCCGCAAGGGCGAATACAAGAAGGAGATGGCCGAGTGGCAGCGCCAGGGCTTCCAGCGGGTCAAGATCGACGGCGAATTCTACGCCATAGAAGACGCGCCGACGCTCGACAAGAAGTTCAAGCACGACATCGATATCGTCGTGGATCGCATTGTAACCAAACAAGGTCTTGAGCCTCGCTATGCCGACAGCATCCAGACGGCCCTGAACCTGGCCGACGGCATCGCCACCGCAGAATGGGCCAACGCCCCCGAAGGCGAAGAGCCCCGCAAGATCGTCTTCTCAGAGAAATTCGCCTGTCCGGTGTCGGGCTTCACCATCAGCGAGATCGAGCCCCGGCTGTTCTCGTTCAACAACCCCTTCGGCGCCTGCCCGACCTGCGATGGCCTGGGGGTCAAGCTGGCCTTTGACGCCGACTTGGTCATCCCCGACCGCGACAAAACCCTGCACAAGGGCGCCGTGGCCCCGTGGGCGCGCGGCCCCTCGCCGCTCTACATCCAGACGCTGCAATCGCTGGCCCAGCACTACGGCTTCTCGATGGACAAGCCGTGGCGCGACCTGCCTGAACAGGCGCACCGCGCCATCCTGCACGGCACCGGGTCCGAGAAGATCAAGTTCGTCT
>CAYWDO010000200.1:0-3355 GCA_964456995.1 uncultured Brevundimonas sp.
ACCGACTTCAGGTCCTTCGAGTCATAGCGATAGACGTGCAGGATCGGGCCGAAGACCTCGCGCTCGAGGAAGTCGGGCGTCGGAATTTCGGCGATGGTCGGGGCGAACAGGTCGCCCTTGTCCGAACCCAGCGCCAGTTCGGCGCGGGCGGCGATCTTAGCTTCCTTGGACAGGCGTTCGACGTGGGCTTCGAGATTGGCGCGGCTCTCGGCGTCGATCACAGGGCCGATGTCGGTCGTCGGGTCGGTCGGGTCGCCGATCACCTGGGTCGCCAGCGCGCCCTTCAGGCCCTCGATCAGGGCGTCGGCGGCTTCCTTGGGCGCGTAGAGGATGCGCAGGGCCGAGCAGCGCTGACCGGCCGAGCCAAAGGCCGACAGGATGACGTCGTCGATGACCTGTTCCTTCAGCGCCGTGGTGTCCACGAACATGGCGTTCAGGCCGCCCGTTTCAGCGATGAAGGGGATGATGGCGCCGGGGCGTGCGGCCAGACCGCGGTTGATGCTTGATGCCGTATCGGTGCCGCCGGTGAAGGCCACGCCGTCGATGCCCGGATGGGCCGTCAGCGCCGCGCCGACGATCTCGCCGCGACCGGGCACGAGAGCCAGCAGGTCGGGGTTCAGACCGGCCTTGTAGAAGAGGCGGACGGCCTCGGCGGCGATCAGCGGGGTCTGCTCGGCAGGCTTGGCCACCACGGCGTTGCCGGCGGCGAGCGCCGCCGCGATCTGGCCGGTGAAGATGGCCAGGGGGAAGTTCCACGGGCTGATGGCGGCGAAGACGCCGCGGCCATGCAGGACCAGTTGGTTGGTCTCACCGGTGGGGCCCTTCAGCGTCTGGGCGCCGCCGAAGTCGCGCTCGGCTAGCAGGGCGTAGTAGCGGCAGAAGTCGGCGGCTTCGCGCACCTCGGCCACGCCGTCGTTCAGCGTCTTGCCCGCTTCACGCGACAGCAGGGCGACCAGACGGTCCATGTCGGCTTCCAGGGCGTCGGCCATGGCGCGCAAAATGGGGGCGCGGCCCGAACCGCCGATGCGGTCCCAGGCGACCTGGGCGTTGCCCGCAGCCGTGACGGCGGCGTCGACATCCTCAACCGAAGCTTCCGAGACGTGGCCCAGAACCTGCGAACGGTCGAAGGGATTGGTCACGTCCTGGGGGTTCACGCCGGCCTTCAGCTTGCCGCCGATGATCGGGCCGGACGTCAGCTTCTCGCTGTCGACGCGCTCCAGAGCCTTGGCGTGGCGCTCACGGTCCGCGGCCTGCGAGTAGTCGCGGCCGAGGGAGTTCTGACGATCGCCGTAGATGTTCATGGGAACCGGAATCCTGGGGTGACGGTCGGGCTGGGCCTCGACGGCGGTGATGGGGTCGGCGGCGACGGCGGTCGCCGGAACGCGCTCGTCCAGCAGGGCGTGGACGAAGGAGGAGTTGGCGCCGTTTTCCAGCAGGCGGCGCACCAGATAGGGCAGCAGTTCTTCGTGGCCGCCGACGGGGGCGTAGGCGCGGACGATGACGTTCTCGTCGGCCCAGGCCTCGTGCGCGGCGTCATAGAGGGCCTCGCCCATGCCGTGCAGACGCTGATGCTCGATGACCACATTGCGGTCGCGGGCCATGCGCCGCACGGCGGCCAGCGTATGGGCGTTGTGGGTGGCGAACTGGGCGTAGATGTAGGGCGAAGCTTCGATCAGGGCCTTGGCGCAGACCAGGTAGTTGAGGTCGGTGGCCGGCTTGGTGGTGAAGACCGGATAGTCGGTACGGCCCATGACCTGGGCGCGCTTGATCTCGGTGTCCCAGTAGGCGCCCTTGACCAGACGCACCATCAGACGGCGGCCCGAGGACTGGGCCAGGTCAGCCAGCTTTTGCACCGTTTCCGTCGTGCGCTTCTGATAGGCCTGAACGGCGAGGCCCAGACCCTGCCAGTCGCCCAAGGCCGGTTCGCGGGCCAGACGGTCCAGCAGCTTCAGCGACAGGGCCAGACGGTCGGCTTCTTCGGCGTCGATGGTGTAGTTGATGTCGTATTTGGCGGCGATCAGGGCCAGACGCAGGATGCGGGGATAGAGCTCCTTCCAGACGCGGTCCTCTTGCGTCGCCTCATAGCGCGGCGACAGGGCCGACAGCTTGACCGAGACGCCGTGACCGGCTTCGGGGCCCTGCCCCTTGCTGGTCTTGCCCACGGCCTCGATGGCGTCGGCGTAGATCTTCTCATAGCGCTCGGCGTCGGCGGTCGTGCGCGCGCCCTCACCCAGCATGTCGAAGCTGCACAGCCAGCCTTCGCGGTCCGAGCGCTTCAGCGCGGCCTCGATGGTGCGGCCGACCACGAACTGCTCGCCCATGATCTTGACGGCGGTGGCCACGGCCTGACGGATGACCGGCTCGCCCAGACGTCCGGCGATGCGCTTGAGGAAACCCGACAGGTCGGTCTTCGCCTCATCATCGACATCGACCAGCTTGCCCGTCAGCATCAGGCCCCAGGTCGACGCGTTGACGAACAGGCTGTCGGACTGGCCCATGTGCGAGGCCCAGTCGGCGGAACCGATCTTCTCGGCGATCAGACGGTCGCGGGTGTCAGCGTCGGGCGTGCGCAGCAGGGCCTCGGCCAGGCACATCAGAGCCAGACCCTCGCGGGTGCCTAGCGAGAACTCCTGCAGGAAGCTCTCGACCACGCCCTGCTTCTTCTGGCTGAGGCGAGCGTGATCCACCAGGGCGACAGCGTCTCGGAAGACGTCGGCGCGCTCGGCCGTCGTCAGGCCGGGGTTGGCGAGGAGTTCAGCCACCACGGCGCCTTCGTCGCGGAACTTGTTCCGGTCCAGATCGTCCCAGTGCTTGAGGTCGGTCGGCGTCATCATCTCACCCTGGGATCAAGCCCTTCGATTTCCGGCATATATGGCGGACTTGGCCGAATGTGCACTGTATGATGACCGCCTGAACCAGCGATCCTTCGGCCACAAGGCTCATTCACCATGCAATCTCTGGACGACACAGACCGCCGTCTGCTGCGTGTGCTGCAAACCGACGGCCGGATCTCCAACGCGGAACTGGCTAGACGGTGCAATCTTTCGCCCGCCGCCTGCTTCGAGCGGGTCAAACGGCTGAAGGACAAGAAGGTCATCACCGGCTACGCGGCCCTGATCGACCCGGCCTCGGCCGGGCGGGCGCTGCTGATCTTCATCGAGGTGCAACTGGACCGGACCACGGGCGACGTCTTCGACGCCTTCGCCGACGCCGTGCGCCATCAGCCCGAGGTGCTGGAATGCCATATGGTCGCCGGCGGCTTCGACTATCTGATCAAGGCGCGGGTGGCCGACATGGACGCCTACCGCGTCTTCCTCGGCGACATCCTGGTGCGGATGCCCGGCGTGCGCGAGAC
>CAYWDO010000201.1:0-3342 GCA_964456995.1 uncultured Brevundimonas sp.
TAGTGGTCGGGCGTGATCAGCAGTTCTGCCGGATTGGCGAAGTTCTCATTGCCCGCGAACCAGCTGGGGTCCGTATGACCATGCGGACTGATGATCGGCAGGCCCTTCACCTCGGCGTAGAGGCGGCGCGCCACGCCGCGCGTGTCGGCGTCGGCCGGGAACAAACGGTCGGGATTGAGGCGAAGCGGCTGGGTCATGCGCAAACTCGAGACTGGATTTCAAGCGGTCGGAAACGACGGTCGGGCGAAGGGCGATTCGCCCATGCGTCGGACTTGACGGTCAGCGGCGGCATGGTCGGCTCCCTGTTCGCCGGCCGTCTGCTGCGGTCGGTCGGTGGTGTTTTCACTGGCGCAGTCGAAGCTTGCGGCCTTACCGATGACAGGCATTCGCCATCATCTTGCCACGCGCTGGAAACTGTGCGTAGCTTTATATGACACCGGTGGCAGAGGCTGACAAACGCCAAATGACACCGGTTCCCGCGATCGCGGAGGCTGGAACGGGGGCGCATGATCCCCGAAAAGCCCAACTGGGAGGAGGACATAGATGACCCACCACGCTACCCGTGCGCGTTATGCGCTGACCCTTGGCGCCTCGCTGGGCGCCCTGACCCTGGCCATGGCCGGCGGGGCCTATGCGCAGGACGCAGGCTCGGCCGACGAACAGGCCACCACCGTCGATGAGGTGGTCGTCACCGGCTTTCGCGGAAGCCTGGCCAAGGCCCTGAACGTCAAGAAGCGCGAAGCCGGCGCCGTCGATGTGATCGTCGCCGAGGACATCGCCGACTTCCCCGACCAGAACCTGGCTGAAGCCATCCAGCGGATCCCGGGCGTCGCCATCACCCGCGACGCCGGCGAAGGCCGCAACATCTCCGTCCGGGGCCTGGGCCCCGACTTCACCCGCATCCGCATCAACGGCATGGAAGCCCTGGGCACCACCGGCGGCACCGACAGTTCAGGCGGCACAAACCGCGGACGCGGCTTCGACTTCAACGTGTTCGCCTCTGACCTGTTCAACAGCATCACGGTGCGCAAGACCGCATCGGCCGAAACCGAGGAAGGCTCGCTGGGCGCCACCGTCGATCTGCGCGCCGCGCGCCCGTTCGATTATCAGGACGGCCTGACCATCGCCGTCTCGGGTCAGGTGGGCTACAACGACCTGGCTCAGAACGCCGATCCGCGCGGGGCCTTCCTGATCTCCAACACCTGGGCTGACGGCAAGTTCGGCGCCTTGCTCTCGGTCGCCTATTCGAGCCGCGAAGCGCTGGAAGAGGGCCACAGCACCGTGCGCTGGCAGGGTGGAAACATCGGTCGCGCCGGCCAGGGCCAGGGCGTGATCAACGCCTTCACGCCGCGCCTGCCGCGGTATGGCATCCTCGAACACGATCAGGACCGCCTGGGGATCACAGGCGCGCTGCAATGGCGTCCCAGCGACGCGACCGAAATCAGCCTGGACATGCTCTATGCCGATTTCAGCGCGACCCGCTTCGAACACTTCCTGCAAGCGCCGGACTTCAGCGCCAGCGGCGCGGCCGGTCGCAACGGCATCATCGTTCGCGATTCCTTCGTCGACGCCAACGGCAACATGCTCTACGGCCGCTTCGACAACGTCGATGTCCGTTCGGAGTCGCGATACGACGAACTGTCGACCGAGTTCACCCAGTTCACCCTGAATGTGAAGCACGCCTTCTCGGACCGGTTCCGCATCGACGCCCTGCTCGGCTCCAGCAAGTCGGAGCATGACAACCCGATCCAGACGACCCTGCTGTTCGATAAGACGGACTCTCAGGGCTACGTCTATGACTACCGCGACAATGCGAACCTGCCGTTGATCAGCTACGGCTTCGACGTCAACGATCCGGCTCAGTGGAAGCTGACGCAGATCCGCATGCGCCCCCAGACCGCCGACAACACCTACGACACGATCCAGGTGAACGCCGTCTATGACCTGACGGACATCTTCACCCTGCGCGGCGGGTATTTCCTGAAGGATTACAGCTTCGCCACGACGGAGCAGCGTCGCGACCCAGCCTCCTGCACGCCTCCCCTGGCTCAGACCGCAAACGCCGAGGCCTGCATTCCCGCGAACGCCGCCGCTGCTGGCATCGGCAGCTACGCCCGCAACGTCGGCTTCTCTGACAACTGGGACATCCCGTCGGGCGCCCAGTTGAACTGGCTGATCCCCGATTACGGCAAGGCGTCCGAACTGTTTGGCTTCGACAACTACCCCCTGAGTTGGAGGCCTGCGAGCGGCAACAACCGCTCCGTCGAGGAGAAAACCACGGGCGCCTATGTTCAGTTGGACTTCGACACCGACTTCGCCATCCCGGTGCGCGGCAACCTGGGCATGCGCTACGTCAACACCGACCAGTCGTCGAAGGGCTATCAGATCGCCGCCGGCGCCCCTGTCGAAGTGCGCGCGTCACGCAGCTATGCCGACTGGCTGCCCTCCGCCAACATCGTCATCGAACCGCGCGAAAACCTGCTGGTCCGCCTGGCCGCGGCCAAGGTCATGTCGCGACCGGGCTTGGGCAATCTGACCCCTGGCGGCAGCGTCTCGGTGTCGGGCAACAACCGCACCGTCAGCTCCGGCAACCCCATGCTGGAAGCCACCAAGGCCACAACCTATGACGCGGCGATCGAATGGTATTTCGCCCCGGAAGCCATCCTGTCGCTGGGCGTCTTCCACAAGAAGATCGACAGCTTCATCGCCACCCAATCGATCACCGCGCCCTTCACCGGCAACGCGCTTGGCATTCCCGACAGCGTCGCCAATGCCGCTTGCGGCACCATCGCCGGCTGCTCGGCTTCGGCGGACTGGGTCTTCAACCAGCCGGTCAACACCGATGGCGGCGACCTGACGGGCTTCGAGGTCTCGTATCAGCAGCCCTTCACCTTCCTGCCCGGAATCTGGTCCAACTTCGGCGTGATGGCCAACTACACCTTCGTGGACTCGGAAATCGAGTATCCGAACGGCACGACCAACACCCTGACCGAGCTGTCCAAGAACGCCTACAATGGCACGCTCTACTACGAGGACGAGCGCTTCAGCGCCCGCGTCTCGGGCACCTATCGCGACGGCTATCTGACCCAGGTTCCGGGCCGCAACGGTAACGCCATCGAAGGTGTGGTCGATACATTCAACGTTGACGCCTCGGCGTCGTGGAAGGTCAGCGACAGCTTCACCCTGACGGTGGAAGGCATCAACCTGACCGATGAAGTCCCGACCCAGTACGTCGGCGATTACAACCTGGTCTCGGTGCACCACCACACGGGCCGTCAGGTGTTCGCGGGCTTCCGCTACAAGTTCTGATCACGCTTCCACCGCACTCCTGAGCGGTGAGAC
>CAYWDO010000202.1:0-3326 GCA_964456995.1 uncultured Brevundimonas sp.
GTCGGCCTTCATCTCGCGCGCCAGTGCGGCCAGACCGTCGGCGTCGGTGACCTTGAACTCGGGCCGCAGTTCGGCGTGTTTGGCCATGCCGGGATTGCCGGGCGCGGCGACAAGCCGCGTGACCAGCGGCGACTGGGCGATCTTCCAGGCCAGGGCGTGTTCGCGCCCCCCCGATCCAACGAGCAGAATGTTCATACGCGCGGAATGACCGGCCCAGCCGCCGCGGTCAAGCGGCAGACAGGGTTACTGCGCCGGCGGCGTCCAGCGCGGCAGGTCGGCAAGCTGCTCGGCGGTCAGATCCGTGGTCAGATCCTTGTCCGCGCCATTGTTGCGCGCCAGACCGCGAACCTGATCGACCGGCACCTGCACCTTTACGTCGTCCGGGCCTTCGAGTTCGATCACCACGTGCGTCAGCTTGCCCGAGGCGTCGAGCACGAGGCTTTCCACATCGCCCAGATCGGTCGTGTTGGCGGACAGAAGGTCGGCATCCTCCAACTGCTCACGCGACATGCCGAAGGCCAGGGCGGCGCTGGAGGTGGCGGCGTCGGCGCGCGTCTCGGTCACGGCCGCAGGGGCGGCGCCCGGCGCAGGCGCCTGCACCACGTCGTCCGTGCGGTTATCTCCGCAAGCGGCCAGCATGAGAACGGCGGCAGAGGCGGCGGTCAGGGCGAAAATTTTCATGGGATGTCCTCGATTTCAAAGCAGGGCGGAGGCGACATAGATGGCCGCCCCCAGCAAAAGGATGACGCCGATCACCAGCCAGGGACTGACCGAAGGCGCGCTGCTGCGCCGCGACAGCTGGCGTTCGCGCGGGTCACGATCGGCAGGATCAGTTCCGGGGGGATCGGCGGGCTCCATGGTCAAGCTAACGGACGCGGCCCCGCCCCGTTCCCGCCTGCGACAAGACGGGCTAGGGTGACGCCATGAGCTTTGACGACGACTATGCTTTCGAAGGCCCCGCCGAGGCGCCCCCCGCCGCGCGCGACAACAACCCGCCCCTGTCGATCTCGGAGCTGAGCTTTGCGCTGAAGCGCACGCTGGAGGACCGCTTCGGCCACGTCCGCCTACGCGGCGAAATCTCGAAGGTGAACCGCCACGCCTCGGGCCACGTCTATCTGACGTTGAAGGACGACAAGGCGGCCATCGACGGCGTCATCTGGAAGGGCGTGGTCAAGGGCCTGGGCGCCCAGCCGGAAAGCGGTCTGGAAGTCATCGTCACCGGCAAGATCACCTCCTACCCGGCGCGGTCCTCGTACCAGATCGTCATCGAGAGCATGGAGCCGGCCGGCGCGGGCGCCCTGCTGGCCCAGCTGGAACGGCTGAAGGGGCGGCTGCGCGACGAGGGCCTGTTCGAGCCATCGCGCAAGAAGGCGCTGCCCACCTTCCCCGCCGTCATCGGCGTCATCACCAGCCCGACGGGCGCGGTGATCCGCGACATCCTGCACCGCATCGCCGAGCGCTGGCCCTGCCGCGTCATCGTCTGGCCGGTGGTGGTTCAGGGCGACGCCGCCAGCGGCCAGGTGGCCAACGCCATTCGCGGCTTTGACGCCATGACGCCGGATGGCCCGATCCCCCGCCCCGACCTGCTGATCGTGGCGCGCGGCGGCGGCTCGGTCGAGGACCTGTGGTGCTTTAACGACGAGGCCCTGGCCCGCACGGTGGCAGAGGCTCGCATCCCCATCATCTCGGCCGTGGGGCACGAGACCGACACCACCCTGATCGACTTCGTCTCCGACCGCCGCGCGCCGACGCCGACCGGCGCGGCCGAGATCGCCACCCCGGTTCTAGCCGATCTGCGCTGGACGCTGAGCGATCTGGAGGGCCGTCTGGCGCGGGCCGGATCGCGCCTGCTGGAGGATCGTCGCACCCGTCTGCGCGCCGCCGCCCGCGGCCTGCCCGCCCGGCCCGAGGACCTGCTGGCCCTGCCGCAGCAGCGGCTGGATCACGCGGCCAGCCGCTTGGGCTCCGGCTTGCACCGCAACGTCGCCGTGCATGAGCGGCAGTTGGCCGTCGTCGGCGGGCGTCTATCCAAGGGTCTGCTGGACCGCGCCATCGAACGGCGCGGCGACCGGCTGGCCGCCTATGCCGACCGCTTCGGCCCGGCGATGAAGCGGCGGCTGGATCGCGACGAGACCCGGCTGGCCGCCCTGTCCCGGGCGCTGGCCACCCTCGATCCCAAACGGCCCAAGCCCGGCTTCGCCCGCATCGAGGACGCGGCCGGCGCCATGATCGCCTCGGCCGCCCGTCTGTCGCCGGGGCAAGCCGTGCGTATCGTCTTCGGCGACGGCGCCAGGGGCGCGACCATCGACGGAGAGGGCGTCACGCCGCCGCCGGCTGCACCCCCGGTTCCCAAGCCTGCGCAGCGCCCCAAGGCCCCGGCAGCGGGGCAAGGCGACCTGTTCTAGGACCGCACAGGCCGTCTGGCCGAGACAACCTCAAATTCTTTGAGATGACAGCGATTTCGCCCCTCGTCTCGGGCGGCGAGCCATGCCAATCATCGCGCCATGACGACGCCTGCTCCGCTTCCCGCTTCGCCTTCTCTCGCCACGTTGCACTATGGCTACGGTGAGTTCGCCCTGTTGCGCCCCGGCGCCTATGTGACCTGCGCCGTCAGCGGCGTTGCAATACCGCTGGCCGCCCTGCGCTATTGGTCAGTAGAGCGCCAGGAAGCCTACGCCAGCCCGCTCGAATTCATGGCCGCCGCGCGCGACGCCTGAGGTCCGTCCCTTTCCTCGCCGCGGCGCGTTTTCGCCGCCTGTCAGATCGCGTCGTGTTCCATGTCCGCCCTTCAGTCGCTCGACATACTGCTCGCCGACGACAATCCGAATATGCGGGCCATCGTCTCGGCCATGCTGAAGTCCGTCGGCGTGGGCCGCGTGCGCGAGGTCGATGACGGCGCCGCCGCTCTGGAGGCCCTGAAGGCGCGGCCAGCTGACATGGCCATCGTCGATTTCAGGATGCTGCCGGTGGACGGGGTGACCTTCACCCAGCTGATCCGCAACGCCGAGGACAGCCCCAATCCCTATCTGCCGATCATCATGATGACCGGCCATTCGGAAAAGCGGCGCGTGACCGAAGCGCGCGACGCTGGCGTCACCGAGTTCGTGACCAAGCCGGTGAACGCCCCCGCGCTTCTGGCGCGCATCGAATCCGTGATCATGCGGCCGCGCGCCTTCATCCGGAGCGACGACTATTTCGGCCCGGACCGGCGTCGCACCCAGCCTGACAACTACGCCGGGCCGTTCCGACGCGCCGACGATTCGGTGATCGACTAGGCTTCTGTGGCCCTTAGGGCGTCATAGACCTTGGGCGGCCAGCGCTTGTGG
>CAYWDO010000203.1:0-3310 GCA_964456995.1 uncultured Brevundimonas sp.
CACCCCTAACCGACGTTTCCGGCGCCTGCTTGCGGCCGTGCCGACAAGGAGATCCCTCGCGCTCAGGCGCTGCGGTTCAGGGGGATGACCTCGCCCTCGACATCGGGGCGGGCGGGCGTCGCCACGACGACGGGCAGGCGGATGGTGACGGCGGTGCCTTCGCCGGGGGTGCTGTCGATGCTCATGGCGCCCTGGTGCAGTTCGGCCAGCGACCGGACCAGGGACAGGCCCAGGCCGGTGCCCTGGGCGCGCTGTTCGGCGCCGCCGGCCTGTTCGAAGGGGCGGCCGATCCGGGCCAGGTCTTCGGGCGCGACGCCGACGCCGGTGTCGGCCACGGTCAGTTCCAGATCGGAGGCCAGAGCCTCGACGCTGACGGTGACGGCGCCGCCGCTCGGGGTGAACTTCACCGCATTGGACAGCAGGTTCAGCGTGATCTGCTTCAGCGCCCGGCGGTCGGCGGCGACGGTCAGGGCGTCGGGCGGCAGGACGGCGGCCAGATCGACCCCCTTGTCGTCGGCCTGCACCCGCACCAGGGCCAGGGCCGCCGACACCACCTCACGCACGTCGAAACGCTCGATGCTCAGGTCGTAACGCGCGGCCTCGATGCGGCTGACGTCGAGCACGTCGTTGATCAGGTCCAGCAGGTGGCCGCCGGCCGCATGGATCGACTGGGCGTAGTCGGCGTAGCGGTCGGGGACGGGACCGAACAGGCGCTGGCGCATGATGTCGGAGAAGCCGATCACGGCGTTCAGCGGGGTGCGCAGTTCGTGGCTCATATTGGCCAGGAAGCGGGACTTGCCGGCGTTCTGAGCCTCGGCCTCGGCGCGGGCGGCCTCGAGGCCCTCTTCGCGGGCGTGTTGCAGCGTGGCGTCCAGGGCCAGGGCGATCAGGCGCGGCGGCTCGTCCCTGTCCAGACGACGCAGCACCAGAAGAATGCGGCGGTCCAGCGCCAGACGCGGGGCGAACCGCACCTGGGCCTCGGCGCCCGCGCCCGCCTTGGCCAGGGCGGCCTGCACGGCGGGACGATCGGGCGCATGGACGGCGGCGATCAGGCCATCCTCGAACAGGGGATCGACGGGCAGGGCCGCCGGCGCCGCGCCATAGGCGGCCAGGGCCGCGCCCGAGGCGTCCAGCACCAGGGTCAGGCCCGGCTGGCCGGCCAGAACGGTCTCGACCTGGGTCACGGCGGCGCTCGTCGCGCTCAGCCGGCGGGTCTGGCGGGCCGCGCTCAGACGGAAGGCCAGGGCCGCAGCCCCGGCGGTCAGCAGGGCGGACACGGCCGCCATGCCGGGTGACGCTTCTGGCGCGCCGTTCAGCGCGGCGGCGATCAGTCCGGCCAGCACCCCCAGCGCCGTGCCGAGCGCGCCGAACGGGGCCAGTCGTGCAGAGCCGAGCGCGATGGCGGCGGCCAGAGGCATGAAGACGAAACCGCCCAGCGGCCCGGTCAGCCCGCCCGACAACCCTGCCGCCGCGATGGCCGCCAGCGACCAGGCGGCCAGCAGGGCCGCGCGCAGGGCCGGTCCGTCGCGGCCCATAAGGGTCAGGCCCAGCAGACCCGGCGTCGCCATGGCCAGAGCGGCGGGAACCACCAGTGTCTGACTTCCCGACCCCATCCAGACGCCGCCCAGCGCCGTCAGGCCGACCGCCGTCGCCCAGCCCGCATGCCAGGCGGCCAGGGCCGATCCGCCGGCTGCGTCTTCCAGCAGGAGGTCGGTCGAAGGGGATGGGACGGAGGGCGGGTTCAATCCGGGGCTTTGCGTCAGTGATTCAAGCGGTGCAGTCTAGGCTCTGGCGTGGCCGTCCCCTAGGCCGCTCGCCTCGCGGGCGACTGGGAACAGGCCATCCTGGCCATACAGTTGGGGATGAATGGGGCGGTTGTCGTTAACGCCGCCGGGGCCTATGTGGCCCGCATGAGCACGACCGACGCTATTCCCGCCCAGACTCTCGACGAAACCCTGGCCGAACTGGTCGAGGAATTCGACCTGCTGGGCGACTGGGAGGGGCGGATCGAATACGTCATCGACCTGGGCAAGGGCCTGGCGCCTCTGCCCGATCACGCCCGCGTCGAGGCCAACAAGGTGCCGGGCTGCGCCGCCCAGGTCTGGCTGTCGAGCCGCCGCGCCGACGGGCGGCTGTTCTTTGATGCGGACTCGGACAGCGCCCTGTCCAAGGGCAATATCGCCCTGCTGCTCAAACTCTATTCCGGTCGCACGCCCGCCGAGGTTCTGGCCTTTGACGCCCGCGCGGCGTTGGACCGCCTGGGTCTGCCCTCGGCCCTGACGCGCCAGCGCGCCAACGGCCTGAACAGCATGGTGGGCCGCATCCGCGAGGCGGCGGCGCAGACGGCGGTCTAGAGGGCTTACCCGATGGTCAGAAAGGCGCCGACAAACGCCGCGATGGCCGCCATCAGGAGCAGGGCCTCAAACGGCGAAAGCGTCCAGGCGGAACGGCGTCGACGGGTTCTTGCAGCCATTGGGGTCTCTCCCTTTCAATGATGACCATGAGGGCGAGTTCCGGCGCGCCGCGAAGCGGAAGCGGCTGGCCGTAAAGGCCGCGCCACAAGGCGTCCATTGCGCGATCTGCATCCCCCAGGGGTTCCATGCGAATCAGGGAGCCATGGGCGCGCGGGCGCGTCGTTAACAATTGTTGGGGATTTGGAACAACCTTGGTTTTTGTCGGCCTCGCCGTGCCATGCGCCCGGTGTCAGGCCGTCCGTCGCCGCTGGATCGTGAGCGCAGCCCCGCCCGCAAGCGTCAGGCCCAGCAGGATCAGTCCCCATTCCGACAGGGTGGGCACGGCGGCGACGCGCAGCGCGAGGTGCAGCGTGCTTTCCTTCTGGATATTGTAGTCGGCCAGCGTCCGTCCGTCTTCAAGCGGCTTGCCGGCGAAGATCAGGCGCTGTTCTTCAGGAGGGATGCCTTCCTTTTCCTGGATCTTCGCCTTCACGTTTTCGATCGAGTCGCTCGGTTCGACCTCAAGGGCGATCGTCTTGGCCGTCAGCGTCTTGACGAAGATCTGCATCGCCGCCGCCGGCTGAGCGATCATCATGGCCAGGCAAAGCGTCAGACACAGGGCGGTGGCGCGGGTCAATGAGCGGTTCCTGAAGCAGGGCTGGTAATCGTCGTTTTCTGTAGGCCGCGTGGACAGGGGGAGCAAGGCGTCGTCTGGCCGGTCCCGCCGCCTGATCTCACCCGATGCCATAGTGCTCGGCCAGGGCCTGCAGCCCCTGCTTCAGCACCGTCTTGCCCTGACGGCGACGCAGGCACAGCGCCTCCTCGGCCAGTTGCAGCGACGTGCCGTGGATGCAGAC
>CAYWDO010000204.1:0-3294 GCA_964456995.1 uncultured Brevundimonas sp.
TCGTCGCCCTTGAAGTTGGCGGGCAGTTCGGCGGGGCGCAGGGCGCGGTCGGCGCTGATGGCGGCGCGCAGGGTCTGCGACTTCTCGGCCAGAACCTTCAGGGCTTCTTCCAGGAAGACATAGGTCCCCAGCACGCGCTGCTCATGCGGCTTCAGGCTGTGGTTCTCGATCAGGATGGTCGGGACGTGGGCCGCCGAGCCCCAGCCGTTGGAATAGCGCTCGCCCAGACCGCCGTCGTTCATCCCCTTCTTCGGATCGCGGTCGTCGATGGCGAAGACCAGCTCGCCGGGGATGTGGCCTTGGGCTTCCAGGGCGGCGTTCATCTCGGGCTTGAAGGCGTCGTCCAGCCATTTGGCGATGGCCGGGCTGCGGCTCCAGGCGCCGTCCTCGCCGTTGTAGCCATAGGTGACGTCGTATTGATAATCGATGCCGTCGGTGACGTGGATGTCGACGTAGAGATCCGGCTGATACTTGTGGATCAGGCCCATGACGGCCTGCATCTCGGCCTGATCCAGCTTCATGAAGTCGCGGTTCAGGTTCTGGTTGGTCGCCGTGTGACGCCAGCCCTGGTTGCGCGGTCCGCGCTGGTTGGGGCGCGACCAGGGGCTGGTCCGCTCATGCCCGTCCACGCTCAGGATCGGGATCAGGATCAGGTTGGCCCGGTCCAGCAAGCCGTCCTTGCCGTAGAACGCCATGTCGCGCAGCAGCATCATGCCCGCGTCCTTGCCGTCGATCTCGCCCGGATGGATGCCGGCCTGGGCCAGCAGCACGGGCTTCGACGGATCAAGCGTCGCGCCGTCCTTGGATGCGATCACCGCATAAAGAGGACGGCCCTCCGGCGAGACGCCGAACGGCTCGATGCGGATCAGATCGCTGGCCGCGTCCAGCCGGTCGAACCAGGCGCGGGTGTCGGCATAGGAGGGCGAGAAGTCATGCGCCGCATCCGCTTCGAAGGCCGTGACCCAGGGATCGGACGCGTCGCGCAGCAGGGCCTTGGACGCTCCGTTCCACGAGGGCGCGGGCGGCAGGAAGGCCTGATCCCAAGGGGCGACGTTGGTGGCGGAAGCCGGGGGCGTGGACTGTGACATGGCGGGACTCGACGCGAGGGCCGCGACGGCGGCGAGGAACAGGCTGATGCGCATGTCCTGTCTTCCGTCGTCGCGGCTCTGCTGGCAACCCCGCTTAGCCCCTGCGCTTGGCTTCCAGTCGCTCGACCGTGGCCTGGGCGGTCTGGCGACGCACAGCGTGGCTCTGCCATTCCTGGCGTTGGGCCTCGGTCAGGCCGCCGGCGGCGGTGTTCGCATCTTCCAGGGCGGCGATCTTGTCGTCCAGTTCCGCCACCTCGTCCTGAGCGGCTTCGAGACGTTCCATTTCTGCCTCGCTGAGTCGGGGGCGCGGGCGCGGAGGGGTGCGGGGCTGGGCGCCTGAGCCCACCCGAACCTGGGCGTCGGCAGGCGAGGCCAGCGTGGTCGCGACGGGGGCGGCGATCAGAACGGCGAGAACGATAGGGAGAACGCGCTTCATGGGAGCTCCGACAGAGAATGTCGAAACGCTATGACGAGATTACGATCTCGTCATCAAAAAATCCGATTTGCGACACATTTTGTGAAACGGCGCTTTCCGGCTGTCGCTTTTCACCCCGCGCCGGTGATTGGCGACCAACCGCCCGCCGCCGCCAGCGCCGCTGCGGACTTGGTCATTTGCCACAGGCTGTAGAGCAGGACGACCGCTAGAGCCGCGACAGCCACCCTGCGCCAAGGGGCGAAGGCCGCGGTCGCGGTTCCGACCACAAAGATCGTGACGCCAGTCCAAAGCGACACTGAACTGGCCAGTTTGGCGAAGCCGGGATCCGCCTGCGCCAGGATGATCACCATGACCGCGACGATCAGATTGGCCCCCAGGATGCAGCCGAAAACCAGTTTGCGATGGGCCCAGAAGTGGGCGTCCATGTCGATCCGCTCATGGGCGCCCTCGGCCGAGACGCGGGGGAAGGTGACGCTGGCCGCCACATAGAAGGTCGCGGCGATGCTCAGACTGACGATCAGCAGGAAGGTGTTGAACGGCGCCCCGCGAAAGATCACCCAGGCTTGGTTCCAGAAGGTGGCGATGTCGATGGCCACGAACAGGGCCAGCGCCGGCGTCAGCCAGCCGAAGCGGATGCGCTCGCGCTCATGCAGCACGCGCGCAAAGCCGCCGACCAGTTCGGCCACGGATAGGCCGAGCAACAGCCCGTAAAAGCTGAAGAAGAACTCGAACGCGCTCACATCGCCCCCCGGCGCTGAATGATGACCTAGTCTATTTCCAGATCGGCGTTCCGTCACCCGGCAATCCCAGGCGGTCCCAGATGTCGTTGACCCGCTCGACCACCGCTTCGTCCATGCGGATCTCCTCGCCCCATTCGCGCTTGGTCTCGGGCTCCCACTTGTCGGTGGCGTCCAGGCCGATCTTGGATCCCAGGCCGCTCTCGGGCGAGGCGAAGTCCAGATAGTCGATGGGGGTGTTCTCGATGACGGTGATGTCGCGCGCCGGGTCCATCTTGGTCGAGATGGCCCACATCACGTCCTTCCAGTCGCGGGCGTTGATGTCGTGGTCCACCACGATGATCCACTTGGTGTACATGAACTGCCGCAGATAGCTCCAGCAGCCCATCATCACGCGCTTGGCGTGGCCGGGGTAGGCCTTCTTCATCGACACCACGGCGATGCGATAGCTGCACCCCTCGGGCGGCAGCCAGAAGTCGACGATCTCGGGGAACTGCTGGCGGATCAGGGGGATGAAGACCTCGTTCAGCGCCTCGCCCAGCACGCTCGGCTCGTCCGGCGGGCGGCCGGTGAAGGTGGTCAGATAGATGGGGTCGTTGCGCATGGTGATCGCCGTCACCTGGAAGACCGGGAACTTCTCGACCGAGTTGTAATAGCCGGTGTGATCGCCGTAGGGGCCTTCGTCCTCGAACTCGTCCAGCAGAACATGGCCTTCCAGCACGATCTCGGCGTTGGCCGGCACCATCAGCGGCACGGTCTTGCATGGGACCAGCTCGGCCTTGGAGCCGCGCATCAGGCCGGCGAACTGATACTCCGACAGGGTGTCCGGCACCGGGGTCACAGCGGCCAGGATCGTGCCGGGGTCGGCGCCGAGCACGACGGCGCAGGGCAGGGGCTCCCGCTTGCCCGCCTTCTTGTGCCGGGCATAGTGCTGGGCTCCGCCCCGATGCGCCAGCCAGCGCATGATGGCCTTGTCCTTGCCCAGGACCTGCATCCGATAGATGCCCAGGTTGAAGTCGTCCTCGCGGTCGTC
>CAYWDO010000205.1:0-3254 GCA_964456995.1 uncultured Brevundimonas sp.
TCCCGCAGTATGCTCAGGTCAACGCCGGCATGAGCCTGGGCGAGTTCCAGGGCATTTTCTGGTGGGAATGGCTGCACCGGCTGGTCGGGCGTCTGATCGGCGTGGTCTTCGCGGTGCCTTTCGTCATCTTCTTGCTGCTGCGGCGGATGCCGAAGCGGCTGATCGGGCGTTGCCTGATCCTGCTGGGCCTGGGCGGTCTGCAGGGCTTGATCGGCTGGTGGATGGTGTCCAGCGGTCTGTCGGAGCGGGTCGACGTGGCCCCGGAACGTCTGGCGACCCACCTGGGTCTGGCCTTCGTCATTTTCGCCGGTCTGATCTGGACCGGGCTGGAGGCCTGGAGCGGATCGGACCATTCGCGGTCGCCGCGTGGCTGGACCTGGGGCGCAGGGCTGCTGGTGGGCGCGATCTTCGTTCAGTGCCTGCTCGGCGGGCTGGTGGCCGGGGCCAAGGCGGGGCTGATCTATACCGACTGGCCGATGATGAACGGCGCGGTCTTCCCGCCGGTCGAGTGGGGCAAGGGGGCGATCGCCTTCCTGCACGATCAGGGGCTGGTGCAGTTCAATCACCGCATCGGCGCCTATCTGCTGCTGGCGGGCGGCACGGCCTATGCCATCCACGCCTGGCGCTGGCGGCTGGCCGAGGGGCTAGGCGTTTCGGCCTTCGTGCTGGCGGGCTTGCTGTGGCTTCAAGCGGGACTGGGCGTTTTGACGCTGATGCACGCCGTGCCCATCACACTGGGCGCCCTGCACCAGGCGTTGGCGGCGCTGGTGTTGGGCGCGGCGACGGTCAACCTGTGGCTGGTTCGCCGCTCGCGCCCGCGCCTGTTCATGAGCGGACCGCGTTCCACGGGCCTCTGATCGCCAGGGTCAGGCCGGGGTACATGATGTTCACGAACAGGACCTCGCCGTCCGGCGAGAACACGGCCCCGGCGAACTCCGAGTTGCCGGCGAAGACGTTGCGGGCGATGGTGTAGAGGCGACCGTCGGGCGTCACGCCCTTGATGTGGTTGCGCACCTCATCGGAATAGTTGTCCTCGCAGACGATCAGGTGGCCCCAGGGCGCGATGCACAGGTTGTCGCCCATGTTCATGGTGCGCAGGTCGGTGCTTTCGACGAACAGCTGGATGCGGCCGGGGTTGCGGGCCTCGTCCGTGCCGCCTTCGTCGGGCGAGGGGACGTAGCGCATGATCTGGCCCCGGCGCAGCGGCCCGCCCGAGGTGGCGGTCAGATAGAGCTCGTTCTCGCCCCAGAACACGCCTTCGCCGCGCGCCACCTTGACGGCGCCCGCCGCGTGGCCGCGATGGCGCAGGTCGCCTGCCGGGTCCTCGACGTCGTCCATGTCGATCCACTCGACCTCGCGCCAGTCGTTGACCGACCAAGTGCGGGCGTCATGGTTGGCGCTGTCAGCGCCGGGCTGGCCCTTGAAGGCCATGGCCTGCAGACGGCCGCCGCGCAGCAGCTGGCCCGGAACGGTGGGAATGAAGCGATAGAAGAGGCCGTCGCCCTGATCCTCCGTCAGGTAAGCGATGCCGGTGCGCGGGTCGATGCAGACGGCCTCGTGATCGAAGCGGCCCATGGCCTTCAGCGGCACGGGGTCGATCAGGCCGGTCGCGTCGGCGGGGACCTCGAACACCCAGCCGTGGGCCTTGGTCACGTCGGCGTCTGCGGGGGTCTCGACCGTCTCCTCGCAGGTCAGCCAACTGCCCCAAGGCGTGTGGCCGCCGCAGCAGTTGGTCGAGGTGCCGATCAGCGACAGGTGCTGACGCACCGTCTGACGGGTTTCGAGGTCGTAGATCAGGGTCGTCGTGCCGCCGGGCAGGGCGCGGCCGTCCTTGTACGTGTCGTAGGCCTTCGACGCGTCCAGCAGGCCGAGGCGTTCGTGGTGGAAGCCGCCGGGTCCCATGTTGCGATGAAGCGCCTTTGACCCCTTCAGTTCGTGGTTGCGCACCAGGGCGACCGTGGTGGGCGTCAGGGGGAAGCAACCCATGCCGTCCGGCTGGCCGGGGACCAGCAGGCCGTCGTCCATGGTCTCGCCGCTCTGGGAGATGACCTGATAGGAAAAGCCGTCGGGCAGGTCGAGCAGGCCGTTGGGGTCCGCTTTCAGCGGGCCATAGCCCTCGACCTGATTGACGTAGGTCTCCTCGCCCGCCGCCAATTCCCGTCCTTGCGCGTGGACGTTGCGGGCGAAGCCGGCGAAGGCGAAGGCCGCAGCCCCGGTCGAGATCAGTTGGCGGCGTTGCAGACGCATGGGGACGGACTCCGTTTGATGGCCGAGCTTAGAGCGGGTGCGGACGACAACTGCGATACCATCCTGTGACGGTTGCGTGGCTGCGACGATTTGGGCGGGGTGTTCGGCCTTCTCCCCTTGCGGGAGAAGGTGGCCGAGCGGAGCGAGGTCGGATGAGGGGTTGCTCGACAGTGGGTGAAGCGCGCGGATTTCGAGGGTGGCGAGACCCCTCATCCGTCCAGCCTCCGGCTGCCACCTTCTCCCGCAAGGGAGAAGGGAGCGCGGGCTGCTGTTTGGGGGAGAAGGAAGGTGAGAGGTGCTTTCACCTGTGGGAGAACAGGACTAGAACATGGCCATGATTACCGCCGCTCTGATGATGCTTCAACTGTCCGCTGCTCCGGTTCAAGCTGCGCCTGCGCTGGACGCCGAAACAGCGCCGGTGAACCGGGTGTTGGACGCCATGCACGCCGCCGCCTCGGTCGCTGACGGCGAGGCCTATTTCGTGACCTTTACGGCGGACGGTCGGTTCATCGGCACGGATGCGACCGAGCGGTGGAGCCTGCCGGCGTTCAAGGCCTACGCCATGCCTTATTTCTCGCAAGGCAAGGGCTGGACCTATCGACCGACCGCGCGGACCGTGACCATCGCGCCGATCGACTGCCGCTGCGTGGCCTGGTTCGACGAGGTGCTGGACAACGACGCCTATGGGACCACGCGCGGGTCGGGGGTGCTGCGGCGGACCGAGGACGGCTGGAAGATCGAGCAATATGTCCTCAGCTTCGCCGTGCCGAACGACAGGGCGCGCGCCGTCGTCGACGTGATCAAGGCCGACTGATGGAGGTTCAGGACGACGCCTTTGTCCTGTCGGCGCGGGCGCATGGGGATACGGGGGCCGTGGTCGAACTGCTGACCGAGCACCACGGGCGTCGCGCGGCCTATGTCGCGGGCGGGGCGTCGCGGAAGATGCGCCCCTTCTTGCAGGCCGGGGCGCGGGTGGTGGCGGACCTGAGGTCGCGGACCTCGGACCA
>CAYWDO010000206.1:0-3243 GCA_964456995.1 uncultured Brevundimonas sp.
GCTATGGCGCAGCCTCCATCTTTCTGGGTCGCTTCCTGGGTCCCCTGCAGGCCGTTGTGCCCTTGACGGCCGGCGCGACCGGTATGGGCAAGGGCCGTTTCCATGTCGCCAATGTGCTCTCGGCTCTGATCTGGACGCCAGCCATGCTGGCCCCGGGGTATATCGCCGCCGGCGGTCTGGGCGCGTTGCCGGCGGGAATCCTCGGTGAAGGCTCTGAGCTGGTTGCCTGGATCGCGGCCGTCGCCGCCATGACCTTGGGCTGCGTGCTCATCCTCCAGTCTCTGAGCAATGATCGCTGGGGCGGCATCCTTCGCCCCGCATGATCCCGTTCGCCCTGTTGTCCGCCGAGATCCTCCCGCTGCTTCTGGGCATAGGTCTCTGGCTCATGACCTGCCTTGCCGTGGTGCTGAGCCGGCCACGCCCAGGGTCCTGACCGCCCTCTTTCTCCTTTTCTCTCTCCAACGAGTTTCTTCATGACACGCTCACAAGCGCGCCTTTCCGCCTGCCTGGCGTCCAGCATCCTTCTGGCCCTGGGTACAGGAACCGTCGCCGTCTCGGCGCCCAACCCCGAAGCATCGGCGGCCAAACCCGCCGCCTACACCGCCGCGCAATTCTTCGAAACGACCGAGCATTGGCTGGTCGGAGGCTCCGGGCTCGCCTTTTCCCCCGACGGCCGGTGGGTGCTGATGTCCAGTGACCAGTCCGGCGTGTTCAACGCCTATGCCGTACCGGTCAACGGCGGAGACCCTGTCGCCCTGACGACCTCGACGACCAACCCCGTCCAAGCACTGAGTTGGCTTCCCACGGACGAGCGGATTCTTGTGATCACGGACAACGGCGGCGGCGGGCTCACTCGTGTCTCGGTACGCGAACTTGACGGAAGCTTGCGTGACCTGACGCCCCCGGACCGCGTCAGTTCGAACCTGCTGGGCTGGAGCGGCGATCGATCCACGATCTGGCTCACGGCCACAGCGCAGGACAAGCGCACCCCAGACCTCCTGGCGATCGACCCCGTCACCTATGAAAGCCGCCTGGTATTCCAGAACCCGGGCATGCTGATCGAGGCCGTTTCGCCCGACGGACGCTGGGTCGCTCTGCGCCGGCAGGCCGGCTCGGCCGATAGCGACCTCTATCTCGCGGACCTGAGCCAGGCGGGCGAGCCGCGCCTGATCACGCCCCACGTAGGGATGGTCCGCCACAAGGTCTTCGACTTCACGCCCGAGTCTTCCGCCCTGATTTTCAGTTCCGACGGCGCGGGCGAGTTCGAGCGGGCCTATCGCTACGATCTGGCCGACGGCGTGATCACCGAGGAGTTGAAGGGCGACTGGGACGTCATCGCCGCCCATTTCTCTCCATCAGGCCGATACCGAGTGTCCGCCTTCAACGCCGACGCTCGAACGGAGATGACCGTCACGGACATGACGACCGGTGCGCCCCTCGTCCTGAAAGGCGTCCCGGCGGGCGACATCGGCGCAATGCGCTTCCGTCATGACGAAGGACAGGTCGCCTTCACCGTTTCGTCCTCCACCTCGCCTGCCGACGTCTTCGTGGCCGACCTGACGACGGGCGAGACCCGAAAGCTGACCCATGCGCTGAGCCCGGCCATGAAGGCGGACGACCTCGTGGAAGCCGTGGTCGTTCACTATCAGGGCGAAGGCGGGGTGACGATCCCGGCCAACCTCTATCGCCCCAAGGGAGCCTCCGCCTCGGCCCCCGCCGCAGGCGTGGTGATGGTCCATGGCGGGCCGGGCGGGCAGGCGCGCCGGGACTATTCCCCCATCATCCAGCACCTGGTCAATCACGGCTACGCCGTCCTGGCGGTCAACAATCGCGGCTCGTCCGGCTACGGCAAGACCTTCTTCCGCATGGACAATCGCGCGCACGGCGAGGCCGACCTGCGGGATGTGGTCGCCGGCGGTCAATGGCTGCGTAACCAGGACTGGATCGCCGACGATCAGGTCGCGGTGATGGGGGCCTCCTACGGCGGCTATCTCGCCTTGGCCGCCGCGACCTTCCATCCCCAGGCCTTTGAAGCGGCGATCGACATTTTCGGCGTCGCCAACTGGACCCGCACCCTGGATGAGGCCGCGCGACTGCCTGAGTCACGACGCACAGCCCTGTACGACGAGATGGGCGATCCCGCGACCGACGCCGAGCGTCATCGCCGCATCTCGCCCCTGTTTCACGCCGCGAACATCGTCAAGCCGCTATTGGTGGTGCAGGGCGCGAACGACCCTCGCGTCCTGCAGGTCGAAAGCGATGACCTCGTCGCCGCGGTCAGGGCCAATGGAACGCCGGTGGAATACATCGTCTTCCCCGACGAAGGGCACGGCTTCCGACGGCGTGAAAATCGGGTGACGGCGCAGGAAGCCTATCTCAGGTTCCTTGACCACCACGTGCGCTCGCCCTCCGCATCAGAATACTGATGCCTCTCTCTCGTAGTGTGGAACTTCGGACTTTGGGGCATGACCGGTCGGAGGCGGGAGCGCTGTGGCTTATCGGAATGCGATGGGCAGAAAGCAGACTCTCGGATTGACTCGAGATGAGTCCGTCTCGGCCCTGCGAGGACTTCGCCCAAGCGCCATAAGCGGTCATTCATTGGTCGTCGAAAACGTAACATTACACTCGACGGCGTTACCACCAGACGGTCGCCCCTTCGGACCCCTTACCAACCTTCATCAAAGGCGTAAGGCGAAGGACGCTATTCAGCGTAGATCATCTTTCGCGTCATTCCGCCGTCCAAGGTCAGGACCTGGCCTGTGACGAAGCGGGCTCCGGCCAGATAGATAACGGCGCCGGCTATGTCTTCCGGGCGGCCGACCCGGCCGACCGGATGCTGCGTGTGATCGATCGGCCGGAGGTCCTGCCCGTCGGATATCCAGCCCGGCGCGATTGCGTTGACCCGCACTTTTGGCCCCAGGCTGATGGCCATGGCGTGCGTCAGCGCGACCAGGGCTCCCTTAGAGGCGGCATAGGCCTCGGTGTTCGGCTCGGACATGTAGGCCCTGGTCGAAACCATGTTGAGGATGACGCCCTCGTCGCCGAGCATCGGAATGGCTGCCCGACTCATCAGGAATGTCCCGGTCAGGTGGCTGTCGGTGACCTCGCGCCATTCGGCCAGCGACAGCTCGAACATCGGTCCACGATCCGGCCGGGCGACGCCCGCATTGTTGACCAACAGATCCAGCGCATCCCACCCCAGTTCAGCAAAAGCGGCCTGAACCGAAGCCTCGTCACCCACGT
>CAYWDO010000207.1:0-3234 GCA_964456995.1 uncultured Brevundimonas sp.
CCCAGCCCGCTCCAGATGGCGTAGGCCAGGCCCACCGGCATCTGCTTCAGCGCAATGGTCAGCAGGTAGAAGGCCAGTCCATAGCAGAGCGCCAGCCCCGCCGTCGGCCAGGGCTTGGTGAACTGCTGCGACTGCTGCAACAGCGTCGTCCCCAGCACCTCCAGGCCGATGGCGCCCAGCAGCGCCGCCCAGGTGACCGGGTTCACGCGTCGCCCGCGTCGGCCAGCAACACCCCCGGCGTCAGCAACGACAACAGGGCCTTGCGCTGCTCCGGCGACACCTCATGCGTCCCGAACAGGTCGCTCATCCACAATCCGTCGGCGATCAGCCGCAGCATCAGGGCGTCGTCCTTGCCCGCCGGATCGACCGGATCATCTTCAGCCATGACCCGCATCGCCGCCCGCCAGCGCACGATCAGGCCCGGCTCGACGGCGCAGGCCACCAGCGCCGCCCGGCCGATGCTGACGTCGCGCTCCGTCACCGGGTCGTTGACCGTCGCCCGCAGATAGGCCCGTGCATTGCGGCCATAGGGGTTGGGATCGCGCGCCGCCTCTTCCATCACCTGGGCCGTCATCTCCTCGGCCAGATGGTCTATCACCCCTTCCAGCAAGGCCAGCTTGGTCGGGAAGTGATGCAGCAGGGCCCCCTTGCTGAAGGGCAGGCGCGACACGACGGCGTCGAGCGTCAGGCCCATCGCTCCCTGATCGGCGGCGACCTCTATGGCCATGTCGATGATCTCGGCGCGGGTGGCTTCCGGCGCGCGGCGGCGGGTCTGGGCGTCCATAGCGCCTTACTACCGTCCAGTTGGTATGTTTTCAAGCGATGGCCTGACCGCCCCCCTCGGTCTATAGGGACGCCCCTCCTCCCCTTTTTATCGATCGCATCGTCTTCATGGCCGCTCGCCCCCCTCTCGTCGCCCTCAAGGACGTCCGCCTTCAGGACGGCCAGCGTCCGCTGTTCGACGGCGTCGATCTGGCGGTTGAACCGCGCACCCGCGCCGCCCTGGTCGGGCGCAACGGGGCCGGCAAGTCGACCCTCATGAAGATCGTCATGGGCCTGATCGAACAGGATTCGGGCGACCGCTCGGTCCAGGCCGGCACCCGCTTCGCCTATGTGCCCCAGGAGCCCGACGTCCAGGGCGAGACCCTGCTGGACTACGCCTCGTCCGGCGGCGCCGAGCGCTGGACCGCCGAAAGCTGGCTGGCCACCTTCGGCCTCGACCCGGAAAAATCCGCCGTCGGCCTGTCGGGCGGCGAGACCCGTCGCGCGGCCCTCGCCAAGGCCTTCGCCGAAGAACCCGACGTCCTGATGCTGGACGAGCCGACCAACCACCTCGACATCCTGGCCATCGAACTGCTGGAGAACGAGCTGGTTCAGGCCCGCTTCGCCGTCCTGGTCGTCAGCCACGACCGCGCCTTCCTGAACAAGGTGACGAACACTGTCCACTGGCTGGAAAACCGCCGCGTCCGCACCCTGAACAAGGGCTTCGACGCCTTTGACGAGTGGTCCACCAAGGTCATGGAAGAAGAGGCCGAAAGCCTGCGCCGTCTGTCCAAGACCATCGAGCGCGAGACCGCGACCTTCTACTCCTCCATCACCGCCCGCCGCAGCCGCAACGAAGGCCGCGCCCGCTCGCTTCAGGCCCTGCGCAGCGAGCATGCCGAACGGGCCAAGGATCAACCGCGCGAGCTCTATCTCGGCGTCGATTCCGGCGTCACCTCGGGCAAGCTGGTGGCCGACCTCAAGGGCGTGTCCAAGGTCTTTGGCGACCGCGTCATCTTCAAGCCCTTCACCACCCGCATCATCCGCGGCGACCGGCTGGCCATCGTCGGCCCCAACGGCGCGGGCAAGACCACCCTGGTCAAGACCCTGCTGGGCGAACTGACCCCGGACGAGGGCACGGTCAAGCTCGGCTCCAACCTCGAACCCGTCTATCTGGATCAGTCGCGCGAGGGGCTGAAGTCGGACATGACCCTGTGGGACGCCCTGACGCCCGGCGGCGGCGACAGCATCATCGTGCGCGGCTTCTCCAAGCACGTCGCCGCCTACGCCAAGGACTTCCTCTTCTCCGAGGCCCAGCTGCGCCAGCCGATCTCGACCCTGTCGGGCGGCGAGCGCAACCGCCTGCTGCTGGCCCGCGCCTTGGCCAAGCCGGCCAACATGCTGGTCCTCGACGAACCGACCAACGACCTCGACATGGACACCCTCGACAAGCTGGAAGAGCTGCTCGAGACCTATGACGGCACCCTGATCCTGGTCAGCCACGACCGCGACTTCGTCGACCGTCTGGCCACCTCGACCATCGCCATGAACGGGCGCGGCGACATCGTCGAAACCCCCGGCGGCTGGACCGACTTCATCCGCCAGAACCCCGGCTTCCTCCAGCCCGGCTCAAACCCGCGCCCGCAGGACAAGGAGGCCGCCGCCCGCGCCGAGGCCAACCCCGCCCCCGCAGCCGCCGCCGCCAAGAAGCCCGGCAAGCTCTCCTTCAAGGACGCCCACCGGCTGAAGGAGCTGGAAGCCCTGCTGGAAGCCCTGCCCGGCCAGATCGCCAAACAGGACGCCATCCTGGCCGACCAGTCCCTCTACACCCGCAACCCGACCGCCTTCGACGCCGCCATGAAGGCCGCCGACAAGGCCAGAGCCGACCTCGAAGCCGCCGAACTGGAATGGCTGGAACTGGAAGAAAAGCGCGCCGCGCTGGCGGGCTAGGCGCCGAACAACAGAGAATGGCGGCTGGGGGTGGAAGGCGGACGTTAGAGGCCCGCCGCGACTGCCGAGGCAATGGCAGATTCTACCCTGTTCTGAGAGGCCTGCATCATTGCAGCGCACTGATCGGCAGAGATAGCGGCGCGGGCAGAATTGGCTTGGCCAGACGAAAATCCGCTGTGGAAACTTGCGACAAGGCGTTCCTCGTCGTTCTTGGGGTGAGATTTTGGAGCACCGGCATCAAGCCGATCCTTCGCTCCCACCGTTAGATGAGCCAAACACAGCCCTGTCGTTTCTCCGAGGTCTCGCATCGCTTCGAATACGCTTACACGGATTTCGTCGGGAGCTACGCTGTGCGGCAAGGTCTGCGCCATCAGGATTACGGCCGCGACGAAGAATGACAGCATAAAATAGCCTCCCGGACGCCATTGTGCCTTTCTGCAGGATGTCTGCAATGGGTCGATTTGCGACGTAGGCGCCGGGCCCGAAACCTGATCTTCTCCAAGCGGCTCCAGGCGCGACACT
>CAYWDO010000208.1:0-3220 GCA_964456995.1 uncultured Brevundimonas sp.
AGGCCGTTGGGCAGTTCCGACATGCTCATGACGCCGTTTTCGGTCTTCATCTCGTGGATCTGAGCACTGTCGGCCAGGGCGGTGGAAACGCTGACCAAACGGTCGTCGGAGCCCGCCGTCAGGGTGACGTAGCAGCCGCCGACCTTGGCCCCGTTCGGGGTCGGACGGCACCAGGCGTCGGCGACCGTGACGGTTCCGGCGGCAGGGGCGGCGGTCTCGGCGGCCTTGTCGGCGGGCTGGCCGCAGGCGGCGAGGCCGAACAGGGCTGAGAGGGCAAGAATGCGTTTCATGCGGGCGTCCCAAGAGGTGAACAGAGCTGTCGGGCGACTTAAACAGTCCCGTCCCATGAAACCAGAGCGACCGGGACCGGGACACCCTCGACAACAGCCGTTTCTCCGTGTCAGCGTCGTAGGACTAGCTCAGGGAAGACCTCATGATCCGCGCACTTGGACCCTTCGCCGTCGCCATGCTGCTGGCTGCGCCTGTTATGGCTCAGCAGGTGGAGGAGGGGCCGGGCGGTCCCGACCGCGTCTCCCTGACCGTCTATAATCAGAACATCGCCCTGGTGGAGGACGTGCGGAATCTGAACGTGCCCGCCGGGCGCTCGCGTCAGGAGTTTCCGGGCGTGTCGGCCAGCATCCGGCCCGAGACGGTCGGCCTGTCGGGGCGCGGCCTGTCGGTGGTGGAGCAGAACTTCGACTATGATCTGCTGACGCCCGGCAAGCTGATGGAAAGCGCCGTCGGCGGCGACATCGGCATCGTCCGCACCAATCCCGGCTCGGGCGCGCAGGTGACCGAGCGCGCCCGCGTCCTGGCGGCGAATCAGGGCGTGGTCTTGCAGATCGGAAACCGGATCGAGGTGCTGCGCGACGACGGGGTGCCGACGCGGGTCATCTTTGATCGGGTGCCGGAAAATCTGCGCCCGCGCCCGACGCTCAGCGTCACCCTGGACGCCGAAGGGGCCGGCCGTCGCGAGACGACGCTCTCCTATCTGACCACCGGCCTGGCGTGGAAGGCGGACTACGTCGCGCGCTTCGACGAGAAGGCGGGCAAGCTGGACCTGACCGGCTGGATCACGATCACCAACAACTCTGGCGCGACCTTCTCGAATGCCCAGACGCGGGTGGTGGCGGGCGACGTCAACCTGATCAACCCGGGCGGTTACAATCCGCGGGGCGGCATGGTGCGGCCCGGTCAGCGCGGCAATGGCACGCAAACGGGCGGCCAGGGGGCCCTGGCCGACGTCTATGTCTATCCGCTACCGGAAGCCGTGACCGTCGCCAACAACCAGACCAAGCAGGTCGGCCTGATCGACGCGGCGGGCGTGCCCGCGACCAAGCGCTATCTGAACGTCATCGACGGCTTCCAGACCTTCGAGGAGCCGGTCGCGGCCGAGGTCGGCGTCATCTTCAGCAATGGATCGGGGAACGCCGCCCGCGCCCTGCCGGCGGGGGTCATGCGCGTCTATGTCAAGGACGAGGCGGGCGAGCCGCGCTTCATCGGCGAGGATCAGGTCGATCACTCGCCGGCCGGGTCCGAGATCGTGATCACAACCGGCGAGGCCTTTGACGTGACGGTGCAGCCGCGTCTGGTCTCGTCCGAGCGCACGTCCAAGCGTCTGGTGGACTATTTCCGCACCCGCTATGCGATGGAATACACGGTCCGCAACGCCCGACCCGAGCCGGTGACGGTCGAGGTGCGCCAGCGCGGTCTGGGCCGCGACACCGAACTGTCGGAGCAGAGCATCGAGGGCGAGATGCGCGACGCCCGCACTGTGGTCTGGCGCGTGCCTGTGCCCGCCAACGGCGAGACCAAACTGACCGCGACCATCACGACCGGCGGCTGATCCGATGCGCCGCCTTCTGGCGATCACCACGGCCCTGACCGTCCTGGCGCCCTCGGTGTGGGCGCAGACGGAAAGCGTGTCCGCGCGCCCGGACACGGCGACCGTGGTCATCTACCGCGATCAGCCGGTCGATACGGTCGCCCTGATGGAGCAGTCACGCCAGCCCTGGAGCCGGCTGGACCGCGAGGGTCTGGCTCTGATCGTCGAGACACGCACCGTTGACCTGCCCGCGGGCGAGGGCGTCATCCGTTTCCGGGGCCTGGCCACTGGCGTCGTGCCGCAGAGCGCGGTGCTGGAGGGCCTGCCCGCCCATGTGGTCGAGCGCAACGCCGACTTCGACCTGCTGTCGCCCGCCAGCCTGATGGAGAAGTCGGTGGGCGAGGTGGTGCGCGTGGTCCGCACCAATCCCGCGACCGGCGAACAGATCGAAAAGGCCGCCGTGATCCGCGCGGGCGCACAGGGCACGGTGCTGGAAATCGACGGCCGATTCGAGGCGCTGGACTGTTCCGGCCAGACCGAGCGCGTCATCTTCGACCGAATCCCTGAGGGCCTTGGCGACCAGCCGGTGCTGTCGGTCCGCACCCGGGCCGAGCGTGCCGGGCGCCACACTGTCACCCTGGCCTATCTGACGACGGGACTGCAGTGGTCGGCCGACTATGTCGCGCGGTTGGACCCGTCGGACGGGACGCTGGACCTGACCGGCTGGCTGACCCTGGCCAATTTCGGCGGGACGGGCTTCCCCGATGCGCCGGTGCAGGTGGTGGCGGGGACGTTGAGGAAGGATGACGGCACCGTGCCAGTGGAACCGATGGTCCGTTATCAGCAGCAGGGGTGCTGGCCTCAGGGGACGACGACCTTTGGCAGCGGGCTGGAGCCGACCTACAAGCAGGACCGCATGGAATACGGCGCGCCGCCGCCTCCGCCGCCTCCGCCGCCTGCCATGGCGGCGCGGATGGCGATGGAAGAGATCGTTGTCACCGGCAGTCGCATCGCCCGTCAGGGGGAACTGGGCGACTACAAGATCTACACCCTGCCGGAACCGACAACGGTCGCCGCACGCCAGACCAAGCAGGTGCGCTTTCTGGAACGCGAGGGCGTGGCCTATGAGCGAGTCTATCGCGCCTACGTGCCGAACGGTAACGAAGAAGCTCGCCCCATGGCGATCCTGCTGAAACTGAAGAACGAGGAAGCCACTGGCCTCGGCGTCGCCCTGCCGGGCGGATCGGTGGCGGTGATGCAGCCGGACGGGGCGGGCGGCGCCCTGCTGGCCGGTCAGGATCGGTTCGTGGACAAGGGCGTGGGCCTGCCCGTGCGGCTGACGTTTGGTGAATCGCCCGACGTGCAGGCGCAGACGCGGCTGGTGAAGTCGAGCAG
>CAYWDO010000209.1:0-3216 GCA_964456995.1 uncultured Brevundimonas sp.
ATCATCATCAATCCGGCCATGATCCTGGCCTTCGTCTTCGGCGGCTGGCTGCTGTGGCTGCGCAGCGGCGACGGCGTCGACTGGAGCTTCGCGCATCAGCCCTGGATGGTGACCAAGCTGGTCGGCGTCTTCCTGCTGGCGGGCTGGCACGGCTTCCTGGCCGGGCAGAGGAAGAAGATCGCTGCCGGCACGTCGAAATACTCGGGCCGCTTCTGGCGCATGACCAACGAAATTCCCTTCCTGTTGGCCATCGTCATGGTGTTGTCCGTGACCCTGGAATGGACCTTCTGATACGGCCTTGCTTGACGCGGCCGGCCCTTTCGTGGTTCCGCTCATGGTGAACCGTTCGGCGTGATCCCATTGCGATCCGCAGGGCGGTCCCTCTCTTCTTGCGACGCCTGCCGGATTGATCCTGCGGGAGCCCGTCGCCCTCCCTCTGGCCGCAAGGCCGCGACATCGACACACGAACCGCCCTCGACGTCTCAACGCGTCCGAGCGCGTGAGCGAGCACGCCATGACCGATACGCCCGACAACAACGACCAGGCTGAACAAGCCGTTGAAACTGTTGCGGAACGTCCGCGCAAGACCCTGACGCTGGGCGGTTCCAGAGCGCCGGTCGAAGCCGCGCCGGAATCTGGGCCTGAGGTCGAAGCCGAGGACGCTTCCGAGATCGTCAACGACGAGACCGGCATTGATACCTCGGCCGAGTCGGACGACGACGACGACATCGTCCATAACGGCCGCATCACCCTGCAGGAACTGAACGAGAAGACGCCGGAAGACCTGGTCGCCTTCGCCGAAAGCCTGGAGATCGAGAACGCCGGCAACCTGCGCAAGCAGGACCTGCTGTTCGCCATCCTGAAGACCCTGGCCGACGAAGAGGTCGAGATCATCGCCTCGGGCGTGCTCGAAATCCTGCCCGACGGTTTCGGCTTCCTGCGCAGCCCCGACGCCAACTACCTGCCGGGTCCTGACGACGTCTATGTCTCGCCGTCGCAGATCCGCCGCTTCGGCCTGCGCTCGGGCGATACGGTGCATGGCGCCGTGCGCGGTCCGCGCGAGGGCGAGCGCTATTTCGCCCTTCTGAAGGTCGACACGATCAACTTCGAAGATCCGGAGATGGTCAAGACCAAGGTCCTGTTCGACAACCTGACGCCGCTCTATCCCGAAGAGCGTCTGCACATGGAAATCCAGGATCCGACGCTGAAGGATCGCTCGGGCCGGATCATCGACATCGTCGCCCCGCTGGGCAAAGGCCAACGCTGCCTGATCGTCGCCCCGCCGCGCGTGGGTAAGACGGTCATGTTGCAGAACATCGCCAAGTCGATCGAGAAGAACCACCCGGAAGTCTTCCTGATCGTCCTGCTGATCGACGAGCGCCCGGAAGAAGTCACCGACATGCAGCGCACGGTGAAGGGCGAGGTGGTCGCCTCGACCTTCGACGAGCCGGCCACCCGCCACGTCGCCGTGGCCGAAATGGTCATCGAGAAGGCCAAGCGTCTGGTCGAGCACAAGAAGGATGTGGTGATCCTGCTCGACTCCATCACCCGTCTGGGCCGCGCCTATAACGCCACCGTCCCGTCGTCGGGCAAGGTGCTGACCGGCGGCGTCGACGCCAACGCCCTGCAACGGCCCAAGCGCTTCTTCGGCGCCGCGCGGAACGTGGAGCAGGGCGGGTCGCTGACCATCATCGCGACGGCCCTGATCGATACCGGAAGCCGCATGGATGAGGTCATCTTCGAAGAGTTCAAGGGCACGGGTAACTCTGAAATCGTGCTGGACCGCAAGGTCGCCGACAAGCGCATCTTCCCGGCCATCGACGTGCTCAAGTCCGGCACTCGCAAGGAAGAGCTCATCACGCCGAAGGATCAGCTGGCCAAGACCTATGTCCTGCGCCGCATTCTCAACCCGATGGGACCCCAGGACGCCATCGAATTCCTGCTCGACAAGATGCGCCAGTCCAAGAACAACGGCGATTTCTTCCAGTCCATGAATACCTGATCGGGTCCACCCCGGTCAGGCCGCCCCCCGTTTCACGTGAAACAGAGCCGGCCTGAAAGGCAGACGCCATGAAGCTGAACATCGAAATCGACTGCACCCCGGCCGAGGCGCGCGCCTTCTTCGGTCTGCCCGACGTCACCGTCCTGAACGACCACATGGTGGCTGAGATGAAGAAACGGATGGACGCCAACATGGCTTCCATGCAACCCGATGAGTTGATGAAGACCTGGACGTCGTTCGGCGCCCAGGCACAGGATCAGTTTCGTCGTCTGATGGAAGCCGCCGTCACGGGCGCGCCCAAGGCCTGACGACTTGAGCGCCGACACCATCTTCGCCCTGGCCACCCCGCCGGGGCGGGGCGCCATCGCCATCCTACGTCTGTCCGGACCGGGCGTGGACGCGGCCCTGACCGCGCTGGGGGCAGGCGGGCTGTCGCCGCGTCTGGCGGCGCTTCGTACCCTGCGCCATCACGGCGAGATGGTGGATCAGGCCCTGGTCCTGCGTTTCCCAGGTCCAAACTCCTATACCGGCGAGGACTCGGCCGAACTGCATCTGCACGGCGGCCGGGCTGTAGTCGAGGCTGCCAGCCGCGCCTTGATCGCGCTCGATGTACGCCCCGCCGAGCCGGGCGAGTTCACCCGCCGGGCCTTCCAGAACGGCCGCATGGATCTGGCCCAGGCGGAGGCCGTCGCCGATCTGATCGATGCCGAGACCAGCGCTCAGAAGGCTCAGGCGCTTGGCCAACTGGATGGGGCGCTCAGCGCCGCTTACGCTGGATTCCGCCGCGACCTGCTGAAGGCCCTATCTTTGGTCGAGGCCGAAATCGACTTCCCCGACGAAGAAGTGCCCGACAATCTGGCCCGGACTGCCGGCCCGGTTCTGGACCAACTGGCCGCCGATCTGCGCGCGGCGCTTGCCGATTCCGATCGCGGTCGCCGGGTGCGTGAGGGCTATCGCATCGTTCTGATCGGCGAGACCAACGCCGGCAAGTCGTCGCTGTTCAACGCCCTGACCGCGCGCGAGGCCGCCATCGTCACCCCCATCGCCGGCACTACCCGCGACGTTCTGGACGCCGAGCTGATGATCGGCGGCTACGCCGTCACCCTGTCCGACACCGCCGGGCTGCGCGACAGCGAGGATGTGGTCGAGGCCGAGGGCATCCGCAGGGCGCGGCTGCGAGCGCAAGACGCTGACCTGCGCCTTTGGGTCAGGGC
>CAYWDO010000210.1:0-3185 GCA_964456995.1 uncultured Brevundimonas sp.
GGAGCGGGAGCGGGCGCCGGCTCGGGCGTGTAGGGCACGGCGTCGATCGGCGCCTGCGACAGCGAGGCATCGGCGGTCGGGGTCTCGCCGGGCGAGGGCTCGCTCTGGCCGCACCCGGCCAAAGCGAGCGACAGGGCCATTAGAGAGGCGGCGAGGGCGGGGCGCATCATGAGCGGCATGGGGCGGGGGTCTCCGTTCGCAGAAGACCCCACCATGCCCCGATCAGCCCTCGCGGCCTAGTCCTTGATCTTAGCGTCCCAGCCTACTTGGCCAGCGCCGCGCGTTGCAGGGCGAACAGGTCGGCGCAGCCGATCTCGGCCAGTTCGAACAGGCGGTCGAACTCGGGACGCGAGAATCCGCGCTTCTCGCCCGTGGCCTGGATCTCGACGATGCCGCCGGCGCCGGTCAGGACGAAGTTGCTGTCGGCCTCGGCGGTGGAGTCTTCCTCATAGTCGAGGTCCAGCACCGGCAGGTCGTTGAAGATGCCGCAGGACACGGCGGCGACCTGGTCGATGATGGGGTCGGTCTTCAGCACCCCCTCGTCCTTGAGGTAGTTCAGGGCCGTCGCCATGGCGACCCAGGCGCCGGTGATGGAGGCGGTGCGGGTGCCGCCGTCGGCCTGGATGACGTCGCAGTCGATCAGGACCTGACGCTCGCCGAGCGCCTTCAGGTCGACCACGGCGCGCAAGGAGCGGCCAATCAGGCGCTGGATTTCCTGGGTGCGGCCCGACTGCTTGCCGGCGGCGGCTTCACGACGACCGCGCGTGTGGGTGGCGCGGGGCAGCATGCCGTATTCGGCGGTGACCCAGCCCTGGCCGGTGTTGCGCATCCAGCCCGGCACTTTCTCTTCGATCGAGGCGGTGCACAGCACCTTGGTGTGGCCAAACGACACCAGGCACGAGCCCTCGGCGTAGCGGTTGACGCCGGTTTCCAGCGTGACGGTGCGGAGTTGTTCGGGGGTGCGTTCGGACGGGCGCATGAGATTTCCTTGGAACCTGGGTGGCGCGTGCTTATCCTGAAAGCGTGAGCCTGTATGCCCCCCACCCGTCTCCGTTCGGAAGCGCCCCCGCCGGCCTGGGGACGCTGGACGCCCGTGCGCGCGATATCTTCCGCCGCATCGTCGAGACCTATCTGGAAACCGGCGAGCCGGTCGGGTCGCGCACCATCTCGCGCGGGGGGCTGGCCCTGTCGCCCGCTTCGATCCGCAATACCATGCAGGACCTGACGCTGGCCGGCCTTTTGGCCTCGCCCCACACCTCGTCGGGGCGGGTGCCGACCCATGCGGGCCTGCGTCTGTTCGTCGACGGCCTGCTGGAGGTCGGCGACATCGGCCAGGACGAGCGACGCGAGATCGACGCGCGTCTGGCCGGCAAGGGCCGCAACTTCGAGGAGGCCCTGGACGCCGCCACCAACCTTCTGTCCGGTCTGGCCGGCGGGGCGGGCATCGTCGCCAGTCCGGTGCGCGATGCAGGGGTCAAGCACGTCGAGTTCGTGGCCCTGGGCCATGATCAGGCCCTGGCGGTTCTGGTCGGCGACGACGGCACCATCGAGAACCGGCTGATGCCCCTGTCGGCGGGGGTGACGCCCTCGACCCTGACCGAGGCCTCCAACTTCCTCAACGCCCGGCTGAAGGGCCGCCCCCTGGCCGAGGCGCGCACCGAGATGAGCGCCGAGCTGGACGCCGCCCGGCGCGAGTTGAACGTGGCCGCCGCCCGTCTGGTCGAGGACGGTCTGGCCGCCTGGTCCGGCGGGGGCGAGCGTGATCGGTCCCTGATCGTGCGGGGCCGGGCCAACCTGTTGCAGGACGCCCAGGCCGTCGAGGATCTGGAGCGGGTCCGCATCCTGTTCGACGATCTGGAGCAGAAGGAACAGCTGATCGGCCTGCTCGACGGCGTCGGCGCGGCCCAGGGCGTGCGCATCTTCATCGGCGCCGAAACACGCTTGTTTTCGCTTTCGGGTTCCGCCGTGATCGCGGCGCCCTATATGACGGGTCGGCAGCGGATGCTGGGCGCCATCGGCGTCATCGGCCCTGCAAGACTGAACTATGCCCGTGTCATACCGTTGGTGGACTATACCGCCCGGGTGCTGGGCCGGATTCTGGACGGACAAGAGACGTGAACGACATCAACGACGAGACCCGGGACCAACTCGAGCAGGACATGGGAGAGGCCGCCATCGACGCCGCTGCTGAAGGCGCAGACGACGGCGATATGGCCGTGGTCGATGCCCTGATCGCCGAGCGCGACCAGTGGAAGGACCGCGCCCTGCGCGCCGTGGCCGACGCCGAGAACACCAAGCGCCGCGCCGAGACCCAAGCCAACGACGCCCGCGCCTACGCCATCCAGCGCTTCGCCAAGGACCTGCTGGGCGTGGCCGACACCCTGGAGCGCGGCCTGATGTCGGCGCCCAAGGTGCTGGAGGGCGTCGAGGCCGACAGCCCGGTCGCCGCCATGGTCACGGGTCTGGAGCTGACGCAGAAGTCCCTGCTGTCGGCCTTTGAATCCAACGGCCTGACGCGCGTCGCGCCCGAGCCGGGCGAGGCCTTCGATCCCCACCTGCATCAGGCCGTGATGGAGCAGCCCTCGGACAGCGTGCCGGGCGGCACGGTGATCCAGACCCTGCAACCCGGCTACGCCCTGTTCGGCCGCACCGTGCGGGCCGCCATGGTCGTGGTTGCGTCCAAGGGCTCCGGGCCGGCCTCGGGCGGCGCCTATTCGGAAGCCAATACGACCGGCGGGAATTTCGACGCCAAGGCGTGAGTTTCGGCTGATTGAAAGACGGCAAAGGCCCGGAGCAGACGCTCCGGGCCTTTTTCCTGCCTGCCCCCCTGGCGCACAAGGAAGAACCCGGAGCCGAGCGATCCCGCAAAAAAGGCCCCGCTGTTTCCAGCGGGGCCTTCTTCAGTTCAACCGTGAGGCTGTGGCCTAGTCGCGACGGCGACGGCCGCGATCGCCGCCGTTGCGGTCGCCTTCACGCTTGGGACGGCCGCCGGTGTCGTCGGACAGCGGGGCTTCACCGCGTTCAGCGCGCTCGGCGTTGATCTTGTCGGTGATGTCTTCGCCAGTTTCCTGATCGACGACCTTCATCGACAGCTTGGTCTTGCCGCGATCGTCGAAGCCCAGGAACTTGACCTTGACCTCCTGGCCTTCCGACAGGACGTCGGCCGGGTTGGCGACGCGTTCCAG
>CAYWDO010000211.1:0-3172 GCA_964456995.1 uncultured Brevundimonas sp.
CCCGCCTCGTCCTTGATGCGGTTGAACACCCCGTCGATGGCCAGCAACCCGTTGGCCCGCGCATGGGCCACGACCGCCGCCAGCCAGGGCTTCAGCGGTTCGCGATCGGGCGATGCGCCGGTCTTCAGCTCCTTGGCCAGGTCGTTGACGCCCAGCATCAGCCCCTTCAACGCGCCGCCCGCCTCGGCGATCTCGCGCAGGTCCACCAGGGCGGGCGGCGTCTCGATCATGGCCCACAGAGCGACGCCGGGGCGCATTTCCTCCGACAGGGCGCGCACGGTCGCTGCGCTCTCGACCTTGGGCGCGACGATCAGGTCGATCGGCGCCTCCCGCAGGGCCTTCAAATCATCAGCGCCCCAGACCGTGTCCAGGCCGTTGATTCGCACGCCCATACGCGGGCCGAACCCGCCCGCTTGCGCAGCTGCGACCGCTGCTGCTCGGGCCTCAGCCTTTTTCTCGGGCGCGACCGCGTCCTCCAGATCCAGCACCGCCACGTCGCAAGTCAGGTTGCGCGCCTTCTCGACGGCGCGGGCGTTGGAGGCTGGCAGGTAGAGGACGCTGCGCGCCCGCATCAGACCCGGCCCGTGACCGGCAGCAGGGCGCCAGTGATTGCTCGCGCTTCGGGCGAGGCCAGGAACAGGATGGTCGCGGCCAGGTCGCCCGGCGCGACCCACTTCTTCGGATCGGCGTCGGGCATGTCGGCGCGGTTGGCGGCCGTGTCGATGATGGAGGGTAGAACGGCGTTTACGGTGACCGAGGTCGTTTTCAGCTCTTCGGCCAGGGCCTCGGTCAGGCGGTGCACCGCCGACTTTGACGCGGCATAGGCCCCCATGCCTTGCGCGGCCTTCAGCGCGCCGTATGCACCGACATTGACGATCCGGCCCTCATGCGCGGCCTTCAGGTGGGGCAGGGCGGCGCGGCTGGCGTTCAGGGCGGTGGTCAGATTCAGGGCGTACATCCGGCCCCACTCGTCGGCGCCGCCCTCGACCGTCTGCCAGACGAAGCCGCCGGCGATGTTCAGCAGGGCGTCCAGCCGACCGAAATGCGCCGCTACCGTCTCGATAGCCGCCTTCGCCGCCGCCGGATCCGTCAGGTCGACGCCGCCGATTTCCAGCACACCGTCGGGGGCTGCATGACCGCTGGCGCGGTCGATGACCGCGACCTTTAACCCTTGCGTCAGTGCGGCCGCAACCACGGCCTTGCCCAGCACGCCGTGTCCGCCGGTGATCGCCACGACCCGTTCGCTCATTGTCCCGCTCCTCGAAGTTCAGGTGGCGGACCATAGCGGCGCCCGTGGCGGGATCAATCGCCCCAGAGGCGCGCTGCACCGCGCACGCCGGAGGAATCGCCCCATTTCGCCGCCACGATCCGCCCGTCCCAATGGTCGGAGAAGGCGTGACGTGCCACGACCTCGGGCAGGCGGTCATACAGTTCCGCCACGTTCGACATGCCGCCGCCCAGGACGAAGACTTCAGGATCGACCAGGTTGACGACCATGGCCAGGGCGCGTCCCAGCCTGTCGATGTAGCGGTCCAGCGCCGCCGCTGCGCCCGCGTCGCCCGTGCGAGCGGCCTCGACAATGGCCTGGGCCTTCCACGCCCGCCCGGTGGTCGCCTCATGATCGCGCTGGAAGCCCGTGCCCGAAACCCAGGTCTCCAGACAACCGTTCAGGCCGCACCAGCAGGCCGGGCCGGGCGCCTCGTCGGCGTGGGGCCAGGGCAGGGAGATGTGGCCGATCTCGGCGGCCACGCCGTGCGCCCCTTCGATCAGCTTGCCGTCAATGATCAGTCCGCCGCCGAAGCCGGTGCCGACAATGACGCCGAAGAGGCTGGCGGCGCCCGCGCCCGCGCCGTCCACGGCTTCCGACAGGGCCAGGCAGTTGGCGTCGTTGGCCAGCCGCACCGGACGGCCCAGCGCGGTCGCCAGGTCTTCGCCGAAACGGCGGCCGTTCAGATAGGTCGAGTTGGCGTTGCGGATCAGGCCGGTGCGCGGCGAGGGCGAGCCGGGAATAGCCAGGCCGACCGACCGCGCCGGTCCCGCTTCGGCTTCGACCCGCGCGATCAGATCGGCGACCAGCGTCAGCGCTGCGTCATAACTCCCCGGATTGGGTTCGCGAATCCGTGCGGCGAAGGCGCCCGCGTCGTGCAGCGCCGCCGCTTCGATCTTGGTGCCGCCGAAATCGACTCCGATGCGCATCAGGCGGCGAAGACCTTGGCCATCAGCCGCTCCAGCGCCTCGGCGTCCACGGCGTCAAAGGCGGCCTTTTCGGTCGCGTCCACGTCCAGCACGGCGATCAGATCGCCTGCGGCGTCCAGCACGGGCACGACGATCTCGCTGGCCGAGCGGCTGTCGCAGGCGATGTGGCCGGGGAAGGCGTGGACGTCCTCGACCACCTGGGTCACGCGATCACGCGCCGCCGCACCGCAGACACCACGCCCGAACGGGATGCGCAGACAACCGAGCGTGCCCTGATACGGCCCGACCACCAACTCGTCCGGCTTGGCCTCATCCACGACGTAGAAGCCCGTCCAGAAGAAGACGGGGAAGGCGTCCGCCAGCATGGAGGCGACCGTCGCCATCCGCGCCGTCCGGTTCGGCTCGCCGTCCAGCACGGCCAGAATCTCCGCCTCGACCTCGGCATAGCGTTCGGCCTTGTCGGCGGGGCGGTCGTCGCGGGCGATATAGGACATGCGGTTCTCCTTCAGGAGACCGCCATATAGGCTTTACCCCCATCGCATAAAGGGGAGACGAGGATGACCGGCGGCTGGCAAGTCTGACTTTTAAATCTGAGTGGCGCCCATGTAGCGATGGTGCGTCTTCAGGATCTCGAGTGTCGCAGCCTTGGCGCGCTTGGGCGCGTTCCCGACTGACTTCATGTCTTCAATGTGAAGGTCAACCCGCTCACCGAATGTGCGCAGCCGAGCCGGAGGGTAAGGCCTAGGGGGCGCGCTTCGATCAATCCCACTTTTGGACGCGATCACCCATCGCCGTGAGACATCGCGTTTGAGGAAGGTCTCGCCTATAGAGCGACCCTTCCGTTTCACTTGGCCCCGCCACGTTCCTGACGGGAGTTTCGAGTACGTCGCAAATTCGAGTGCACACGCCGCCTTCCAACATTTTGATCCTGCTGAAAAATGCCGATAAACAACGCCCATAGACTGTCCGTGGCGCC
>CAYWDO010000212.1:0-3164 GCA_964456995.1 uncultured Brevundimonas sp.
TGGACGAAGCTGACGGCCTCGATCCGTTTCGCGCCCGCCGCTTCGAGGCGGCGTACGAAGTCGGCGCGGACGGCGGGCTCCAGCACCGCCTTTTCGTTCTGCAGGCCGTCGCGCGGCCCGACCTCGACGATCTGGATGAAGCGGCCCATCAGCGGGCGCTCCGTTCGCCGGCGCCAGCAGGCGCATAGACCGTCAGGCGCACGTCGTCGCCCGAGGAATAGTTGTGGCCGCTGACCACGCCCACGGCCCGTCCCGCCGCTCCTAGGTCCGCGAGCGCACGGCGGAAGGCCTCGTCGTCACCGGCCTCGACGATGGCGGGACGGCCCTCGGCCAGGGCGCGGGCGGCGCCGGGACCGTCGGTCAGCTGGGTGTCGCGTCCGGTCAGGAAGACGAAGCTGGGCTCGTGGAAGCTGGTGATGGCCACCGGCCCCGGATAGCGGCCTTGGGCCGGGCTCAGCTCGGCCGATTCCATGGTCTTCACCAGGCGTGGGGCGATGGACAGGGGACGCAGTTGGCGGATGGTCCCGGCCAGACCGGCGTGGGCGATGACGCCGCACAGGATGGCGGCCAACACCCCGGTGATCGCCGCCCGGTTGAGCAGCAGGAAGCCGCCGACCGCCGCCGCCATGACGGCGAAGACGATGGTCAGGGTGGCCCAGGTCTGGGCCGTCGAACGCCCGAACTCGGTCAGGCCATAGACGGTGATGGCGCAGATGACGACGGCGGCGAACAGGCCGAGCAGGGCGCCGGAAATGCGCGACACCTTGCCGATCGGCTGGGTCAGGGCGGCGGCGGCCAGAAGCGCGATCGCGCCGAAGGTGGGCAGGGTGTAGTGCCACAGCTTGGTCGGGGCGATTTCGAACATCAGCCAGGCCGGCACCAGCCAGCAGACGGCGAAGCGGATGGCCGGCTCGGCGCGTCGATGCCAGCCGGCCGACAGGGCGGCGGGCAGCATCAGGGTGACGGGGAAGAGCAGCAGGGGCGACAGCAGCACATACATGCCGATGAAGCCGCCGTGGCTTTCGTGGGCGCCGGCCAGCTTGGGGGCCAGGTCGCCGCCGATGGCCTCACGCCAGAAGCCGCCGTCGGTGGCGATGGTGATGGCGATGGCCCATGGCCCGACCAGCAGGGCCACGAGCGGCAGCCCCCAACCCCAGCCCAGCTTGCCCAGCCATTTGATGTTTCGATCCCAGACCGACAGGGCGATGATCGACAGAGCCACGACCAGAATGCCGATGGGGCCCTTGATCAGGATGGACAGCCCGATGCCGAGCCAGAACAGCAGTTTGTGCAGGCGCACAGGCCGCTCGTTGGCCCGCGTCGCCATATAGATCCGCGCCAGCGCCGCCATCGACAGGGTCGTCAGGCCGCACAGCATGGCGTCGGTCTTGGCGATGCCTGCCTCTGACGACAAAAGGAAGGTCGCGCCCAGCATAGCGCCGGCCAGAAAGCCCGCGCGATTACCGAACAGGGCCGCGCCCGCCCAGGCCACGGCCCAGGCGGCCAGCATGGCTCCGAACAGCGACGGCAGGCGATAGGGCTGGATGTTGCGGTCCTCGACGTCCGAGGTCAGGCCGACGGCGACGGCCTGCATCCAGTAGATGCCGACCGGCTTCTTCCAGCGCGGCTCGTCCTGGAAGCGGATATCGACATAGTCGCCGCTTTCCAGCATCTGCGCTGTCGCCTGGGCGAAGCGGCTTTCGTCGCGATCCAGCGGCGGCAGCAGCATCAGGCTGGGCAGGCCGGCAAGCAGAGCCAGCAGGGCCGCCAGAACGGGGCCGCGCCAGCCGGCGATGAGGTGATCCAGGTTCGGGCGGTTCATGATGCTGTCGTATCACGCCGACGCCGCCCCCCGGAAGCTTCAGCTTTGGATCGACTGCGCGACGCCGTTTTCCTCGACCCCGTCGATGCGCTACAGAGCGACGATGATCGACAGCCTCGCTTCCGTTCCCGAAATCTCCGTCGTCGTGCCTGTGCATGACGAATCCGGCGCCGCCGTGCCATTGGCGCGTGAGATCGCCGAGGCCTTCGCGGGTCGGTCCTATGAAATGATCTTCGTCGATGACGCCAGCCGCGATTCGACCCTGGCCGAGTTGAAGGCCGCCATGGCGGAACTACCGGCCCTGCGGGTGCTGTCCCATTCCACCAACGCGGGTCAGAGCCGGGCCGTGCGCACCGGCGTGCTAGCGGCGCGCGGCGGCATCGTCGTCACCCTGGACGGCGACGGCCAGAACCCGCCCGCCGACGCCCCGCGTTTGGCCGACGCCCTGATCGCCGCCCCCGCGAACGTCGCCTTGGTCGGCGGCGTCCGCGCCAAGCGTCAGGATTCGAACGCCAAGCGTCAGGCCTCGATCTGGGCCAACCGTATCCGCAGGAAGCTGCTGTCTGACGACGCCGACGACACCGGCTGCGGGCTCAAGGCCTTCCGCCGCGACGTCTTCCTGCGTCTGCCCTACTTCGATCATATCCACCGCTACCTGCCGGCGCTTACGATCCGCGAGGGCTATGAGAACCGCTACCTCGAGGTCGATCACCGCCACCGCGAAGTCGGTCGGTCGAAATACACCAACTGGGGCCGGCTACGAGCTTCGCTGTCGGACCTGCTCGGCGTCATGTGGCTGAAGACGCGCTCGCGTCGTCCGGGCGCCATCAGCGAGTTCTGAAACCGCTCCGCTTATGGCGGCGCGGGGGAAACAGGGTTAAGCAGGGCGATCTGGAGGGGCCGCCCATGCTGATCGCCATACCGCTGCTGGTCGTTCCAGTGGTGATCTACAATCTGGTGGTTTTGCTCGGCGGGAGCGCCCCTGACGCCGTGCTGGGGCCTGCCGCTGTGCTGAGTGAGGTGCTGTTTCGCGTGCCGATGACCTCGGGCGCGGTCTGGACCATCAGCGTCGGCGACCTGATCCTGTTCCTGTCGCTGATCCTGCTGTTCGTGGAGTTGTTGAAGTCGACCTCCAGCCAGCGGGTCGCCATCGTCAATCACGCCCTGTCGATGGTGCTGTTCGTGGTCTGCCTGGTCGAGTTCCTGCTGCTGCCGGGGTTCGCCGGATCGGTCTTCTTCCTGATCCTGACCATGGTGCTGCTGGATGTTCTGGCGGGCTTCATCGTCACCATCATCGCCTCCCGGCGCGACTTCGACATGAACCCGCGCTGAGGCGATCAGG
>CAYWDO010000213.1:0-3135 GCA_964456995.1 uncultured Brevundimonas sp.
GGCCCGCTCACGCCGTTGCGGAACCCCGCCGCCTTCAGGATGGAATCGATCAGCGACCCAGACCCGGTCGTATAGCCGCCCGGCGTGACATAGACGGCCTCGCGTCCGCGCCCCGCGCCCGCCGCCTGGGCCAGCCGCCGGTCCATTTGGGCGATCAGGGCCGCGCCCCGCGCGTCCTGCCCCAGCCCCCGCGACACGAACCTCAGGTTCTCGCGGACGCCGTCCATGTCGGTGGCGTCATTGATGGCCAGCACCCGCGTCCCGCGCTTGTCCAAGGCCGCTAACAGGCGCGGCTCCCCGCCCCAGTAGCGGACCACGACGTCCGGCTGAAACCCGATCGCCGCCTCCAGCGTCGGCCGAACCCGAGGCCGCCCCCGCGCCGCCTCACGCATCCAGGAATCCGGGTCGTCCGCCCGCGACGACAAGGCCAGTTCGGCCTCGGGCGCCAGGGCCAGGACATACTGGTCCGCGCACTGATCCAGCGACAGCACCCGCAGCGGCCGCGCCTCGGCCACGCCCGGCGCCAGAAGCAGAAGGGCCAGCAAGGCCCCGTGAACCGCTCTCACGGCCTCAGAAGGCCTGCGAACAGGGCGTCCAGCATGATCCGGGTCAGCTCGTCCTGAGGCGTCCAGTCGAAATAGGGCTTGGTGATCCTCAGCGAGACAAGGCCGTGGCCCGACGCCCAGATCGTCTGCGCGATCGTCGCCGGGTCCCCGCGCATCCGACCGGCCGCCACCGCCTCTTCGACCACGGCGACAAAGGCCCGGAACAACTCAGCGCCCGTCTCCTGCGCCACGCTCTGCGCACCCTCGCGCGCCTCGACGGGCCGCGTCAGATAGGTCAGCCGATAGGCGTTGGGGTTGTCGAAGCCGAACTTGATATAGGCCTCTATCATCCGCCGCAGCCGCGCCTCGGGCGCTTCGTCCGCCACCAGGATCTCTTGGTGTGAAGCAATCAGCGCCTCGAACGCCCCCCGGCAGATCTCATGCAGCATCTCGCTCTTGTCGGCGAAATGCATGTAGAGCGCCGTCGAAGACAGGCCGACCTCGTCGGCGATCTTGCGGATCGTCGCGCCCTCATAGCCATGCTCGACAAAGATGCGCTCCGCGGCTGTCAGGATTTCAGCGCGGCGCGCGTGTCCCTCACCCTTAGGCTTGCGAGCGGACCGAGGCGTAGGGGGCGAGTCTCCGTGCAATCCAGAACTCCATGAGAGGACAGCGTCCTGCATAGCCCCTGGATCTGCGAATCACCAACCACTTGCCAGTCAAAGAACGATGGTATTAGTTACCAAAGTCTTAACAATAATGACAGCAGCGGATCAGGGGGCTGAGATGCATGGACGGTTCCCTCACGGGCTGAAACAGAACACGAGCGCCGACGCCGCCAGGATCACAACCACGCCCAGGCAGCTGGTCATTCTGGTCACCCTCTTTGCCGGCATGACCGCATCCTTGGTGATCTGGCCGTCAGCAACGCTCCCGATGGCGTTTCGCGCCTTCCAGATCGGATTCTTGATCCTGATCGGCTGGCGTATTCTGGCCTTGCTGATCAGTCAGAGGCCACAGTCGAGTCCGCCAGCGGAACCTGCGCTTCTGCCGAAATACTCGATCGTCGTCGCTCTTTACGATGAGGCGGCTATCCTGCCGCAGTTGGTCCAGAGGCTTCGCGCCATCGACTATCCGGCCGATCTTCTGGACGGCTATCTGGTCCTGGAAGCGCATGACCACGCGACCATCAACGCCGCCAACGCCTTGCGTCGCCCGCACTGGCTCAACATTCTGGTGGTCCCTCCCGGCGTCCCTACGACCAAGCCGCGCGCGCTGAACCATGCGCTTGCCGTTGCGCGGGGAGAGCTCCTCACCGTCTACGATGCCGAGGATGACCCGGACCCGCTGCAGCTTCGAGAAGCAGCGGCTCATTTTGCAGCCGAAGACAATGATCTGGTCTGCATGCAGGCGCCGCTCCGTATCCGTCGCCAGCACAAGGGCCGGGATGCGTCGCCGTTTATGGATCGCCAGTTTGCGGCGGAATATGCGGCTCTGTTCGAAGTCACCTTGCCGGCCATGTCGCGGTTGGGCCTGCCATTTCCCTTAGGGGGGACCAGCAACCACTTCCGCGTCTCCGCCTTGCGCGCCCTGGGCGGCTGGGACGCCTGGAATGTGACCGAGGATGCAGACCTCGGCTTCCGAATCTGGCGTCGAGGCTGGCGTCTGGGTGTGCTCACCCGGCCGACCTACGAAACACCGCCCGGCCGATTGCTGCATTGGCTGCCGCAACGGACCCGCTGGCTCAAGGGCTATATGCAAACCCTGTTGGTCCACACCCGCTCGCTTTCCGGCATGGGCTTCAGAGGTTGGCTCGCGCTGGGGGTGACCCTGGGCGCCGCCGTCGCCGCCTCCGCCCTGCACGCCGTGTCAGTAGCCGCGATCGGGGTGTTCTTTCTCATGGGATTCCTGTCCCACCAGATGCCCTCTCCTCCCTGGTTTGGCCTGGCGATCATGGTCATCGGCGCGGCGACCGCGCTGCTGACCAGCGCCATCGGCGCGCGCCGCGCCCACACCCCCTTCGGCCTGTGGGACATGCTGGCGGCTCCCTTCTATTGGTCATTGCTCAGCCTGGCTTTCGTTCACGCCCTCGTTCGCCTGATCGTCGAGCCTCATCGTTGGGACAAGACTGCCCACCGGCCGGATGTCGATCACGTGGAAACGGTCCGGATGCAGGCGCCGTTGGTCGCCGACGCTGGACGAGCAGCCGCCTGAGCGCCTATCAGCCGCAGATGGCTCCCGTTCTCTCCCCCACGCCCGAAACCCTCGTCACGCGAGGCTGGTCCGACTATGCGCTGCTGGACAGCGGTCATGGTCGCAAGCTGGAGCGCTATGGCCGCTACACCGTCGTCCGGCCCGAGCCGCAGTGCTTCTGGGCGCCGCGCGACCCGGCGGCGTTCGAGCGCGCCACCGCTGTCTTCGATCCGCAGCAGGAAGAAGAGGACGCCGGTCGCTGGCGCTTTGACGCTCACGGTCCCGTTGACGCCTTCCCGCTGAAATGGCGCGACGTGCGCTTCACCGGCCGCTTCACCCCCTTCCGCCACCTGGCCTTCTTCCCCGAGCAGGCGGCCAACTGGGAGTGGATGGACGC
>CAYWDO010000214.1:0-3089 GCA_964456995.1 uncultured Brevundimonas sp.
GTGGCCGAAGCCGGCGATCTGACCCGCGCGGCGGTCGCGCCTGCACGCGCCGCCGAGGTCTATGGCCTGTCGGTTCTGCGCAACGATTTGCAGGATTTCAGCGACAATCGGACGCGATTTGTCCTCCTAAGTGCGCCTGGGGCTTGACCGCGCACAGAGTTTGCGCGCTTAAGAAGGGATCGGATCGACCCTGATCCTGAAACCGGACCGGATTCATGTCCTCGCTGCGCGCACAACTGACCCTTGAAACCACCACGCGCGCGGTGGCCGGCTTCTATTTTGGCTACGGCTATTACGGCTTTCGATACGCCGGCTGAGGCGTCGAGTTTTTCCAAGCTCTGACTGTCTCACCGGCGACCGCTCTGACGCAGAGCGGCGACGCGATCACACGCATCACCCCCATCGAAATTCGAATGCCGAAAGCTCAATCCCATGCCCAATTCCAATATCCAGCAAGTCTGGCCCGCTGAATCCGTCGAGCTGAGCCCCGAGCAGAAGGCGCTGGCCGCTCTGCGCGCCGAGATCGACAGCCTGGACGACCAGATCCTTGAACTGTTCGAGCGCCGTCTGGCCGTCGCCGCCCAGGTGGGCAAGGCCAAGGATGCGCCGACCGGCCCGCACACCAAGCTGCGTCCCGACCGCGAACAGGCCGTTCAGGCGCGCGTTCTGAAGCAGTGCGAGCCTGAAAACCGCGAAGCGGTCGAGCACCTGTGGCGCGAGATCGTCGGTTGGGGCCTGGCCCGTCAAGGCCGGCTGCAGGTCCACGTCTGGGCCCCAATTGATCCTTCCAAAGCCGTGGACGGCGCCCGCCTGCGCTTCGGTGCCGCCGCCGACATCAAGCTGGTCCGCGACCCGCAGGCCGCGCTGGCGCACGCCGCCGAGGGGCATGGCGTGGCTGTGCTGTCGATCAATACCGACGACGCCTGGTGGATGGGCCTGCGTCGCGAATGGTCGATGCTGAGTGTCTTCGACGGCTACGGCGGCGAAACCCCGACCTCGCTGGCCGTGGGCAAGATTGATCCGCCGGCCCTGCCGACGGGCCGCCGCGTGGTGGTGACGGTCGGCGGCGACGCCGGCGACGGCTCGGGCGCGCGGCGTTGGGGCCTGAACACCAACCACGGCTGGACCCTGGCCCTGACCGACGCCGACGTGGCGCCGGGCGACGTGGAAGGCTGCGTCGGCGCTATCGGCTGATGCGAAAGAGTGAACGGGCGTTAAGCCTGTTCCTCAACCCTGTCTCAAAGAGCGGCGTCCACTGTGGCGTCATGAACGCCTCCGTCATTCTGCGGTTTGGATCGGTCGGCGCCCTCGCGGCGCTGCTGGCCGGCTGCGGCATGGCGGAGGCCGACCCTCATCGGTTCGAGGGCGTGGCGGACCAGATCGCGGCCATTCCGCTGTCGAGCCGCAGCGTCGAGCCTGCGCGTGAGGCTGCGCGTGAGCCTGCGGGACCGCGTAACGCCGAAGAGGCGGGTCTGCGTCCGCTGAAGGTCGAGCTGATGACGCCGCATCAGCTGTGGGACGCTCGAGATGGCCTGACGAGCAAGGCTGCGGCCATCCTGCCGGCCCTGCCGCCGGTGTTTCATGATCCCGAGGCGCCGGCTGTGGAGCCGGCGACTGTTCAACCCGAGACCAAAAGCTTGCGTCGTGTCGCCGTCGGCGGACCTTCGTCGAGCCGGTTGATCCAGCTTGGTGCCTATTCCAGTCAGGCCTCGGCTCAGGCGGCGTGGGATCGGTTGGGGCAGGGGGCAAGCGGCCTGAGCCCTGTGTTCGAGCCGGTCCAGGTCAAGGGGCGGCGTCTGGTTCGGCTGAAGGTTCGGGCCGGATCGGCGCAAGCCAAGGCCCTTTGCGCCAGCGTCGCGGCTTCTGATCCGTGGTGCATTCAGGCCGCAGCGGGCGCGTCGTCCACAGGCGACGCTTAAGGTTTCGTTGACGACTGACGCCCTTGGCCCGATCTAGGGGGCTAGGGGTGGGCTGCGAACGGTTGAGTCGCGCCCGTCGAAACATCGGGACTCATTATGGCGCAGCCTCAGGTCATCGTCATCGGCAATGAAAAGGGCGGGGCGGGCAAGTCCACCCTGGCCATTCACATCGTCACCGGCCTGCTGCACGCGGGCAAGAAGGTCGCCATCATCGATCTGGACCTGCGTCAGCGGTCGATGGAGCGCTTCTTCTCGAACCGTGGGGCGTGGACGGCGGCCAACGAACAGCCCCTGCCCATGCCGATCGTGCCCGACATGGGCGACGGCAAGGCCCTGGCCAAGGCCGATGAGGCCGAGCAACTGGCGCGCTTTGACGCCGCCTATGCCGGGGCGCAAGGGGTGGCCGACATCATCGTGATCGACACGCCCGGCGGCGACACGGCCCTGTCGCGCGCCGCCCATGCGCGCGCTGACCAGATCGTCACGCCGATGAACGACAGCTTCGTCGACTTCGACCTGCTGGGCGAGGTCGATCCGGTGACGCTGGATCTGAAAAAGCCCTCCATCTATTCCGAGAGCGTCTGGGAGGCGCGCAAGCACCGCGCCATCACCGAGGGCCGTCAGGTGACGATCGACTGGATTGTCGTCACCAACCGCCTGGCTGTGGCCGAGGCCCGCAACCGTCGCCGTCTGGAAGAGAAGATGCTGAAGCTGGCCAAGCGCGTCGGCTTCCGCGTCGGGCCGGGCCTGCGCGACCGGGTCATCTATCGCGAGCTGTTCCCCTTTGGCCTGACGGTGGCCGATCTGTCGAACGATATCCGCCCGGTGTCGGTGTCCCTGGCCCACGTGGCCGCGCGTCAGGAGTTGCGCAACCTGATGCAGTCCCTGGGTCTGGACGACGCGCAAGGCGGCTCTCTGGCTCCGCTGGACGCGGCGGCGGCCTGATCGTCCCATGGGCCTGATCTGGCTGGCGCTGGCCGCCGTGGCGGTCTGGGCGCTGGCCCGTCTGGGGCGGCAGACAGAGCGCACGCGACGTGGCCACTGGCGCATTTCCGCGACCATCCTCAGCACGGCCCTGTTCGCGGGGGCGGTTCTGGCTGCCTCGCGCGGCGTGTGGCTGGCGGCGATAGGGCTGGCGGGGGCAGGGCTATGGCTGGCGGTGCAGTCGCG
>CAYWDO010000215.1:0-3079 GCA_964456995.1 uncultured Brevundimonas sp.
TTGGGAAGCTGACGTTCTACCTCTGAACTACGGCCGCGCTGCGGGCGGACCATAGAGGGCGGGACTGAAAAGAAAAGGCCCGGCGCGGGGCCGGGCCTTGGAAAATCGACTGGGGCCGAAGGGTCAGTCGCGCACCTGTTCGACGCGGACGCCGCGCTGTTCAAGCTGCGCTTGCAGGCTGTCGGTCCCGGCCAGGTGCCCGGCGCCGACGGAAATGAAGGCCGTTCCCGAACCGGCCAGCAGGGTCTGAATCTGATCGGCCCAGTTCTGGTTTCTGGCGGTCAGCATGACGGCGTACATTTCGGGCGATTCCGCCTTCATCTCCTGGCCGATCAGAACGTCCAGTTCATCGACATCGCCGGTGGACCAGGCGGTGACCATGCGGCCGAGCAAGGCGTCGGCCTGATCGAACTCCTTGAGGCCTGAGCGCAGCAAGGCCAGTTGGGCCGGCTCGGACATGTCGGCGATGAAGCCGATCTGCTGGGGCGCGGTCTCGAAGCCCTTGATGGGCTTGCCGGTGGCGGCGGCGCGGGCGTGCAGGATCTGATCGCCGCCGTTGGCCGCCACGTAGCCGGCCTTCTGGATCGAGGCGAGGGCCAGTTGCAGGCTGGCCAGCCAGGGGCGCAGCGGGTCCAGTTGCGCCGCCGTGGCGCCGACCGTGCGGGCGGCGGCGTCGAGGTCGGCCAGTTCCTCGGCGGTCAGAAGGCTGGACAGGGGGCGGTCAGGCGAGACGCCCTTGGCCTGGATCAAGGGCATGACGCCGTCCTGATTGGTCAGGTCGGCGATCTCGAACCAGTATTCATCGGCGCTGGCGAAGGCCTGGTCCACGCGGGCCGTGCCCCAGGGCGTTTCGGGCTTCAGCACGTGGACCGTGCCGAACAGATAGATGGTCGAGTCCGCATCGCGCACCACCCACAGACCCGGGCCGGAGCCGGCGGGCGCAGCGGTGACGGCCACCGGCGCAACGGGCGGCGTCTGGGCCAGGACGGAGGGCGCCAGCAGCAGGGCCGACAGGGCGGCGCCGACCGCCAATGCCGATCGAAGGCCAGCGGTCAGTCGGGCGAAACGCATGGCGGGCGTCCTTTCAAGGCGCGGGATCGAGCAAACGGCCTCGGCCGCTATTCCTCGTCCGAGAAGATGGATTCGATCGGCATCTGGAACAGCCGGGCGATCTTGAAGGCCAACGGCAGGGAGGGGTCGTAGCGACCCGTCTCCAGCGCATTAACGGTCTGGCGTGAAACGCCGAGCTCGGTCGCCAGGTGCGCCTGGCTCCAGTCGCGCTCGGCGCGCAGGACCTTGAGGCGGTTATTCATCCCTGATCCCTCACCGCCGCGCCCACCACCACCAGGCCCAGGCGAGACCATAGCCGATCAGCATCAAGATCAGCATGGCGAAGGCGCCGGTGGCGGCGTATGCGGCAGGGTCGGTGCGTTCGGAATACCAGGCGGGAATACTGATCGCGGCGGCCTGCGGCAGCGAGGCCATGATCACCAGCACCCCGCCGACGGCCATGCCGCCCGAACCGCCCCAGAACCAGGCCCACTTGTGCGCCTCCTGCGCGGCTTCGTCGATGGAGGACATCCACTTGAATCCGACCCACAGGGAGATCAGCATGGTGACTACGGCGAAGCCGCCGACCGCCCACAATGCCGCCGGACTCGAGGTGACGTCGTCGCCCCGGGCTTCAAGATAACCCAGGACGCCGCCCATCACGAAGGCGGCCAGGACGACCAGTCCGAAAGCGATGACGGACTGGGTGATGATTTTACGTTTGCCGGCCACGACGCCCCCTTGATCTGACAAGGACGTTTTACACCGTCATCCGCCGTCGTCAAGCCAGGCTGCGCCCTACTCAGCCGGGGCGTTCAGCAGTTCCGGCCGGCTGAGGGTGCGGGGCGACTGTTCGACGGCCGGCAGGTCGGGCAGTTCCTTGCCCTCGTGGTCGACCTGCAGGTCCTCGAAGCGGCGGGCCGAGACCATGACCTGGCTCTCCAGCGAGCCGACGAACTGATTGTACTTGCCGACGGCGGTTTCCAGCGCCCGGCCGACCGAAGCAGCGTGGCCGCCCATGACCGACAGGCGTTTGTAAAGCTCCTTGCCCAGCTTGGCGACGTCCTCGGCGTTCTTGGCCTGCTCCTCGGCGCGCCAGCCGTAGGCGACCGCCTTGCACAGGGCGAACAGGGTCGTGGGCGTGACGATGACCACGCGCGAGGCCATGGCCTGGGTCATCAGGTCCGGCTCATGATCCAGGGCGGCGGACAGGAAGGCGTCGCCGGGCACGAACATGGCGACGAAGTCGGGGCTGGGCTTGAACTGGTCCTGATAGGCCTTGGACGACAGCTGGCGCACGTGGGTCTTCATGCTGGCGGCGGTGCGGGCCGACATGGCGCGCCCTTGCGCTTCCTCGTCGCCGTCGGCCTCGTCGGCGAAGGCCAGGGAGACCTTGGCGTCGATGACGAACATGCCGCCGCCGGGCAGTTTGATGATGAAGTCCGGGCGCTGCTGACGGCCTTCGTCATTGGCCGAGGAGTTTTGCTCCTCGAAGTCGAAGCGGCCGGCCATGCCGGCGGCCTCCAGCACATTGCGGCAGGTCTGCTCGCCCCAGCGGCCGCGACGGCCCGTGTTGCCCTTCAGGGCCTCGGTCAGACGGCGCGCCTCGTCGCGGGTGGCGGTCGAGGCGGTCATCAGGGCGGCCAGTTGCTCCTTCAGCCCGCCGGTGTCCTCGGCGCGGGTCTTCTCCAGGGCGGCGACGTGTTCCTGGAACTTGGCGAGGGTTTCCGAGACGGGCTTGAGCTGGGCCTCCATGCGCTCGCGGGCGACGCGGTCCTGGGCCTGGAAGGTCTCGGTGGCGCGGGCCACCAGCTTGGTCGCCACGGCCTCGGCCGACTGCGAGGCCTGGGCCTTGAGGAACTCGGCCATGGAATCACGGCTCTCCTCCATCAGCTCCAGCCGGGCGTCGGCGGCGTCGAGCGCGCCTTTCGTCTTTTGCCAGCCCATGAAGGCCCAGAAGAAGCCGGCGACGGCGGCCACGGCGACGACCAGCAGGATGAGTTCGAGCGTGTTCATGCTCCGTTCCTAG
>CAYWDO010000216.1:0-3076 GCA_964456995.1 uncultured Brevundimonas sp.
GCAGGGCCGATCGGGGTGATCCGACAGATCAAGCAAGGAGCGGATCGAATCCAGATCGAAGCCCAGCTGGCGGGCATGCCGGATGAATGACAGGCGGCGCTCCGCCGCGTCGTCATACATGCGCCGGTCGCTGGCGGTGCGCGGCGGCGGCGGAAGCAAGCCGATTTCTTCATAGAAGCGGATGGTCGGAACCTTGACGCCCGTGGCGGCGGCCAGTTTGCCGATGGGGCGCAACCCGGACGAGGCGGGAGAGGGGAGGGGCATCGCGTCAGCTCGTAACGGCGGGTGAAAGGCATCTGGGGCGGGGAGGGATCATCGGCCCAGCCCCATCAGGACGACGGCGATGCCGAAGGCGGCGATCGTGGAGGCGCCGGTGAGCGCCATGCCGAAGGCCGGGACCGCCGCGCCCTGCGCGTAACCCAGGGCGAAGAAACCCCGACCGACCAGATAAGGAGGGACCAACACCAGCAGCAGGATCATCTCCTCGCCGCGCAGCACGGTGGCGAGCACCAGGTGGGCGCTCACCGCCAGAACGGTCTGTTCAAGCGAGTTCTGTAGCACGGCGGCGGGTACGGCGAGCCTGGCGCCGGGCGCCGCATCGGCGGACCCGGCCGGTCGGCGTCGGACCGGAAACGGATGCTGGCCACCACCCTCAAACACCCCGCGAGCCACAGGAAGACCGGGAGATTCGCCTGCAGGGCATAGGCCAGCCTATCGGCCGTCGCCATGTCGCGCGCCGCGCCGAGAAGGGGCGGGGAAAGCCGCAGCCAGGCGGAGGCCGCCGCTGAGGCGGTGATGAGAATCGCCGGCGCCGAGCGGACGGCGATCGCCCTCTGTTCGGCGGGAAGCCTCATCGCGCCGCCCGTCCCAGGGTCGAGGACGCCGCGCGGCTGTCCGAGCCCCGGACGGTGAGGAGGAGCAGCGCGACGCCGCAGACAATGGCCGCATCGGCGAGGTTGAAGGTCGGCCAGTGCGCCGCCCCCCAATGAAGATCGATAAAATCGGTGACCGCGCCAAAGCGTAGCCGGTCGACGAGGTTCCCGATCGCTCCACCGGCGATGAGGCCTGCGGCGGCCGCCGTCACGGCGCTGCGCGTGCGCCAGATCCACGCCAGCAGGGCGCCGATGATCAGGAAGGCCACGGCGCTCAGCGCCCAGCGGCCGACGGCGCCTGAGCCGGCGAACAGGCCGAAGGTGACGCCGGGGTTGAACCCGAGACGCAGCGCGAGAAACGGCGTGAGGTCGATCGGAGCGTCCAGCTGAGCGCGCGCCGCGGCCTTGGCGGCCTGATCCACGACGGCGATCAGCGCCGCGAGCGTGAAGGCGATCGTCTGCAGGCGGCCGGGAACGCGTCGCGTCGGGTGCATGGTGATCATGAAGCCTCCAATGGATTTCAACTGATTTTGGGCCCTCTAGTTACTAGAGGATCAAGCGGGTTTTATCTGACGGGCGTTTCTTTCATGGAAGCCATGCATTCTCGGCATGATCGTCTAGCCAATGGGAGATGCATGCTTCTCGCGAAAGGGTAATCCGATGACTGAACCCCCTCTCGTCCTGTGCACTTCCTCGCCCGGCTGCAGTTGCGGCGTGGCCTCCAGGTTCGACGGCGCCACCCCGCCTACCGGCGCATCCTGATGGCGGTGATCGCCGTCAACGGCGCCGCCTTTATGGCCATAGCCAGCGGCGCCTCCCTGCAAGGCTCGGCGCCCCCTGGGCGCCAATGTGCTCGACTTCCTGGCCGACGCGCCACCTACGGCATCAGCCTGGCCGTGATCGGACGTTCGGTCGCCGTGCAGTCCGGGGCGGCCAATGGCCAAGGCGCCAGCCTCGTTGCGTTGGTGCTGTTATTCCTCAGCTACGCGATCTCGCGAGCCACCTCCGGGGCGCCGTCCCGTGGCATCACCGGACTGGGCGCTCTGGGCTTCTTCGCCAACGCCCTGGCCGGCTTACTGCTGGTCCGCCACTGCGCAGGCGACTCCAACGTCCGCTCGCTCTGGCTATGCGCGCGCAACGACCTTATCCAGAGCCTGGCGTCGCGGCGACCGGCGGAGCGGTCTGGCTGACCGGTTCACGATGGCCCGACCTGATAGCGGCAGCGCTACTCAGGTGAAGATTGCGCATTCTGCAATCTCGATCCACCTGCAGACGCAGCGAAAGAATCGGACGCGATCAGCGTGCGCTCGCTTAAAGATCGCTCGACGTTGCTGAATAGGTCGAGATGGCCGACGATGCGCCACTCTCGGCCTTGCATGTCGACTTTCCCTCTCCCTCACCGCGGATTGGTGGTCACTCGAAACAGTCGCAGCCCCCGAACACTGTAACAGATTGCTTGATCGCCCGAATGAAAGTATCCACCAAGCGATGGCGTGGCCAATTGCGACATGGGCAAGACTGATACTGGCGGTGACCCTGGTCTCCGCCGTGTTTTTCGTCGCCCCGATCGCTGACGCCGCGACCTGCGTCCCGGAGACGGCATCGGCTCACGCCATGGTCGTTGAAGATGCGGGCGATGGCGACCAGGTCGACCTTGGCGCTGGGCACGGAGTCTGCACCCACGGCCACTGCCACCACAACGGAACTGCCCGTGCGGATGTCGCCGACCACATCGCGATGCAGATCCACGCGCGGCCTGTTCACGCCTTCCCCTCGAGTGATTTTCCGTCGTCGATCTCTCCCGACGGCCTGAAGCGCCCTCCCAGAGTCTGACCGGACGTCTGCGCCGCCGTGCGCGCGAACTCGTGTCAAATTTCTGGAAGATGAATCATGCCTCCCTCATATCGCAGGCCGCCGCGTTTCGCGGTCGGCTGCGCGTTGGCCGCATTCGCGGCCGTGCTGGCCAGTCCCGCTTGGGCTGACCCCGCGCCGTCCTTCGCCGAGCTGCTCGCCCAGCTGGGTCAAACCCCGGCCACCCTTGAAGCCGGCGCCCTGTCGGACGCCGCCGAAGCACGTGTCCGCCAGGCCCGTGCGAGGCCTAATCCGACGATCGCTCTCGACGCCGAGAACGCTTTCGGCACGGGGCCCTTCTCGGGCTACGCCAATGCCGAAACCACCTTGTCGATCAGCCAGGACCTCGAGCT
>CAYWDO010000217.1:0-3066 GCA_964456995.1 uncultured Brevundimonas sp.
CCGGACCAACCGGCCAGCGTGGACAGGCTGGAGACGTCAAAGCCGCCGCCCTGGCCGCCGGGCGGGAAGCCCAGGATCTTCTGCGCGCCATGCTGCAGGATCAGCAGACCGGCCACGATCCGCAGAATGCTCTGGAAACGCGGGGCCCAGCTTGAAAGAGACGCTGCACTCGCCATTCGTTATTTCCTCCCGATGACGCCCGTCCGTCAGGTCCAGGGACTGGACCGACGCAGGGCGCAAAGGCGGAGGTTAGGCGAAGCTGTGCGCTCTGCAAGCCGTCCTGATCACACGGCTTTCAGGGCGTCCTCGACCAGCTTCTGGATGGCGACATAGTCGGTCTTGCCAGTGCCCAGGACCGGAATGACGGCGATCTTGATGATCTTCTTAGGCACCGCCAGTTCGGGCGCGCCGTTGTCGCGCGCCCACTCGGACAGTTGGGCCGAGGCTGCGCCTTCGTGGTCTGTGACCAGGATCAGGCGTTCGCCCCTCTTGCTGTCCGGCACCGCGACCGCCGCGTGGCGGTTGTCGGGCCAGACGGCGCCGGCCATGTCCTCGACCGCCAGCAAGGACACCATCTCGCCGCCGAGCTTGGCGAAGCGTTTTACCCGCCCCAGAATGGTGATGTAGCCCTGGTCGTCGATGTCGACGATGTCGCCGGTGTCATGCCAGCCGCCTGCCAGCGGCTCTATGCCCTTGGGGTCGTTCGGCGAGATATAGCCGGCCATGACGTTGGGCCCGCGCAGGAACAACTGGCCGCCGCCCTCAATCCCCGGAACCGTGTCCAGGCGATATTCCATGCCGGGCATGATCTGGCCGACCGTGCCGGGGCGGTTGCGGTCGGGGTGGTTCACCGCGACGACGGGCGCCGCCTCGGTCGCGCCATAGCCTTCCAGCAGTTCCACGCCGCCGAACTTGGTGTTGAACATCTGACGCGTCTCGTCGCGGACCTTTTCGGCGCCGGCGACGACGAATTGCAGGGTGGCGAAATCGTCCGGCTCGGCCACACGCGCGTACTGGTTCAGGAAGGTGTCGGTCGCGAAAAGGATCGAGGCCTTCACCTGGGGCAGCAGGTCGGTGATCTGCTTGGCGTGCAGGGGCGAGGGGTATTCGAACGCCTTCATCCCTTGCAGCAGCGGCAGCAGAACCCCGCCCGTCAGGCCCAGGGAGTGGAAGGTCGGCAGCGGGTTGAACATCACCCACTCGGGCTTCAGTTCGATATGGGCCGCGACCTGGCGGGCGTTGGCGACCAGATTGCGCTGGCTCAACACCACGCCCTTGGGCGCGCCGAAGCTGCCGGAGGTGAACAGGACCACGCCCGGCGAATCGGGATCGGTCTTCACGCGGAAGCGGCGCGGGGCCATGCCGGCGCTGAGGCCGTACAGCTTGTCAGCCAGGCCGATGGTCTTGCGCACGTCGTCCAGCCAGATGATCTCGGCGACTTCGCCCAGGGCCGTCATCAGGTCGTCCAGCTTGGCCTGGGTGACGAAGCGTTTGGCCGACAGGATCTTGGTGACGCCCGCCGTCTTCAGCGCCGCCTTCAGATTGGCCTCGCCCGAGGTGAAGTTCAGCATGACTGGCACCCGCCCAAAGGCGTGCAGGCCGAAGAAGGTCACGACCACGCCCGCGCTGGACGGCAGCAGAACGCCGACGCGCTCGCCCGGCTGGGTCATGGCGGCGATCTTGCGCCCCAGCACGAAGGCGGCGCGGATCAGGCCGGTATAGGTCAGGGGATGACGGTCCTGGTCTTCCAGGATCTCCTTGTCGCCATAGCGGGCGCGCGCATCGATCAGCGCGTCGAACAGGGATTCGTCATAGACCTTGGGGTCCAGGGCAGCCCGCAAGCACGTCCTCCTTCGGAGAGCTCTGAGACGGCTCTCTCGGTTACAAGAGGCCGGAACCTAGTGACGTAAGGTCGCCTTGAAAAGATGCGTAACGTCGCGTGAACGTCGCATCTCCATCACTGAAACCGTCTGTGGCTTGCCATCGGCGGTCGGAAAGCCGACATACCGCCCTTCTGCACAGGAGCCCGACCGCCGGCTATGGTCACGCTGATCGACACCCTGACGAAGAAGCCTTCAGAGCTGCGTCACCCGGAAAAACAGAACCGCCCGGAATCGGCGGTGCTGAAGAAGCCTGACTGGCTGCGCGTCAAGGCGCCCGGTTCGGGCCAGTATAACGCGACCCGGGAGATTGTTCGCTCCAAGGGCCTGGTGACGGTCTGCGAAGAGGCGGCCTGTCCGAACATCGGCGAGTGCTGGAGCCAGAAGCACGCCACCCTGATGATCATGGGCGACACCTGCACGCGGGCCTGCGCCTTCTGCAACGTCAAGACCGGCCTGCCGCAGGCCCTGGACCCGGAAGAGCCGGCCAAGGTCGGCCTTGCCGTCCAGCAGATGGGTCTGAACCACGTGGTCATCACCTCGGTGGACCGCGACGACGTGGCCGACGGCGGCGCCGCCCACTTCGCCGAAGTGGTGCGTCAGATCCGCCTCCAGGCGCCCAACACCACCATCGAGATTCTGACGCCCGACTTCCTGCGTAAGGACGGCGCGGCCGAGGTTATGATCGACGCCACGCCCGACGTCTTCAATCACAACCTCGAGACCGTTCCGCGCCTCTATCTGAAGATCCGCCCCGGCGCCCGCTACTTCCATTCCCTGCGCCTGTTGCAGATGGTCAAGGAGCGCGACCCGAACCAGTTCACCAAGTCCGGCATCATGGTCGGCCTGGGCGAGACCAAGGAAGAGGTCATGCAGGTGATGGACGACATGCGTTCCGCCGGCGTCGACTTCATCACCATTGGCCAATACCTGCAGCCGACGCGCAAGCACGCCGCCATCGACCGCTTCGTCACGCCCGAAGAGTTCAAGGCCTATGAGGCCATCGCGCGCGCCAAGGGCTTCCTGATGGTGTCGTCGTCGCCGCTGACGCGGTCGTCGCACCACGCCGGGGACGACTTCGCCCGCCTGAAGGCCGCGCGTTTGGCGCAGGCAGGCCGTTCGGTCCGCTAAGCCCTGAATGGCGGTCCATCGCGTTACGCGCATCCTTCCCTATGCGCCCGAGCAA
>CAYWDO010000218.1:0-3061 GCA_964456995.1 uncultured Brevundimonas sp.
TCGGCTTCGAGCAGGGCGATGCGCGCTTCGAGGGCCGCATTGGCGTCCTGGGCCAGGACGGCGCCGGGCGCAAACAGAAGCGCAGCCGCAGCCGCGCCGCCGAGCAGGCGGTATCTTCCCATGTCATTTCCTCCCGGGTGCGTCTGATGCGAACCTCGAGACCGCAGCATTCCGCGCGGGGGCGGTATGCGGCCATTAGCCATTGGTCTAGTTTCGACCAAAGTCGAGGCGCGGCATGGTGTCGTCACAGCGCGGCCTCGACCCGAAAAAGAACCGCGTGCGGGAAGGATTTTCATGGATCGCATCGTCGTCGCCGACGACCACCCTCTGTTTCGGGCGGCGTTGAGATCGGCCGTCGAAAAGGCCGCACCCGGCGCCGTGATTGCGGAATGCGCCAGTCTGGCCGAGGTTCAGGCGGCCTTGGCGGAAGCGTCGACCGATCTGCTGCTGCTGGACCTGAAGCTGTCGGACAGCGAGGGCATGGCCGGCCTGAGCCGCATCCGCGCCGACCACCCCGCCGTCCCGGTGGCCGTGGTCTCGGCCAGCGAGGAGCCGCCGACGGTGAGGCGGGCGCTCGCGCTCGGCGCCGCCGGCTTCATCCCCAAGTCCGCCGCCCTGCCGATCATGGTCGAGGCTATCGCCGCCATCCTGTCGGGCGACCACTGGGCGCCGGACGTGGGCGTGCCCGGACCCGAGGAAGGCGATCTGGAAGCCCGCATCGCCAGCCTGACCCCTTCACAACTACGCATTCTCGAAGGCCTGAGAGCCGGGCGGCTGAACAAGCAGATCGCCTTTGACCTGGGCGTCACCGAGGCGACCATCAAGGCGCATCTGACCAGCGTCTTCCGCAAGCTGGGGGTGCATAACCGGACGCAAGCGGTGATTTTGGCCCAGTCGATCGACCTTTGAATCCCTTCTCCCCTTGCGGGAGAAGGTGGCAGGCGAAGCCTGACGGATGAGGGGTTGCGGGACGTTCAACTTGCGTTCTTCGTCCGACGTCGCGAGACCCCTCATCCGCCCCTGCGGGGCACCTTCTCCCGCAAGGGGAGAAGGAAGACTCAGCTCGACAGAAACGCCTTCAGCGCCGCCGGCTTGACCGGCTTGGGCAGCAGGGTCGCGCCCGCCGCCGTGGCCGTTTCCTTCAAGCCTTCACGGGTATCGGCGGTGACGAGGCCTATGCGGCGCAGGCCGCGCGCCCTCAACGCGTCCACCACGGTCAGCCCGTCCGGCCCGTCGCCCAGGTGCAGGTCGACCAGGGCTGCATCGAACGGCCCCTTGGCCGCGATCCCTTCGGCCACCGACCGCGCCGTGGTCGTCTGCGCCCCCCAGCGGCTCAGCAGGGCGGTCAGGGCGTCGAGGATGGCCGGTTCATTGTCCACGCACAGCACCCGCAAGCCCGCCAGCGGCAGGCGGGCGTCGCTTTCGGCGAGGGAGGCGATCACGACCTGGGCGGCGGCGCGCGGCGCGCTGACGCGGAAGGTGGCGCCACGCCCGACCGCAGATGTCAGCGACAGCGGGTGGTTCAGCAACTGCGACAGCTTCTGCACGATGGCCAGACCCAGACCCGCGCCCGGTTCGTCCACGGGCGCGCCGGGCAGGCGCACGAACTCGCCGAAGACGCTCTCGCGGTCGGCATCCGGGATGCCGCGTCCGGTGTCGCAGACCAGCATCTGCACCGTCGCCCCGTCGCGCCGCGCCCCGACCAGAACCCGGCCCCGGTCGGTATAGCGGATGGCGTTGCCGACCAGGTTCTGTAGCATGGACCTCAGCAGGTCGTGGTCGGAGGCGACCCAGAGGCCGGACGGCACGACGCTCAGCCTCAGGCCCTTGGCGCGGGCCATGGGGGCGAACTCGCGGCTCAGCTCGGCGAACAGGGCGTCCAGCGACAGGGGAGCCACGGCGGGCTGGACCCCGCCTGCCTCCAGCTTGGACAGGTTCAGCAGGGCGGTCAGAAGGCGGTGGGCGCTGTCGATGGAACGGTCGGCGTTGGTCGCCAACCCGCGCGCGGCGGACCCCGGCGCCAGGGCCGGTTCCTCCTTCAGCGCGGCGATGAACAGGCGGGCGGCGTGCAGCGGCTGCAACAGGTCGTGGCTGGCGGCGGCGAGGAATCGGGTCTTGGACGCCGTGGCGTCTTCGGCCAGACGGCGGGCCTCCTCCAGCCGTTCGGTGCGGTCGGCGACGCGGGCCTCCAGCCGTTCATTGGCCTCCTCCAGATCGCGGGCGGCGCGGCGCAGGGCGGTGATGTCGGTATAGCTGGTGGCGTAGCCGCCGCCGGGGATGGGAGCGCCGGAGGAGCGCAGGATGCGGCCGTCGGGCTGTTCGCGTTCATGGTCGTGCGGGATGCGGCGGGCCAGGGCCTCCAGGCGCCGTTCGACCCAGGCCTCGATGTCGCCGGCGTCGGCGTCGCTCTCGCCGCGCTCGGCGTTCAGGCGATAGACGGCGGCGATGGGCAGGCCGATGTGGACGAAGCCGACGGGCAGGCCGAACATCTCGACATAGCGTCGGTTCCAGGCGGTCAGGCGCAGGTCCTCGTCCACCACGCTGACGCCTTGGTCGATGTTGTCCAAGGTGGTCTGCAGCAGGTCGCGGTTGAACTGGACCGCCTGCGAGGCCTCGTCCAGCATCCGCACCACGTCCTCGGGCGCGCGGCCCCCGGCGGCCAGGGCGGCGGCGATGACGCGGCGGGCCGAGGCGGCGCCGATGGCGCCCGCCAGCATCCGCTCGGCGGCGCGGGCTAGGCCGGCGTCGGCGGGGTCGGCGTCGCGTAGGCGTATCTCTGTTTCGCGCGCCCAGGCGGCGAAGGCGCGCTCGGCCCGTTCGTCGCCGATGAAGCGGGCGACCAGGGCCTTGAGGTCGCCGACCGAGGCCCCGGCCAGGCCGCCACGCCCCTCCATCCAGTCCGGCCCCAGCCGATCGACAAAGGCGCGGGCCTGGACCCGGTCGATCAGGCGCGGCGCGCCCAGCTTGGACACGGCGATGAAGACCCCGAGGTTGAGCGCCAGGCTGAGGAAGACCCCCGCCGCGAACGGGTCTTCCAGCCCGATCATGGCCGGCACGTTCA
>CAYWDO010000219.1:0-3052 GCA_964456995.1 uncultured Brevundimonas sp.
AGCCGTCGGGGCGTCTTCACACGGCGCGCAGCCGCAATGACCAGGTGGCGACGGATTTCCGCCTGTGGGTGCGCGACGCCTGCGACCGCACCGTCGAACAGCTGAAGACCCTGCAAGCCGCCTTGCTGGACCGGGCGGAACAGCACGCGGGCGACCTGATGCCCGGCTTCACCCATCTGCAGACGGCGCAGCCCGTGACCTTCGGCCACCATCTGATGGCCTATGTCGAGATGTTCGGCCGCGACGCCAGCCGCTTCGCCGACGCCCGCACCCGCATGAACGAGAACCCGCTGGGCGCCGCCGCCCTGGCCGGTTCGCCCTTCCCCATCGACCGCCACATGACGGCGACGGCGCTCGGCTTCGACCGTCCGATGGCCAACTCGCTGGACGCCGTGTCGGACCGCGACTTCGCCCTGGAAAGCCTGGCCGCCGCCTCGATCGCGGCGGGCCACCTGTCGCGTCTGGCCGAGGAGATCGTGGTCTGGATGACGCCGATGTTCGGCTTCGCCTCCCTGCCCGACGACCTGACCACCGGCTCGTCCATCATGCCGCAGAAGCGCAACCCCGACGCCGCCGAACTGGTGCGCGCCAAGACGGGCCGGATCATGGGCTCGCTGGTCGCCCTGTCGACGGTGATGAAGGGCCTGCCGCTGGCCTATTCCAAGGACATGCAGGAGGACAAGCCGCCGGTGTTCGAGGCCTTCGACGCCCTCGACCTGGCGCTGACGGCCATGACCGCCATGGTCGCCGCCATCATCCCCAACACCCCGCGCATGGCCGCCGCCGCCGGGGCGGGCTTCTCGACCGCCACCGACCTGGCCGACTGGCTGGTGCGCGAACTGAACCTGCCCTTCCGCAAGGCGCACCACGTCACCGGCGCCGCCGTCAAGCGGGCCGAGGCGCTCGGCGTCGGCCTGGGCGATCTGCCGCTGGAAGAATTGCAGGCTCTGGATTCCGGCATCACCAAAGCCGTGTATGAAGTCCTGACGCCCGAAGCCTCCTGCGCCAGTCGCCAGAGCTTCGGCGGCACGGCGCCGGAACAGGTCCGCGCCCGCATCGCCGACTGGAGAAGCCGCCTGTGAACAAGACCCTGATCCTTATCGGCGCCGCCGCCCTTATGCTGTCCGGCTGCGGCCGCATGGCCGATCTGGAAGCGCCCGGCGCCGTCCAGACCGAGCGCGCGCCGCGCGACCGCAACGCCAAGACCCTGCCGGAGCCGGCGACGATCAACACCGCCCCCCGCCAGAACCCCATCGACAGCGGCGCCTCGGACCCGTTCGGCCGCCCGCCGATGGCCTGATCGGCCTCCTCACCTCCAGACCGGACGCCCCGCCGTGCATTATTTCGACCTGAAGGACGGCGTTCTGCACGCCGAGGGCGTCTCGCTGGAGGCGCTGGCGGCGGAGGTCGGGACCCCGACCTATGTCTATTCCTCGGCCACCCTGCGCCGTCACTACGGCCTGCTGCGCGACGCCTGCGACGCGCACAAGTCTGCGCTGGGCGAGGCCCTGATCGCCTTTGCGGTCAAGGCCAACTCCAACCTGTCGGTGCTGGCGACCCTGGCGAAACTCGGCTGCGGCGCCGACACCGTGTCCGAGGGCGAGATCCGTCGGGCGCTGGCGGCGGGCGTTCCGGCTGAGCGCATCATCTTCTCCGGCGTGGGCAAGACCGACGCCGAACTGGCGTTCGCCATCGACGTCGGCGTGCGTCAGATCAACGTCGAGTCCTCGGCGGAACTGGAGCGGCTGATCCTCGTCGCCGCCGAGAAGTCCGCCTCGCCGGCCATCGCCATCCGGGTCAACCCCAAGATCGGCGCCGGCGGTCACGCCAAGATCACCACCGGCGGCGCCGGCGACAAGTTCGGCGTGCCGGTCGAGGAGGCGCTGAGCCTCTACGCCCGTGCCTCAAGCTCGCCTCACGTCACGCCCGTGGGTCTGGCCTGCCACATCGGCAGCCAGATCACCGACCTGACGCCGCTGGAAAACGCCTTCCGTGTGCTGCGCGACATGACCGAGACCCTGCGCGCGCAGGGCCACAGCGTCACCCGCCTCGACCTCGGCGGCGGTCTGGGCGTGCCCTACTACGGCGAGGCCGAAACCGCCTCGCCCGCCGATTATGTGGCCATGGCGGCGCGGGTGCTGGACGGCCTGGGCGTCGAGGCGGCCTTCGAACCGGGCCGGCTGATGGCCGCCAACGCCGGCGTGCTGCTGAGCCGGGTCATTCAGGTCAATGAGCGCACCGACGGGCGACGCTTCCTGGTGTTGGACGCAGCGATGAACGACCTGATGCGTCCAGCCCTCTACGACGCCTTCCACGACCTGAAGGCCGTGCGTCCGCGCGACGGCGCCATGGTCCCCTATGACGTGGTCGGCCCCGTCTGCGAGACCGGCGACACCTTCGCCCGCGACCGCGACCTGCCGCCGTTCGAGGCCGGCGATCTGGTCGTCTTCATGAGCGCCGGCGCCTATGGGGCCGTCATGAGCGGCGAATACAACACCCGCCCCCTGGCCGCCGAGGTTCTGGTCGACGGCGCGAGCTGCGCCGTCATCCGCCCGCGCCCGACCTATGAAGAGATGCTGGCGCGTGAACCGCTGGCGGACTGGCTGAAGGCATAACGCCGTCCCTTCTCCCGATGGGAGAAGGTGGCCCGAAGGGCCGGATGAGGGTCGTCCCTAACCGTCGGCGTGAGCCGTAACGCTGCGGCTAACGCCGACGGAACGCGTAGCCCCTCACCCTTTCGCGCAAGAACGCGCGCTAAAGCTCTCGTGCGCTCAAGCCCTCTCCCGCCGGGAGAGGGAAGATCAATCCAGGGCGCAGATGTCCGGCAGGCCGCGCAGGCCGCCCTTGTGGTCCAGGCCGTAGCCGACGAGGAAGCGGTTCGGGGCCTCCCAGCCGACGAAGTCGGGCTCGGGCGCGCGGGCCTCAGGCCAGGGCTTGCGGGCGAAGACGCAGGTCAGGACTTCGGACGAGCCGGCTTCTTTCGTGATGCGCACCGCCTCGGCCAGCGACAGGCCGGTGTCGAAGACGTCGTCGAGGATCAGCACCCGCTTGC
>CAYWDO010000220.1:0-3044 GCA_964456995.1 uncultured Brevundimonas sp.
GCGACCATGGGATAGTCCTTGGCCAGGCCCCACTTCGCCCGGTATTCCTCGGGGCTCATATTGTATTTGGTGCGCAGGTGACGCTTCAGCGACTTGAACTTGCGACCGTCTTCCAGGCAGATCAGGAAGTCAGGCGTAATCGACTTGCGCACCGGAACCGCCGGTTCCTTGGGCTCGGGCTCGACTTCAACCGGGCCGGAAGACACGCCCGACAGCGCTGCGTGAATCTGAGCGATCAGGCCGGGCACGGCGTCAGCCGAGACGGTGTTGTTGCTGACATAGGCCGACACGATGTCCGCCGTCATTTCCAGCAGTTCGGGTTTTTCTTCCATGGGGGGATCGCCTGTTGCAGGAGCCAAACATATTCGACTGATCAAACCCGACCCGTCGGTGGTTGGTTTCATACGGATGTTCGATGACGAAGGCAATGCAAGCATAGAACATCGCCTGGTGCGCGAAGTCTTCTACTGATCTATCGCGAAATCAGTCGTCGGTTTTCACCGACCGAAGTTCTCCGCCAGAGCCAGCATGGCGGCCCGCTCGGGTGCGGAGTATTCGTCGATCAGGTCTTCCTCGCCTTCGCGGATAGCGCGCAGCAGTTCGGGCGTCAGCGCCGACGACAGCGACCAGTTCCAGTAACGCAGCACCGTCTGGGCCCGATCGACGGCCAGAATTTCATAGGTGATCTGCACCCGCTCCCAGTCGGGATGGACCTCGCCGTCCTCGGTTGTCTCGGGGCGGCGCATGGCCCGCCACAGGATCTGCAGGTCCAGTCGCGACAGGCCCGTGGCCTTGCACAGAATAGCCAGGGACTCGCCGCCCGCGTCGCCCATGATCTTGGCCGAGGTCAGCGGCTTGATCCCTGACAGATAGCCGATCTCGCTGACCAGTTCGCGGGTCATGCCGCCCTCTGCGGCGGCGACCGCGTCCTCCAGCCCGGCGTAGGGGCTCTTTCCGATGGCGGCGCGGTTGCGCTGGCGGCGCTCGATGAACTGCAGCGCCTTGCGCGTCACCGGATCGGACCAGCCCTCGGCGGCGACCTGCGCGAACAGGTCTTCGACGCTGTCCTGCAAGACTTCGCGCGACACCGCGAACCGCTGCAAGACAATGCGACGCTCCTCGGCCCCGCACCACCAGAACATGACATAGGCCCCGGACGGCCGCAGTTCCGGGCGCTTCAGCAACAGGGCGCACAGGCTCCGATTCTGACGGCTCAAGGCCACCACGCCCTCGACGGCGACCTGGGCCAGGCGGGCCGAGGTGTTCTTCAGCACCGCCTCGATGACGGCGTCCTCGCCAAAGCTCAGCAGGGCCTCGGTGACGACTTCCGACAGGCCCCGCCGCTCGGCGATCAGAAGGCGGTGCTCGAGGCCGGCGTCGCGGGCGCAGCCGATCAGGTCGACGTCGGTCAGAGAGGCGCACTGTTCGATCAGCGGCCCCGCCACCGACGGATCGTCGCGCAACAGCAGCCGCGCCAGACTGTCGGGCAGCTCCGCCAGGGGCGCCAGCCGCACCGCTACGCGGCGGCGTTCCTCGACCGAGGCCTGGCGCAGCAGTTCCACCAGCAGATCGCCCGTCACCGCCCGCTCGAAGGCGTTGACCCGGCTGGCGGGCAGGCAGACGACATCAGCCAGCCGCCGCAGCAGTGTCTGGCGCGTTTTCGACGCCGCCTGCGGGGCGTCTTCGGCAGGAATGGCGGCCGGAACAGACATGGTTCTGCTACCCTAGCGCGAGCCGGTTAACCGCGCGTGAGGGCGACACAGCCGCCCTACAGCCCTTCAAACAGGGCCGTGGACAGGTAGCGCTCGGCGAAGCTGGGGATGATGGCGACAATGGTCTTGCCTGCATTTTCGTCCAGGGCCGCCTGACGGAAGGCGGCGACCAGGGCCGCGCCCGAGCTGATGCCGACCGGCACGCCTTCAACGCGGGCCACCTTGCGCGCCATGTCGAAGGCGTCGTCGTTGGAGACCTGCTCGACGCCGTCGATGACGGCGCGGTCCACGATGGTCGGAATAAAGCCCGCGCCGATGCCCTGGATCTTGTGCGGACCGGGCGCGCCGCCCGACAGGACCGGCGAGGCGGTCGGCTCGACCGCGATCATCTTGACCGAGGGCTTCTTGAACTTCAGCGCATGGCCGACGCCGGTGATGGTGCCGCCGGTGCCCACGCCCGAGATGACGATGTCCACGGCCCCGGCCGTGTCGTTCCAGATCTCCTCGGCGGTCGTGGCCTCATGGATGGCCGGGTTGGCGGGGTTCTCGAACTGCGAGGGGCTGACGGCGCCGGGGGTGCGGGCGATCAGGTCCTGGGCCATGGCGATGGCGCCCTTCATGCCCTGTTCGGCCGGGGTCAGCACCAGTTCAGCGCCCAGCAGGGCCAGCATCTTGCGGCGCTCGATCGACATGCTCTCCGGCATGACCAGGATCAGCTTGTAGCCCTTGGCCGCCGCGACGAAGGCCAGGGCGATGCCGGTATTGCCGCTGGTCGGCTCGACCAGAACCGCGCCGGGCCTGATCTGACCCGACTGTTCCAGCGCCTCGATCATGGCCACGCCGATCCGGTCCTTGACCGAGGCCAGCGGATTGAAGAACTCCAGCTTGGCCAGCACCGTGGCCTTCGGCTGATACTCCCGGCTCAGATTGGGCAGCCGCACCAGGGGCGTGTCGCCGATGGTGTCGATGATGCTGTCATAGACGCGGCCCCGTCCGGCCTTCTTGTGGCGGCTGGCGTCGTAGGCAGTGTCGGACATGGGAGCGCTCCGTGCGGCGAATTCAGACTAGGTGACAACCCTTATACGCCCGAGGCAAGACCACGCCGCACAGGAATTCTCAAGGGTGGCATAGCCAGGCTTATCCGCGCAGCCGTCGCCGCGCCGGATCGAAGGGCAGAACCTCGCGGATCGAAATCAGGGTCTTGAAGGCCCGCACCCGGGCGTCGTCGTTCAGCACCTCGCGGGTAAAGACCTCATAGGCCTCCATCGTCGGTACGCGGACATAGAGGACGAAGTCGGTCTCGCCCGTCACATACCAGGCCGCCTGCACCTC
>CAYWDO010000221.1:0-2986 GCA_964456995.1 uncultured Brevundimonas sp.
TGCGGCTGGGCTTGTCGAGGCGGGTCTGGACGCCGTGATGGGTCAGGCGGATGGAGCCGCGCTCGACCATGTTTGCAGCCAGACTGCGGGTCTTGGCGAAGCGGGCGCGCCATAGCCACAGGTCAATGCGGCAGGCCGGGATCACGTCGCGGCGGCCTTGCGCCTCGGGCGGCGCTTGCGGCGCGGGGGCGCGGGCGGCTGGGTCAATTGGGCGAGGGCCGCGAAGGGCGAATCCTTGAGCGGCGGGATCGGCTGGCCGGGGCGTAGGGCCTTATCGGTGCGGGGCGGGCGCAGGGCGGCCTGCACCTGTTTGGCCTGTTCGGCAGTCCAGCCCAGTTCGGTCAGGGTCTCGTCTGACAGGGGCGTCTTGCCGGCGGCGCGCGACAGTTCGGCAAAACGCTCCAGCGCCTCTACCGGCGCGCTCCATGATCCGACGGCGCGACGGCCGAAGGCGGCGAGCGTGCGCGGCGACGGCGCCGGCGAGGGCAGGGCGATCAGGGGCTCGTCGCCGGGCCGGAAGGGCTGGGTCACAAAGGCTTGCGCCAACATCCGGGCGCGGGGCTTGAGCGCGCCGGGCAGCCAGACGGAATGGGCGCCGATGCGGATGGCGAAGGTCTTGACCGTGCGCCGCTCGTGCTGGCTCAGCGCCGCCAGATCGCGCTCGACCTCGGCGCGGGGGATGACGCCGCCCGCCTCGATCAGGCGGAAGGCCAGGCCGCGCGGCAAGCCGGTCAGGCTGCCGTTGTCGACCGCCTGACGCAGGCGGCGCAGGTCGCGAAGGGCGCGCCCGGCCTCCGAGGCCAGCCATGCCTCGATGCGCCGCTGCGCCCGCTCGCGCGCCGGGACCGGGCCGAGATCGCCCAGCAGCCGCACGCGCGGCGCAAAGGGATCGTCGTTGATGATCCGGGCCGTCAAGGCGCCCTTCCACAGCACGTCGCCGCCGCCTGAACGCGGGTTGGGAATGACGCTGAACGCCTCGTCCGTCTCGGCGGCCAGCTTGCCCAGTCGGCGCGCGATCTCCGGCCCCACGGCGCGGGTCGCGGCCTGTCGCAGCGCGCGGTCGGCGAGGGCCGAGCCGCCCGCGTCGGGGGTGAAATGAACCCCCTCCAGATGACCGACCACCTCGCCCTCGACCGTGACCTCGCCGTCGTCGGCCACGCCCGCGACCGTGTCGGAGCGCACGTTCAGCGCCCGCATGAGGGCGGTGGTGCGCCGATCCACGAAGCGCGCCGTCAGCCGTTCGTGCAGGACGTCGCTGAGCCGTTCCTCCAGCGCCTTGGTCCGGTCGCGCCACCCTTGCGCCTGGTCCATCCAGTCGGGACGGTTGGCGATGTAGGCCAGGGTCCGCACCCCGGCGAGGCGGGCTGAAAGTTGGTCGATCTGGCCGTCGTCGCGGTCCAGGTCGTTGAAGCGCGGCGCGACCCAGTCCTCGGTCAGGCGGCCGCGTCGGCTGGTCAGGGCGGTGAAGATCTCCTTCGACAGGCGGGCGTGCTCGTCCAGGGTGGTCTTCTGGAAGTCCGGCAGCTGACAGGTCTCCCACAGCCGCATGAGGGCGCCGCGCGAGCGAGCGACCTTCTTGACGTCCTCGTCCGCTGCGAAGCGCCGCAGCAGGGTCTCGTCCAAGGCCTGCGCCGTCAGCCGCAGGCCGAAGCGTTGAGGCGTCACCGTCAGCGAGCGCAGCAGGTCGGGCAGGGTGTCGAAATCCAGTCGCCCGTGACGCCACTCGGCCGCCTCGACCGGATCGAAGCGGTGGCTGACCACCTGTTCGAGGATGTCCTCGTCCAACTCGTCGGCCTCGCCCGTTACGCCGAAGGTGCCGTCGCGCAGGTGACGCCCGGCGCGCCCGGCGATCTGGCCGATCTCGGCGGCGTGCAGCCAGCGGGTGCGCGTGCCGTCGAACTTGCGAAGCCCGGCGAAGGCGACATGGTCCACGTCCATGTTCAGCCCCATGCCGATGGCGTCGGTGGCCACCAGGAAATCCACCTCGCCCGACTGGAACAGCTCGACCTGGGCGTTGCGGGTGCGGGGGCTCAAGGACCCCATGACCACGGCGGCCCCGCCGCGCTGGCGGCGCAGCAGTTCGGCGATGGCGTAGACCCGCTCGGTCGAGAAGGCGACGACGGCGCTGCGGCGGGGCAGGCGGGTCAGCTTCTTCGACCCGGCGTAGGACAGGGTGGACAGGCGCTCGCGCGTGATGATCTCCGCGTCAGGGACCAGGGCGCGGATCAGCGGGGCCATGGTCCCGGCCCCCAGGAACATGGTCTCGAACCGACCGCGTGCGTGCAGAAGGCGCTGGGTGAAGACGTGGCCGCGTTCCGGGTCGGCGACCAGCTGGATTTCGTCGACCGCCAGGAACTCGACCTGACGCTCCAGCGGCATGGCCTCGACGGTGCAGACGAAATAGGCCGGGCGCGGCGGGACGATCTTCTCCTCGCCGGTGATCAGGGCGACGGCGGCGGCCCCGCGCTGCTTGACGATCCGCTCATAGATCTCGCGCGCCAGGAGGCGCAGCGGCAGGCCGATCATGCCCGAGGCGTGACCCAGCATCCGCTCGACCGCCAGATGGGTCTTGCCGGTGTTGGTGGGGCCCAGGATCGCCGTGACGCGCGATGGGGCCATGCCTGCGGAACGATCGCTCATGTCCCATTCAAGGTGGAGAAGGCGTGCGGGTTTCTCAAGCGAAACCGGCGGCGATCGAGAGAATGAACAGAAGCTTTCCAGAACCTGGAACGAGCGCGAAACGAATCATGACCGAATCAGCGACACCGCCCGATTCAGGCTTTGTTCTCCACAACATATTGTAGCTTAACGTAGATTAATCGCTAGGAGTTTCTTGCCGGGTGGATAAGTGCGGCGCGGCGTCTTTCCCTCGCCGCTGCGACCCGCTAGGGACGATCCACGACGGCCCCGTAGCTCAGCTGCATAGAGCAAGGCTTTCCTAAAGCCGAGGTCGGGGGTTGGAGTCCCTCCGGGGTCGCCACATTTT
>CAYWDO010000222.1:0-2967 GCA_964456995.1 uncultured Brevundimonas sp.
CCACAGTCCTACGTGCCCCCTCTCCGTAATCCATGCCGACAAGGCCAAGGCAGAGACGGTCGCCGACCTGATTGCTGCGTTTCCCATCCTGCTCCTGGATGGACTTGTCGCAAACCTCGCAACTCCGGCGGCTCCCAACCGTTGATGACAAGCTGAAACCGCTGGAGTCATTTCATGAAAATCCCTAAAGGCGCCCTTGTCGCCGTCGTCGATGGCGAGAAGATCGTCCTATTCGAGAACACGGGCCAACAGGACGTCCAACTGACGGCCAAACCCACGCCTGCCATTGAAGATCGCGCGTCCGGCGCCGCCGGTCGCATATCGAGCGAAGCAAACCCGGACAATGACACTCAGGCCGAAGATGGTTTCGCCATGGGAGTCGCCGACGTGCTCAACAATATGGTTCTGACCAACAAGGTTGAACACCTGCTTGTTATCGCTGCGCCCAAGACGCTCGGCCAGTTGCGCAAAGGTTGGCACAAGGAGACTGAAGCCAGGTTGGTAGGCGAAATCGCCAAAGATCTTACAGGGCATTCTACAGATCAGATCGCTGCAGCGATCGAAAAGGCCTGAATCGCGCTTTAGACTGAAACGCCTAGCAGCGACCTGGATAGGCGCTGCTAGGCGTGCCGCTTAACGGTTTGGTCGTTGAGGTATAACCCGGCTCCGCCCGCAGGCAGGCCTGTTGGCAAGCTGAGACAGAAAATCGCCGGTAGAAGCTCCGACGTCGCGTATCTTTCGCACAACTTCCCTACTTCGCCCGTGATTGCGCGGCGACAAATGTGTGGGAGGCATCCGTGAACAGAAGGCTGAAGGGCTATCGTCTGGGGGGCAGTGCTCTGGCTCTGGCGATGGGAATCGTCGGGGCCGCAGTCGCTCAGGAGGCGGTCGTTCCGACTGTGGCCGCGACGGTAGATACGGTTGCCTCTGGCGAGGCCGTCAGCGGCGTGATCGTGCCGGGGCCGGACGCCCGCCATCATCGTCTCGTTTCGGCTGCGGGGCTGGCGGGGCTGGAGATCTTTGACCTGTCCGGCGCCCCCTTGGGCCGTATTCAGGCGGGAGAGGCCGGTGGCCTGGATGTTCGTCATGGCTTCCCGATCAAGGGCCAGCCTGAGACCCTGATGGTTTCGACGGACAAGACCGACAACAGCCTGCGCTTCTTCGCCATGCGAAACGGCGCGCCCGTCGAGATAGGCGCGCGCGCTGTGCCGTTGGGCTTTGCGGTCGAGGACGTCTGCCTGCTGCGCAACGCCAGCGACGGCGGTCTCTACGCCGTGGCCGTGGGCGACGGCGGCGAGATCGAACAACTGCTGCTCTACGCCAATGCCAAGGGCCAGGTGGACGCCCGCTCGGCGCGCCGCATCAACCTGCCGTCCAAGATCAAATACTGCGTCGCCGACGACGCGACGGGGCAGGTCTACGCCTCGCAGCAGGCGGTGGGCGTCTGGCGCTTCAACGGCGACCCGGAGGCCGACGCGGCCCCCGCTCTGATCGATGCGGCGCGACTGGGCCGGATCAGTGAAGAGAGCGGGTCTCTGGCGCTTTATGACGGTGGTCCGGGCGCGCGCTATCTGATCGCGACCGACGCTTCCAGCGGGAGGCTGTTCGTCTATGACCACGGCGCGGACGACGCCTGGCTGGGCGCCGTCAGTCTGACGGGACGTGGCGGCGCGGCGATCAAGGAGCCGGGCGCGCTGCAGGTCGTCGGCGCGCCGTTGGGCGCAGGTCTGCCGTCGGGCGCCTTGCTGGTGACGGACGAGGACGCCGCAGAGGGGGGCAACTACAAGCTGGTGTCGATCACCGCCCTGACCGGGGCGCTGAACCTCTCGGCGGGAACGCCCCAGGACACGCGCGCCCTCGCTGCGCCCCGTTTCCCCGCCGTCGTCGCCGTGGCGGAAACCGCTCCGGTCGGCAGCCCCGGCGACGCCGCCGACGATCCTGCCATCTGGGCCGATCCGAACAACCCGGCGAACAGCCTGATCATCGGCACGGACAAGAAGGCCGGGCTGAACCTCTATGACATGCAGGGGCGCGTCATCCAGCATCTGCCCGACGGCAAGATGAACAATGTCGACCTGCGCGAAGGCTTCATGCTGGGCGGGCGGGCGGTGGTGCTGGTCACGGCCAGCGACCGGACCAACAAGGCCGTCGCCATCTATCGCCTGGACACCGAGGCGCGGCGCCTGATCAACATCGCCGACGGCGTGCAGCCGACAGGGCAGGGCGATCCCTATGGCCAGTGCATGTATCGCTCGGCCCGGACCGGCAAGACCTATGTCTTTATCAATGATTCCAACGGCGAAAAGCGTCAGTGGGAACTGGTTGACGCCGGAAACGGCAGGGTTCGCGCAGTTCGCGTCCGCGACTTCGCCTTCGCCAGCCAGGTCGAGGGCTGTGTCGCCGACGACGCCAGCGGTCTGCTGTTCGTGGCCGAGGAGGACGTCGGCCTTTGGCGTCTATCGGCCGAACCGGACGGCGGCTCGGCCATGACCATGGTCGCCCGCATCACCGAAAATCCCGCGCTGAAGGACGATGTGGAGGGCGTAGGCCTCTATGATCTGGGCGACGGGCGCGGCTATCTGGTGGCGTCCAGCCAGGGCAATGACAGCTACGCCGTCTTCCGGCGCGAGGGCGATCAGGCCTATCTCGGTTCCTTCATCGTCGTGGCGGACGGCGGGCGCGGCATCGACGGGGTGTCGGAAACCGACGGTCTGGACGTGACCAGCCGCAACCTCGGCCCAGGCTTTGAGCACGGCGCCATGGTGGCGCAGGACGGCCGCAACGTCCTGCCTGGCGAAAACCAGAACTTTAAATATGTGCCGTGGAAATCGATCGCTGACGCCCTGGAGCTGGAGGTCCGGCGCTAGCTGAACGTTGCCGGTTCAACGAAAGTTCTTCGCTCTCCCCTGTCCCCTTCATTCTGATCTGGTCGCGCGGTCGGATTGGCTTTAGCAAGATGTGGCCGAA
>CAYWDO010000223.1:0-2868 GCA_964456995.1 uncultured Brevundimonas sp.
ATCGATACGGCGGTGAACCAGCTGCTGATCGAGGCGGGGCTGCTGGACGTGACCGGGTCCGAGGTCATCGGGCTGGCGGCCGAATCAGGCTGTCGCTTTCACGCCTCGGCGGCCTATCCCGATGTGATCCACGCCGGGGTGCGGGTCGGGCGTCTGGGGTCGTCCAGCATCCGCTACGAGGTCGGACTGTTCCGCAACGAGGAGGAGGAGGCGACGGCCGAGGGCTTTTTCGTCCACGTCATGGTGAAACGCGAGACGATGCGGCCCGCAGCCATCCCGGAGGCGCTGCGGGCGTTTCTGGTAGGGCTGGCCTAGCGCTCGTCGTACTGGCGTAGCAGGAACAGGGCGCCGACGGCGGTCAGGGCGCCCAGGGCGAAGGCCGCCATGATCGAGCCGGTGGCGGCGACGGTGGAGACCGTCACCGGGCGCTTGGCGTACCATTCGACGATTTCGCCAGCGTGGGCGTGGTCGATGCCTTCATCGTAGGCGTCGTCCAGATAGGTGTCGTCGGCGGCCATCTGCGTCTCCCATTATAGGTCTGCGCTAAATCCCCGGCGCAGTCGGGCGGTTCCCTGTCGTGACAGAGGATCGCACTTCCAGTAAAGCCCTCGCCTCACGTTTCAGAAATCTGGCAGCGAGATTCATGGCCGGCCACTCGAAATTCAAGAACATCATGCACCGCAAGGGACGCGCGGACGCCGTGCGCTCCAAGCTGTTCTCCAAGCTGTCGCGGGACATCACGGTGGCCGCCAAGGGCGGAATGCCCGATCCGGCGCTGAACCCGCGCCTGCGTCTGGCGGTCAACAACGCCAAGGCCGAGAGCCTGCCCAAGGATGTCATCCAGCGGGCGATCAACAAGGCCTCGGGCGGCGACGTCGATACGATGGAAGAGATCCGCTACGAGGGCCGCGGCCCCGGCGGCGTCGGCATCATCGTCGAGGCCCTGACCGACAACCGCAACCGCGCGGCCTCGAACATCGGCGCGGCCTTCAAGAAGAACGGCGGCGCGCTGAGCGAGATGAACTCGGTCGCCTTCATGTGGGATAAGGTCGGCAAGATCACCTACAAGGCCGAGGCGGGCAGCGAAGACGCCGTCATGGAAGCCGCCATCGAGGCCGGCGCCCAGGACGTCGAGAGCGACCTGGTCAAGCCGGACATCTATGAGGACGCGCCGGGCCACGTCATCTGGACCGCCTATGAGGACCTGAACGAGGTGGCCGAGGCCATGTCCAAGGTCCTGGGCGACCCCAAGTCGACCGCCATCGTGTGGAAGCCGCAGACGGAGGTCCAGGTCACCGGCGAGGCGGTCGGCACCCTGTTCAAGCTGCTGGACGCGCTGGACGCCGAGGACGACGTGTCGGCGGTCTATTCCAACGAAGACATCTCGGACGAAGACGCGGCCAAGTTCGGGGGCTGACCCCCCTACTGGGGGCAGGCCTCCATCCAGTCCTGATCCGGCTCGGCGGCCCTGAGGTCGCCGAGCGTCGGGATGTTGCGTTCGGCGTCAGCGCTGACGGTGATGTAGGACAGGGCCGAGGCCGTGGGCGCCTCGCGGCGATAGACGGTCAGGGCGAAGGGCGCGTGCCCGGGCGCCTCGACGCGCCAGACGCTGTTGGATTCGCCCGCCCCATAGGCGTAGCAGCCGATCGGCTTAACGCGGGCGCCGCGCACCCGCAACGCCTCGACGGGGTCATAGGGCACCGGTTCGCCCGTCGCTGACCAGTTGAAGGCGATCCGCACCGTGGGCGTGCGCGTGACCTCGACGTTCAGGCCCGCCAACTGGCCCTGCGACGGCGAGCGCCAGCGGACGGTCGAGGCCCGCGCCTGAACGTCGGCGGGGTCGAGGGCGGACGGGGCGCCGGCCACGAAGACCGACAGAAGGGCGTCGAGCATCTGATTGGCGCGGGTGACAGTGGTCCATTTTTCGGCGCAGGCCCCCTCGACATAGCTTCCCATATTGGCGGTTTCAGCCAGGGTCTGGGTGCAGCGGGTCATGAACTGGTCTTGCGTTTCCTGGGCGGCGACGGGCGTCGCGGTCAGGGGCAGCAGGCAGGCGAGAGAGGCGGCGAACAGGGCGGCGCGCATGGCGGCTTCCTTTCGGCTATCGCGGATCGTCAATAATGCGCCCGATGCCGCGCGCGGGCAAGCGGCGGAACCCCGGTCGGGCGAAGGGGTTGAGCCGGGACACCTTTGCCGGAGCCTGCCTGATGGACATCACCCAGTTGATCCTCGACGACCATGCCGAACAGCGCAGGCTGTTCTCGATCATCGAACAGATCGACCCGGCGGAGGTCGAGGCGCTGGAGGCGGTCTGGGGACGGCTGTCGGCCTTTCTGGACGCCCACGCCGAGGCCGAGGAGCAGCACTTCTATCCCGAGCTTCTGAAGCTGGGCGAGGGCGCCAACGACGCCGAGGACGGCACGGTCGAGGGCGAGACCGAGGATGCGATCGAGGACCACAACAAGCTGCGCGACGCGGTCAAGGCCGTGGCGCAACACAAGGTCGGAACCCCGGCCTGGTTCGAGGCGGTGGGCGAGGCCAATGTGGTCAACTCCAAGCACATGGGCGAGGAAGAGCGTCAGGGGCTGACTGATTTTCGCCTGAACGCCGACCTGAAGACGCGTCATGAGCTGGGGGTCCGCTTCGCCGCCTTCACCGCGCGCCACATCACCGGCGTCAAGCCAGTGAACAAGGACCCCGAGGCCTATATCGAGAAGCACAGCTGAGGCTATCTCGAACTGACCGCAGGGGCGCGTCCGACTTTCTTTGGCCAGAGCGGTTTGGGTAAACCCCCAACTCGCCTTGACGCCGTGCTAGGCGACCTGTCGCCGACGCTGGAGGTAGAGGGCCGCCCCGCCCGCCATGAGC
>CAYWDO010000224.1:0-2864 GCA_964456995.1 uncultured Brevundimonas sp.
CCGCGCGAGGAAGGCTTCCGCATCGGCGATCACACGGTCAAGTTCGGCGGCTTCATCAAGGCCGACGCCTCCGCCTCCAAATATTCCGGCGGCGACCCGGCCAACGGCGACGCCCTGCGCGACTATCACCTGCCGGGCTCCATCCCCATCGGCGGCGCCGACGAGGACACGGCCACGGACTTCAACGCTCGCCAGACCCGCTTCTGGCTGACCACCGACGGTCTGGTCAGCGGCCACAAGGTCGGCACCCGGCTGGAGATGGACTTCCAGAGCCTGCCCGGCACCGGCGACCAGCGCGTCACCAGCGCCTCCACCCCCGCCCTGCGCCGCGCCTTCGTCACCATCGACAACTGGCTGATCGGTCAGGAGTGGACCAACTTCCAGAACACCGCCGTCCTGCCGGAATCCGCGGACTTCGTCGGCGCCGCCGAGGGCACGGTCTTCGCGCGGCAGGTGCAGGTTCGCTACACGCGCGGCCCCTTCTCCGTCTCGGTCGAGAACCCCGAGACCACCGTCACCCCCTTCGGCGGCGGGGCGCGCGTCGTGGCCGACGACAACAGCCTGCCTGATCTGACCGCGCGCTACGCCATCAGCCGCCCTTGGGGCGACCTGCAGTTCGCGGGCCTGCTGCGTCAGCTCAAGTATGAGAACCCGACCAGCAACATTGACGGCACGGCGACCGGCTGGGGCCTGTCCGCCTCGACCAAGATCAAGGTCGGCGCCCAGGACGACATTCGCCTGATGCTGACCGGCGGCGAAGGCATCGGCCGCTACGTCGGGCTCAACTTCTCCAACGACGCGGTGCTGGACGCCTCGGGCGAGCTGGACGCCATCGGCGTGATCGCCGGCTTCGCCGCCTATCGCCACGTCTGGACGCCGGGCTGGCGCTCCAGCCTGATCTGGTCGGCCCAGAGGGTGGACAACGACGTCCTGCTGACCGGCGCCGGCGCCAACCGCTCGGCCCAGAGCATCCACGCCAACCTGATCTGGTCGCCGGTCGCCGCATTTGATCTCGGCGCCGAACTGATGTTCGCTGACCGCAAGCTGGAGTCGGGGCTGGACGGCGACATGACCCGCCTGATCCTGTTCGCCAAATACGGCTTCTAAAAACAAGAAACTGGGAGGAAAGCGCGCGTGTCCACCGAACCGGAAATCTATCCCGTCCCCGCCGACCTGGCCGCCCGTGCCCACATGGACCGCGCCGGCTATGAGGCGGCCCGGATTGCCGCGCGCGAGACCCCCGACGCCTATTGGGGCGAGCAGGCCAAACGTCTCGACTGGATGACCTTCCCGTCCAGGATCAAGGACGTCAGCTTCAACAAGGCCGACTTCCGCATCCGCTGGTTCGAGGACGGGGTGCTGAACGTCTCGGCCAACTGCATCGACCGCCACCTGCCCCACCGCGAAAACGATGTCGCCATCATCTGGGAAGGCGACGAGCCGACCGACAGCGAGCGCGTCACCTACGGCCAGCTTCATGACCGCGTCTGTCGCATGGCCAATGTGCTCAAGGCCAACGGCGTCCGCAAAGGCGACCGCGTCACCATCTACCTGCCCATGGTCCCGGAAGCCGCCTACGCCATGCTGGCCTGCGCCCGCATCGGCGCGGTCCACTCGGTCATCTTCGGCGGCTTCTCGCCCGACAGCATCGCCGGGCGCATCGAGGACTGCGGCTCGACCTTCGTCATCACCGCCGACGAGGGCTGCCGCGGCGGCAAGAAGGTGCCGCTGAAGGCCAATGTCGACAAGGCGCTGGAAAAGGTCTCGGGCGTCGACGGCGTCCTGCTGATCCGCCACACCGGGGCCGAGGTCGGCTTCGTCGAGGGCCGCGACCGGGACTATGAGACCGAGGCGGCGAAAGTCACCGCCCACTGCCATCCCGAGCCGATGCAGGCGGAAGACCCCCTGTTCATCCTCTACACCTCGGGTTCGACCGGCAAACCCAAGGGCGTACTGCACACCACCGGCGGCTATCTGTTCTGGGCCAGCTATACCCACGAACTGGTCTTCGACTATCGCCCCGGCGAGGTCTTCTGGTGCACCGCCGACGTGGGCTGGGTGACGGGGCATTCCTATGGAATCTACGGCCCTCTGGCCAATGGAGCCACGACCCTGATGTTCGAGGGCGTGCCCAACTATCCGACCGTCAGCCGCTTCTGGGAGGTCATCGACAAGCATCAGGTCGAGATCTTCTATACCGCCCCCACGGCCCTGCGCTCGCTGATGCGCGACGGCGATGCGCCGGTGAAGGCGACCAGCCGCAAGAGCTTGCGCCTGCTGGGCAGCGTCGGCGAACCGATCAATCCCGAGGCCTGGCGCTGGTATCACGAGGTCGTCGGCGACAGCCGCCTGCCCATCGTCGACACCTGGTGGCAGACCGAGACCGGCGGCGTTCTGGTCTCCCCCCTGCCGGGCGCGACGGACCTCAAGCCCGGCTCGGCCACCAAGCCCCTGCCCGGCGTCGAACTGGAGATCGTCGACGCCGAAGGCGGAGTTCTGGAAGGCGTGACCGAGGGCAACCTGGTCATCACCGACAGCTGGCCTGGCCAGATGCGCACGGTCTATGGCGATCACCAGCGCTTCTTCGAGACCTATTTCTCGACCTATCCGGGCAAGTATTTCACCGGCGACGGCTGCCGCCGCGACGCCGACGGCTACTACTGGATCACCGGCCGGGTCGATGACGTCATCAACGTCTCGGGCCACCGCATGGGCACGGCCGAGGTCGAGAGCGCCCTGGTCCTGCACGACATCGTGGCCGAGGCGGCGGTCGTCGGCTTCCCTCACGACATCAAGGGCCAGGGCATCTACGCCTATGTCACCCTGGTGCGCGGCGTGGAGGCCACCGAGGCCCTGCGCAAGGA
>CAYWDO010000225.1:0-2826 GCA_964456995.1 uncultured Brevundimonas sp.
TGGGAGAGCCTGTGCGACGGGTGCGGCCTGTGCTGCGTCATTCGCTTCGAGGACGAGAACACCGGCGAGATCGTGCCGACGCGGGTGCACTGCAAGCTGTTCGACCCGGACAAGTGCACCTGTTCGGACTACGCCAATCGGCAGGAGCATGTGCCGGACTGCATCAAGCTGACGCCGGGCAAGATCGCGGGGCTGCGCTGGCTGCCGCCGTCGTGCGGCTATCGCCGGGTGCATGAGGGGCGGGGTCTGGCCTGGTGGCACCCGCTGATCTCGGGCGATCCCGAGACCGTGCATACGGCCGGGGTGTCGATCCGTCGGCAGACGATTTCCGAGACGGCGCTGGCCACCGAGGAGGACGCCCTGGACTTCGAGGCGCCCGAGTGGATGCTTGAACGCGGGTCGAAAAACGCCGGTTGATAACGTTTCGTTCGGCGGTTTGAGCGAGAAGCTTGACGTTCCGGAGGGCGTAATCGTGTCATTCACCACCAAGAGCATCGAGGCGCTCGACAACCCCGCCGGGCCGTTCCACCGGCTGGTCGATATGGCGGCGATGCTGTTCGACTGTCGGGCTGCGGTGGTGACGCTGCTGACGCCGACCGAGGCGGTGATCCGCTCCAACGCCGGGCTGTGCGCCGAGCGCACCGACCGGAGCAACAGCCTGGCGCTTCTGGTGACGGAGATGGGGCCCGGCGCGGTCCTGGTGATCACCGACACGACGGTCGATCCGCGCGTGAAGGATCACGAGCTGGTCACGGGGCCTTCGCAGCTGAAGTTCTACGTCGCGGCGACCCTGTGCGGGCCGGACGGCAGGCCGATCGGGGCGCTGAGCGTGCTGGACGACCGCGTGCTGCCGCCGCCCTCCGAGCAGATGATCAAGCAGCTGAAGTTGCTGACCGGCATGGCCGAGGACATCATCGACGGCATCGAGGCGGCGCGTATTCGCGACGAGCGGCTGGAGACCCTGAAGCTGGTCGAACAGATGTCCGGGGTCGGCCATTGGCGGCTGGAGCGCGAAACCCACCTCGTCGAATGGTCCGACGAGGTTTACCGCATTCACGGCGTCGATCGGGACCGCTTCGACCCCAATCTGGACAATGCGCTGGAGTTCTACGTCGAGGGTGATCGCGAGCGGTTGGCCGGGATGATCCAGAGCGGGATGGAGACCGGCGAAGGCTATCTGGCCAAGCTGCAGATCCTGCGGCCCGACGGCGAGGAACGGCGCGTCGAGACCCACGCCGAGGCGGAACTGGACGAGACCGGCCGGGTCATCGCCATGTTCGGCGTCTTCCAGGACGTGACCGAGCGGGACCGGGTCCTGGCGCGGGCGCGGCGCGACGAGGCCCGTTATCGCCTGCTGGCCGAAAACACGGGCGACGTCATCACCCGGGTTCGGGCGGACGGGTCCAGCAAATACATCTCGCCCGCCATCCAGCACCTGCTGGGCTGGACGCAGGAGGACATGAACGGTCAGGCGCTGGACTATATCCATCCCGAGGATCGTTCCCTGGTGATGGCCGCCGGCCTGGAGGCCCTGAGCACCGGACTGCCGACGCGGCTACAGCATCGGGCGATGCACAAGGACGGCTCGATCGTCTGGGTCGAATGCACCTACAAGGCGCTGGTGGGCGCGGACGGCAAGGCGCGGGAGGTCGTGGTCGTGATCCGCGACATGACCGACCGCAAACGGCTGGACGCCGAACTGACCGAGGCCAAGGAGAAGGCCGAGGCGGCGGCGCGGGTGAAGAGCGAATTCCTGGCCAATATGAGCCACGAGCTGCGTACGCCGCTGACCAGCGTGATCGGCTTTTCCGGCCTGTTGCAGACCTCGGAGGCCCTGCCTGCCCAGGAGCGGATATATGTCGAGCGGATCGCCACGGCGAGCGAGGCCCTGCTGGGCGTGATCAACGACATTCTCGACTACTCCAAGCTGGAAGCAAACGGGATCGAGATGGACCCCGAGCCCTTCTCGGTGGCGGCCCTGATCGACGGGGCGGCGGCCATCATCGAGGGGCAGTGCGAGACCAAGGGGCTGAGCCTGAAGGTGGTGGTCGATGCGGCCATGCCCCAGGTGCTGACCGGGGATGCGGGGCGGCTGCGTCAGGTCATGCTGAACTTCCTGTCCAATGCCGTGAAGTTCACAGGAAAGGGCGGGGTGACGCTGCGGGTCGGGGGGGCGCCGGAGGCTGACGGACGTTGGCGTCTCAGGGTGGCGGTGACGGACACGGGTATCGGCATCCCGCCCGAGAAGATCGAGGTCCTGTTCGAGCGGTTCTCGCAGGCCGACGCCTCGACGACGCGTCTGTATGGCGGCACGGGTCTGGGGCTGGCGATATCTCGCCGACTGATCGAGATCATGGGCGGCGAGATCGGCGTCGACAGCCGGTCGGGCGAGGGCGCGACCTTCTGGTTCGAGACGCCTTTGGCTCAGGGCGGGGCGCTGGGCCGGCTGGCCAGCGCCGACGACGCCCTGGCGACGCCAGGCGGGCTGAGCGGCGCGCGGATTCTGATGGCCGACGATGCGCCCGGAAACCGGGAGCTGGTCAGCGCCATCCTGCGCGGCCTGGGGCTGGAGATCGATACCGTCTGCGACGGCGCCGAGGCGGTGCAGGCCATGCAGGGCGGCGGCTATGACCTAGTGCTGATGGACGTGCACATGCCGGTCATGGACGGGCTGGCGGCGACGCGGGAGATCCGGCGGATGCAGGCGGGGACGGGGCGGCGCACGCCGATCCTGGCCCTGACGGCCAATGTGCAGGCGGATCAGGTGTCGCGGTGTCTGGACGCAGGCATGGACGGGCATCTGGCCAAGCCGGTTCAGATCCCGGA
>CAYWDO010000226.1:0-2747 GCA_964456995.1 uncultured Brevundimonas sp.
GGGCCGGGATGATCTGGTCGGTGTCGATATTGGCCTGGCTCAGGGTCAGGGTCTTTGACGTCAGCGTCTTGAAAGGCTCAGACATGGTGTTTCTCCTCTATCGCCTCGCGCGCGGCGCTCGGCTGCATGAGGGGCGCCTCCAGATAGGCGCGCGGGTCGGTCAGGACGCCGGCGACGGCGCTGGCCGCGGCGGTAGCGGGGCTGGCCAGGATGGTGCGGGCGCCCTTGCCCTGACGACCTTCGAAATTACGGTTGGAGGTCGAGACCGCCAACTGGCCGGGGCCGACGAAATCGCCGTTCATGGCGATGCACATGGAGCAGCCGGGGATGCGCCATTCGGCGCCGGCGGCGATGAAGACCTGGTCCAGACCTTCTGCCTCGGCGTCGCGACGCACGGCCTCGGAACCGGGGACGACCAGCATGCGCACGCCCGGCTGGACCTTGCGGCCGCGCAGGATGTCGGCGGCGGCGCGCAGGTCGGGCAGGCGGCCGTTGGTGCAACTGCCGATGAAGACGACGTCGACCTTGTGGCCGGTCGTCGCCTCGCCGGCGGTGAAGCCCATGTAGTCCAGGGCCTTCTGGTCCGACGCCGAGCGAGGATGGGGCGCCGGGGCGCCGACGGGGGCGCCCGCGTCGGGGGTGGTGCCCCAGGTGGCCATGGGACGGATAGCGGCGCCGTCCAGCACGACTTCCTTGTCGAAGGTCGCGCCGGGGTCTGAGGCCAGGCTCAGCCAGTCGGCGGCGGCGGCCTCATAGTCGGCGGGGACGTGACGACGGCCGCGCAGCCAGTCGACGGTGACGCGGTCGGGGGCGATCATGCCCGCCCGCGCGCCCGCCTCGATGGACATGTTGCACAGGGTCATGCGCCCTTCCATGTCCAGCGACCGCACGGCCTCGCCCGCATATTCGATGACGTAACCGGTGCCGCCGCCGAAGCCGATGGCGGCGATGACGGCCAGAGCCACGTCCTTGCCCGAGACGCCGGGACGCAAGGCCCCGTCGACGGTGACGCGCATGGATTTGGCGCGGCGCTGCAACAGGCACTGGGTGGCCAGGACGTGGCCGACCTCCGACGTGCCGATGCCGAACGCCAGAGCGCCGAAGGCCCCGTGGGTGGCGGTGTGGCTGTCGCCGCAGACGACCGTCATGCCCGGCTGGGTCAGGCCCAGCTCAGGCCCCATGACGTGAACCACGCCGCGCTGGTCCGAGCCCCAACCGGCCAGTTCGACGCCGTGACGGGCGCAGTTGGCCTCCAGGGTCTCGACCTGCTTGCGCGCCTGATCGGTGACATAGGGACGCTGGCCGTCCGGCCCGGCGGGCAGGGTGGGGGTGGAGTGGTCCAGGGTGGCGAAGGTGCGGTCGGGGCGGCGGACCTTCAGTCCGCGCGCCTCGATTTCGGAAAAGGCTTGGGGCGAGGTGACTTCGTGGACCAGGTGCAGGTCCACATACATCACCCCCGGCGTCTCGGCCGTTTCCGGCACGACGACGTGCCGGTCCCAGACCTTTTCATACAGGGTGCGGGCGCTCATCGGCGATCCTCCCCTGCGTAGCGGGGGAGGGGGACCATGCGCAGCATGGTGGAGGGGGCGAAGGCCGAGCGCGACGGATGGGGTTCGCCCCCTCCGCGGCCTGCGGCGGTCCCCCTCCCCCGTCGCGAGGCGACAGGGGAGGATTGATCATGCCGGCTCATGCACGCGCTCCTTGGCAGAGGCGGCGGCGGAAACCTCGCCGATGGGCTCCAGCCAGCCGAAGCGGTCGGGCGTCGTGCCGTCGAACAGGCCGCGGAAGGCCTTGTTGACCGCCTTGGTGATCGGGCCGGGGCCGTTGGCGCGGGTGGGGATGCCGTCGATGGAGCGGACGGGGGTGATCTCGGCGGCGGTGCCGGTCATGAAGACCTCGTCGGCGACATAGAGGGCTTCGCGCGGCAGGACCTGCTCGCGGGCTTCGTAGCCCAGGCCGCGCGCCAGTTTCATGACGCTGTCGCGGGTGATGCCTTGCAGGATGGAGGCGGCGGCGGGCGGGGTCATCAGCACGCCGTCCTTGACGATGAACAGGTTCTCGCCGGCCCCTTCGGACAGCAGGCCGTCGGCCCCCAGGGCGATGCCTTCGCCGAAGCCGCGCACGCGGGCTTCGCGACCGATCAGATAGCCGGACAGGTAGTTGCCGCCCGCCTTGGCGCCCGCCGGGATCGTGTTCGGCGCGACGCGGTTCCAGCTGGAGATGCAGGCGTCGACGCCCTTCTCCAGGGCTTCCTCGCCCAGGTAGGCGCCCCAGGGGAAGGCCGAGATCATGACGTCGGTGCGGATGGCCTCTGGCGACGGGGACACGCCCATGCCGCACTCGCCGAGGAAGGCCAGCGGGCGCAGATAGGCCGAACGCAGGCCCTCGGAACGGACCACCTCCTTGCAGGCCTGGACCAGCTCGTCCTCCGTGAAGGGCAGGGGGAAGTGATAGATGCGCGCGCTGTCGAACAGGCGGCGCACGTGGTCGGTCAGGCGGAAGCCGCAGGGGCCGTTGGGGGTGTCATAGACGCGGATGCCTTCGAACACCGAGGTGCCGTAGTGCAGGGCGTGGCTCATGACGTGGATCCTGGCGTCGGCCCAGGGCGTCAGTTCGCCGTTGATCCAGATATTCTTAGCCAGCGGTTGCATAGGTCTTGTCCATTTGTGCGGAGGCGCCAGCAGCCGTCACGGCCGCGATGATGGCGGTCAGCTCCGCGTCATTGATTTCGCCGATCTGGTCGGCGC
>CAYWDO010000227.1:0-2742 GCA_964456995.1 uncultured Brevundimonas sp.
AGGAGCCGGTCAGGGCCACCTCGGCGCGTGAGCCCTGGCCGAAGACGGGCGCGAAGCGCGCATCGTCCAGCACGGCGAAGGCGGCGCCGATCATCTCGGCGCGCTGCTCGTCCGACAGGTCGCGTTCGCGGGCCAGCATCCGCACGGCGGCGTCGGAGCGGTCGAGCGCGGCGATGTCGGGCAGGCGTTCCAGCAGGCGGTGGATCAGGTCGCCGCGCCGGAAGCGGCCCAGCCCGGCGCCGGGGCCTTCACCGCGCGCCAGCGGCGACGGCGCGGGGATGCGCTTCTGCTCCTGCATCTGCGACGGGGAGGCGAAGCGGGCGGCGGTGTCGCGGGCGGGTGTTTGCCGGGTCCAGCCGGGGGCCTCGGGGCGGGCCTCGGCGGCAGCGGTCACGGCGGGCAGGACGTCGAGATCGACGCCGTAGCGGCGGATGTTGCTGTCCAGCGTGCGGACCTCGTCGCCGAGGCGGTTGAAGGTCTCTTCAATGACTGACCACCAGTCGCCGGGTTCGGGGGCGCGCTTGGAGCCTCGGCCCATGACGATGACGCGGTCGCGGGCGCGGGTCAGGGCGACGTAGAGCAGGCGTAGGGATTCGTCGCTGACGCGGGCCTCGCGCGCGGCGCGGGCGGCCTCGGAGGCGGCGCAGTCTTCCTTGGACGAGCCGGGGCACATCAGCCAGGCCTCGCCGTCGCCCATGCCGATGGCGTCCAGCGCGACGGGCATCAGGCTCGGGCCCTGCGCCTTCGCCTTCATGGTGGTGTCGGGCAGGATGACGACGGGCGCCTCCAGCCCCTTGGCGCCGTGGACGGTCATGACGCGGACCTCGCCGCGCGGGCCTTCCAGTTCGCGCTTCACCTCGACGTCGGCGGCTTCCAGCAGGGCGAGGCAGGTCTCCAGATCGGTCCCGCCCCGGTTCTCGGCGGCCAGGACCTGATTGAGGGTCTCGTCGATGGCCTCCTCGGCCTCGCGGCCCAGACGGGCCAGGACGCGGGCGCGGCCCGAGACGCCGGTGTCGTCCACCCGGTTCAGCAGGGTCGAGAAGAAGGCGAAGGGGTCGTGGTCGCGTGCCGCGCGCGCGGTCAGGCACAGCGCCAGCGCCCGGCGCCATTCGGGACGTTCGTCGGCGCGGGTCTTCAGCTCGCGCCACAGGCCCTGACGCTTCTCGCGCCCGGCCAGGTCATAGAGCGAGGCCTCGTCCACGTCGCAGAAGGGGCTGCGCAGCACCTCGGCCAGCGACAGGTCGTCGCCGGGGAAGAGGGCGAACCGAGCCAGCGCCTTCAGGTCGTCGAAGACGATGTGGCTCGACAGTTTCAGCCGGTCGGCGCCCGCGACGGGGACGCCGGCGCTCTTCAGGGCGCGGATGATCTCTTCAAACGTGGCGTCGCGGCGGCGCACCAGGATGAGGAAGTCGCCGTAGCCGCTGGCGCGGGGCTGGCGCGTGTTGCGGTCATAGACCGTGGCGCCGGTCTCGACCTGACGCCTGATCTCCTGGGCCAGGGCGGCGGCCATGCGCTTGCGGGCGCCGGCGACGCCTTCCTGATCGACCGGATCGTCCCAGGCGTCGCGCTCGGGCGGGGTCTCGTCCATGAAAAGGGGCCAGAGGTCGATGCTGCCGCGCTGGCCGACGCGGGCGGGCAGGTGGCGGGGAATGTCGCCCGCTTCGCCGACGAGGGCGCGGGTGCGTTCGGGATCGGCGAAGGCGTGATCGACGAAGGCCAGGACGTCCTCGGTCGAGCGATAGGAGGTCTCCAGCGGCACGCCCTCGAAGGCGGAGCCGGAGGCGGTGATCAGCGCGTCATAGACCTGAGCCTCCTGCCGCAGCCGTTCGGGCCGGGCGCCCTGGAAGGAGTAGATCGACTGCTTCTCGTCGCCCACGGCGAAGACGGTGCGGTCGGTTTCCTCGCCCGAGAAGAACTCGCCGGTCAGGGCGCGCATGATGGCCCACTGCTCGGGGGCGGTGTCCTGGGCCTCGTCGATCAGGACATGATCGATGCCGCCGTCCAGTTTGTAGAGCACCCAGGCGGCGGTCGAGCGTTTGGTCAGCAGATCGACGGTCTTGGCCACCAGATCGGAGAAGTCCAGCGCCCCGCGCTCGGCCTTGGCGGTCTCGTAGAAGGCGGCGTGGGCCACGGCCAGGGTCAGAAGTTTGATGGTGTCGGCGGCGACCTTGGCGGCGCGCACCAGGTCCAGCGTGGCCAGGTACTTGGCTTGCAGATCGGTCAGCCAGCCGCCGGCGTCGGGCGGGGCCTGCTTGGTGGCCATCGACTTGCGCGGCGAGCCTGAGCCGGTGAGGAAGACGACGCCGAGGCCGTGGAAGCTCCATTCGTGATCAAGCGCGTGGATCAGTTCGGCGGCGCGGTCCTTGTCGGTCTTGCCGCCCGTCGCCATCAGCTCGGCCATGCGGCGGACCTCGCCCCGGTCCCGCCAGCGGATGAAGTCGGCCTCAATGTCGTCGGGCGTCTGGTCTGGATCGGCGCCGGTCAGGGCGTGGGGTCCGGGGGCCGCGCCGTCGCCGACGCGGGCGACGTAGTCGGTCAGGTCGGCGCGCCGGGCCTCGATCATGGCCAGCAGACTCTCGAAGCGGCCCCAGTCCAGCTCGACGGCGAAATGGCTGTAGGCCTGGCCCACCGGACCCTCAGGATCGCGCAGGGCGGCGCGGGCCAACTCCTCGCGCGCGGCGTGGCTTAGAGCGATGGCGGCCTCGTTCTCCAGCACGGTGAAGCGCGGCGAGACGCCCGCCT
>CAYWDO010000228.1:0-2679 GCA_964456995.1 uncultured Brevundimonas sp.
CCGCCGCCTCGGGCCGCCACAGTCCCAGAGCAAAGACGCCCAGCAGCCCGACCATGGCCACGCCGAGCGCCGCATTGAGCGCGTCGCGACGGAAGGACAGGGTCAGTTCGTCCTCCAGCAGCCGCTTCATCTTCTTGTCGCCGGGATTGTCGAGGCCCGCGACCATCACCAGCAGAAGGACCGAAATTATCGGCGACAGGGCGGCCATGCTCCAGTCCGCTTGGTCGCCCTGCCCGTTTGCGATGCTCCAGGCCCCGAGCGTTCCCCGATACACCAGATAAAGCGACGTCACCGGCATCAGCGCCATCGACACGGCCCGCTTCTTCTGGACCATGTCGCGATAGCCGCCCCTGGCGTTCTCGACGCGGATGGTGTCGCCGTTTGGCAGATAGCGACCGCCCCAAGCGAAGCTGACCCCCACCGCGCCGATCCCGGCGACAGCCAGCATCACGGCCAGCGGCTGGCAGACCGGCCAGCCCGTGTTCCACAGCAGAACAGCACAAGGCAGGGCGGCCACTCCCAGTCCGCCCAAGCCCGCCGCCATCCACAGACGCCGGGCCCTATGCCGCTCGTTGACCTTGGCCTTTTCCAGTTCGTCGCCCATCGGCCCCTCCCATGACACCTATGGGTTACTTTTATCACCTATGGGTTACATGGCAAGAGGCCTGTTTCAGAGACTCTCCGCACTCAGCCGCGCGATCCACAACGCAGCCCGCCTCTTCAGCTCATCCTTGCGCGTCATGTCGGACAGGTCGGGCGACAGCCGGTCCAGTTGCTCGAAGCGGAAGCTGTCGGCGCCGTGGGCGGTCCATTCGGCCTGCAGCGAGCGGAAGGGACTGCCGCCCATCTTCAGTGAGAACCACAGGCCGTTCTGCTGGGTATCGATGTGGCGGCTCTGGCCGACCCAGGCGCGGCCGGTGGCGGAACAGATGACGGCGAACACCCCGGCGATGGTTTCACGGTCCTTATAGTCGTTGATAAGCGCCTTGCGATCTGCGGACGTCATGGACGCCTCCCTTTGTTTTACCCGGATTTAATTAGCGGAAATTATTACCCGGGTAAATACCATGCGCCGTCGGCAGCGCCGCCGCTCAGATACGCAAGGGTCTTCCCCTGACAACGACTTCTGCCCTAGACGAGAGGTCGATTGATCCTCCCCCTCGCGTCGCTCCGAGAATTTCGTGCAAGACACCGTCCGCCGCATCCTGACCGCCCGCGTCTATGACGTGGCCGAGGAAACCCCTCTGGACCCGCTGAAGCGGCTGTCGGCGCGGCTGGACCGCCCCGCCCTGCTGAAGCGCGAGGACCTGCAGCCGGTGTTTTCGTTCAAGATTCGCGGCGCCTACAACAAGATCGCGGCCCTGACCGAGGCTGAACTGGCGCGCGGCGTCATCTGCGCCTCGGCGGGCAATCACGCGCAAGGGGTGGCCCTGGCGGCGGCCAAGCGCGGCGCGGTCTCGACCATCGTCATGCCGACCACGACGCCGGGCATCAAGGTGGCGGCGGTCAAGGCCCTGGGCGGAAACGTGGTCCTGCACGGCGACAGCTTCGACGACGCCTACGCCCACGCCCGCGCGCTTGAGAAAGACACCGGCGCCGCCTTCGTCCACCCCTTCGACGACCCGGACGTCATCGCCGGCCAAGGCACCGTGGGACTGGAAATCCTGCGCCAGCATCCGGACCCGATCGACGCCGTCTTCATCCCCATCGGCGGCGGCGGTCTGGCGGCGGGGGTCGCCGCCATCGTCCGCTTCCTGCGGCCCGAGACCCGGATCATCGGCGTCGAGCCCGCCGATGCGCCGACAATGAAGAGCGCCATCGACGCCGGCCATGTCGTCACCCTGGACCAGGTCGGCCTGTTCGCCGACGGGGTGGCGGTGCGCCGCGCAGGCGACGAAACCTTCCGCCTGTGCCGCGACCTGCTGGACGACATCGTCCTGGTCGATACCGACGCCATCTGCGCGGCGATCAAGGACATCTTCGACGACGTCCGCGCCGTGGCCGAGCCCTCGGGCGCCGTGGCCCTGGCGGGGATGAAGGTCTGGGCCGCGCGCCATCCGGGCGCGGGCGCCCTGGTGGCCATCAACTCGGGCGCCAACGTCAACTTCGACCGCCTGCGCCACGTCGCCGAACGGGCCGAGATCGGCGAAGGCGCCGAAGCCCTGCTGGCCGTGGCCATGCCCGACCGCCGCGACGACTATCACCGCTTCCTGCAAGCCCTCGACGGCCGTTCGGTGACCGAGTTCAACTATCGCTGGTCCGGCGACGGTCGGGCGCAGATCTTTGTCGGCGTCGGACTGCGCGACGGCGCCGCCGAGCGCGAGAACCTGATCGCCCGCCTCCAATCCGACGGCTACGCGGTCGAAGACATGAGCGACAACGAAACGGCCAAGCTGCACGTCCGCTACATGGTCGGCGGGCGCACCATCGGCCTGCCGCATGAACGGCTGCTGCGCTTTGAATTCCCCGAGCGCCCCGGCGCCTTCCTGCGCTTCCTCAACAGTTTGCAGCCCGCCTGGGCCCTCACCCTGTTCCACTATCGCAACCACGGCGACGACGTCGGCAGGGTGCTGGCGGGCGTCAGCATCGCCCCGGATCAGGTCGCCGCCCTCTGGACCGCGCTGGACGCCCTCGGCTACCCCTATGTGGACGAGACCGACAATCCGGCCTGCCGCCTCT
>CAYWDO010000229.1:0-1194 GCA_964456995.1 uncultured Brevundimonas sp.
GCGGATGGTTCCGCCGGCCTGGATGGCCGCACGGGCGAAGCCGTAGCGGATGCTGTCGTCGCCGCTGATCAGGCCCGTGCCCGACACGTCGTCATAGCTGAGAATTTCACCGCGCACTCGGAAGTCTCCATGTCTGAACGGCCCCCGGCCGCTTTGGCGCGAGCATGACCGAGCGGCGGTTTCCCGACAACCCGAAGCGTGACCTTGGGGCGGAATTTCTGCGAGCAGATCGCAGCTTGTCCCGGGATGACGCAGTTCAAGACACAAGCGAGGATGCATGGCCTTTCACGAGGTGCGTCTGCCGGCGCGGCTGGCGTTCGGGTCGACCGGCGGGGTCGAGCGGCGGACGGAGATCACGACGCTGGGGTCCGGGTTCGAGCGGCGCTCGACGCCCTGGGCCGAGGGGCGAAGGCGCTATCTGATCGGGGCGGGGTTGCGGTCGCTGGACGACATGGCGGCGCTGACGGCCTTTTTCGAGGCGCGGCGGGGAAGGCTGTACGGCTTCCGGTTCAGGGACTTCGCCGACTTCAAGAGCTGTGCGCCGGGCGAGGCGGTGGCGGCGACGGATCAGAGGATCGGCGTCGGCGACGGGGCGCGGCGGACGTTTGGGCTGTGCAAGGCCTATGGCGACCATGAGCGGCGGATTGCGAAACCCGTGGAGGGCTCGGTGCGGGTGGCGGTGAACGGCGTCGAGGCCGGCGCATTCGTGCTGGATCACCTGACCGGGGAGGCGACGCTGGCCACGCCGCCGGCGTCGGGGGCAGTGGTGACGGCGGGCTTTGTCTTCGATGTGCCGGTGCGTTTCGACGCCGACCGGATTGAGGTGACGCTGGAGAGCTTCGGCGCCGGGCGGATGGTGGCCATGCCGCTGATCGAGGTGCGGGTCTAGGGATGCGCAACATACCGGAGGAGATGGTCGCCCGCATCGAGAGCGGGGCGGCGATGCTGTGTCATGCCTGGGTGCTGAGGCGGGGCGACGGTGCGGTGATGGGGTTCACCGATCATGATCGGGATCTGACCGTCGAGGGCGTCGTCTGTCGCGCCGGAAGCGGCTGGACGGCGGGAGTGGGCGAAGGCGCGGTCGGGCTAGCGGCGGGAGGGCTGTCGGCGTCGGGCGGGCTGGACGACGAGGCGATCAGCGAGGGCGACATCGCGGCGGGTCTCTATGACGGGGCGCGGGTGGAGCTGTGGCGC
>CAYWDO010000229.1:1294-2655 GCA_964456995.1 uncultured Brevundimonas sp.
CTGGTGCGCGGGGTGTGGCGCGAGGTGGTGGGCGAGGAGCCGGAGCCGCCGCCGCCCTACCGCGCCGACTGGGCCGAGGTCGGGGGCGAGGAGACGCTGCTGCACGCGGCGCGGCGGCGGCTGGTCGAGGTGGCGCTGGAGAAGGCGGGGCCGGGCGACGTGCTGCTGTTTCGCATGAGCGGCGGATGTCCGGTCAAGCACTGCGCCATCCTGTCGGGCGATGACGGGCCGGAATGGAAGATGATCCACGCCTATTGGGGGCGGTCGGTGGTCGAGAGCTGGATGGGGCCGTGGTGGCGGCGAAGACTGGTCGCGGCTTTCCGCTGGCCGGCGAAGACAGAGGAAAACTGAATGGCGGAGGTGGTTCTGACGGCGGTCGGCGGCTCAATCGGCGGGCCGATCGGGGCCTTTGTCGGCGCGACCGTCGGCCGGGCCATCGACAACTATGTCGTCGCCAGCCTGTCGCCCGTGCGGCAGAAGGGGCCGAGGCTGGAGGCGTTGACCCTGCAGTCGTCAGCGGACGGGGCGCCGATGGCTTGCGTCTTCGGGCGGGCGCGCGTGACGGGTCAGGTGATCTGGGCCGCGCGGTTCCTGGAGAACAGGAATAAGCGGTCGGGCGGCAAGGGCGGACAGAAGACGGTCGAGTATGAGTATTCGCTGAGCTTCGCCGTGGCCTTGGGCGAAGGCCCCATCGACGGGGTGGGCCGGGTCTGGGCCGACGGTCAGCCGCTGGACCTGACGGGCGTGACGATGCGGGTGCATCGCGGGACGGCGGATCAGACGCCCGACCCGCTGATCGAGGCGGTGGATGGTGCGGCGCCGGCGTTCCGGGGGACGGCCTATGTGGTGTTCGAGGATCTGCCGCTGGGCCCCTTCGGTAATCGCGCGCCGCAGCTGGCGTTCGAGGTGTTTCGCCGTGCGCCGGGCGAGGGGCGGCTGGAGGATATGCTGGAGGGCGTCTGTCTGATCCCTGGCGCGGGGGAGTTCTGTCTGGCGACCGAGGCGGTGATGCGCCGCGAGGGGCTGACCAGGACGACGCCGGAGAACGTGCATCATGCCGAGGGGCGGGCGGACCTGCTGGTGTCGCTGGATCAGTTGATGCTCCAGGCGCCGAATCTGAAACGGGTCAGTCTGATCGTCGGCTGGTTTGGCGCCGATGTGCGCGCAGCGGAGTGCCGCATCCGGCCGGGGGTGGAGAACCGCACCAAGGCGACCGAGCCGCTGACCTGGGAGGTCGCGGGTCTGGAGCGGGGCGAGGCGCATCTGATTTCGCAGGTCGATGACGGTCAGGGCGGGACGGGGCCGGCCTATGGCGGGACACCGTCAGACGAGAGCGTGCGGCAGGCGATCCGGGCGCTGAA
>CAYWDO010000230.1:0-2654 GCA_964456995.1 uncultured Brevundimonas sp.
TGGGCATCGTCGAGCAGGCCTATGTCGTGCCGGTCGACAACAAGAAGCTGATCGAGGCGGCGCTGTCGGGGATGATGACGGCCCTGGACCCCCACTCCAACTATCTGCCGCCCAAGTCCTATGGCGACCTGCGCGAGCGGACCACGGGCGAATATTCCGGCGTCGGCCTGACCATCACCTCCGAGGGCGGCCTGGTGAAGGTCATCTCGCCAATGGACGACAGCCCCGCCGGCCGGGCCGGGGTGCAGGCGGGCGATGTCATCAGCGCCATCGACGGCCAGAACGCCGCCGGCCTGACCGTGTCCGAGGTGTCCGAGAAGCTGCGCGGCGCCATCGGCGCCAGCGTCACCGTCACCTTCCTGCGGGACGGCGAAGAGCCGCGCGAGGTGGTCCTGACCCGCGAAGTCATCAAGGTTGAATCCGTCACCGGTCGTCTGGAAGGCGACTTCGGCTACCTCCGCATCTCGACCTTCAACGAGAACACCGGCCGCGAACTGACCGAGACCATCACCCGCCTCAAGGCCGAGAAGCCGGGCCTCAAGGGCTTTGTGCTGGATCTGCGCAACAACGGCGGCGGCCTGCTGACCGCCGCCATCGACGTATCCGACGCCTTCATGGAGCGCGGCGAGATCGTCAGCCAGCGCGGCCGCAAGCCCGAGGACATCGAACGTTACGCCGCCAAGCCGGGCGACCTGAGCGGCGGCCTGCCGCTGGTGGTGCTGATCAACTACGGCTCGGCCTCGGCGTCTGAAATCGTGGCCGGCGCCCTGAAGGATCAGGAGCGGGCGACGGTCGTCGGCCTGACCAGCTTCGGCAAGGGATCGGTGCAGACGGTCATTCCGCTGCGCGGCGGCGCCGACGGCGCCCTGTCGATCACCACGGCGCGATACTTCACCCCGTCGGGCCGTTCGATCCAGAAGATCGGCATCGAGCCGGATCTGGAAGTCGCCCGCACCGAGGCCGAGGCGCGCATCGTCTCGCGCTCCAGCTTCATCTATTCCGAGGCCGCCTACGCCACGGCCCTGGACGCCTCCATCGGCGCCGAACGCAAGGGGCCGCACACCCCGTTGGAAGCCCCCGGCAAGGACTTCGACAAGGACAAGGACTATCAGCTGCAACGCGCGCTCGACGTGCTGCGCGCCGGCGGCGACCTGACCCGGCTGGCCGCTGCGCCGGAAAACGTCGTGGTCACCCCGCCGGGGACCAAGCCGGTCGAGACGGCCGAGGCCGAGACGCCGACCGTGACCGTGACGCCAGACCCGACCGACCGTCCGGTGCGCGGGCCGGAGATCACGCCAGGCAATACGCCCAAGAAGGACTGATCGCGTCGGACGTGGTGAACACGGCGTTAGGGTTTCTTAACCGGCGCTGGGGATAAGTAGGGGTTGAGGAGAGCTGCGTCCTGCGGTTCTCCCGTCCCGCCCCTGCCGTTCGAGCGCCGCCCTGTCCATGTTCGCCAAGCGCCAGTCCGCTCTCGCCGCCGCCGCCGGCCTGCCGCCGGAGGCCCGTTCGCGCGTGAATCTCGACACCGTCCTGACGACCCTGAAGAAGCCGCCGGTCGCCGTCGCGGCGGCGGGCGTCTTTGTCCTGGCCGCCGGGGCCCTGTTCGTCGCCGTCCTCGGCGATCCGCGCGCGGGCGCGCCCTCGGCCCGCGTAGCCCTGCAACGCCCGGCCGCTGTCGCCGATCCGGCCCCGACCGGCGCCGACGCCTTCGCCATGAGCGGTCTGGACCTCTATCAGGATCTGGGCGGCGTCGATCCCGCCCTGCTCGATCCCAATGGCGCGGCGGGGGGCGAGGCCCTGATCACCCTGCCGGACGGCGCCACCGTCGCGGGCGGCTCGGCCATCGGCGCGCCTGTGCGCGCGCCCTCGAACCCCCTGCCCAAGGCTCCCATCGCCGGCCTGTTCTCGCCCGGTCCCAACGGCCCCCTGCCGCGCATCGCGCCGGACGGCCGCGTCCCGGCGCAAGCCTATGCCCGGCCCTTCCGCTCGAATGGCAAGCCCATGGTGGCCTTGGTCGTCGGCGGTCTGGGCCTGAACGCCGTCACCACCCGCGCGGCTATCGAGCGCCTGCCCGCCGAGGTGACACTCAGCTTCGTCCCCTATGCCGAGGGTCTGCAGGGCTGGATCGACCTGGCCCGGGCCCAGGGCCATGAGGTGATGATCGAAATCCCGATGGAGCCGACCGGCTATCCCGACAATGATCCCGGTCCCTATACCCTGCTGACCAGCGGCGGCGCCGACGACGTCGAGGCCAAGCTGGACTGGCTGCTGGGCCGCGCCACCGGCTATTTCGGCGTGACCAACTATCTGGGCGACCGCTTTGCGACCTCGGACGAGGGTATGGGCGCCATGCTGGCCGTGTTGCGTCAGCGCGGCGTCGCCTTCCTCGACGACGGGTCGATGCGTCGCAAACCCGGCGCCTTCGCCCGCGCCAGCGCCGACCGCATCATCGACGAGACCCAGAGCCCCGCCGCCATCATGGGCCAGCTCAACGCCCTGGAAGCCGCCGCCAAGACGCGCGGCGCCGCGCTCGGAACCGGCTTCAGCTACCCTGTCACCGTCGAAGCCGCCGCCCGCTGGACCGCCGGGCTTGAGGCGCGCGGCCTGCAACTGGCCCCGGCGTCTGCCATGACGCGGCGTCCGGGGCGGTA
>CAYWDO010000231.1:0-2637 GCA_964456995.1 uncultured Brevundimonas sp.
CTGGCCCTGTTCGACAGCAATACGCCGCGCTTCTTTGATGTGAGCGAGCGGGAGAGCTTTGTCGGCTTTCTGAAGGATCAGGCGCTGCGCTGGCCCTATCAGGTGATCGAGCTGGACGGGCGGATCGTCGGCTGCGGCGGCCATGCGGTGGAGGCGGACGGGATCAGCGTGGCCCTGTGCTGGGGCATGGTGGACAACAGCCTGCACGGTCAGGGCCTGGGGCAGGTGCTGACCGAGGCGCGGATCGCGGCGGCGCGGGCGACGCCGGGGATCAGCCGCGTGATCCTGAACACCAGCCAGCATACGCAGGGCTTCTACGCCCGCTTCGGGTTCGAGGCGGAAAAGGTGACGCCCGACGGCTTTGCGCCCGGCATCGATCGCTGGGACATGGTGCTGAAACTGGATTGAAGGAGAGGGGGGGGCGGTCCGACTTCTCAGTCGGGGGGGCGTTAAGGCCGGACCGCCACAGACGACATCGGGGTTGGGGGGCGTCCGATGTGTCCGATGCTGATAACTACGGACCTGAAACTTGGTTCCGCAAGAATTCGCGCGTTAGCCATGATTGTTGAACGCGGTTCTGGAACTGGCGGTTTCTTGCCCGGAACGCCCGGGCGCCGTCAGCCTGCGCCGGCGATCTGCATCATCACCAGGCCGGTGAACCAGGCCGCGCCGGTGCCGACGATATAGCCCACGACCGCCAGCAGGACGCCCACCGAGGCCAGCGACGGGTGGAAGGCCGCCGCCGCCACCGGGGCGCTGGCCGCGCCGCCGATATTGGCCATGGAGCCCACGCCGAGGAAGAAGGCCGGGGCCTTGATCAGCCAGGCGACGGCGAACAGCAGCAGGACGTGAACCGCCATCCAGACCAGGCCGATCAGGAAGTAGGCGGGCGAGTCCAGGATGGCGCCGATGTTCATGTTCAGGCCGACGGTGGCGACCAGGATATAGACGAAGACCGAGCCGACCTTGGCCGCGCCGGGACCTTGCAGCTTGCGCGCCGGGGTGAAGGACAGGACCACGCCGATGACGGTGGCGATCAGCACCAGCCAGAAGAAGCTGGAGTCCAGCGACAGGCGCTGGGCCCAGGGGGCGTTGGCGCCGAACCAGGCCGACAGGGGATCGGCCAGGGCGTGCGACAGGCCGACCGCGCCGAAGCCGACGCCGACGATGAAGATCAGGTCCTTCAGCGAGGGGATGCGGGCGTTTTCGGTCTCATAGGCCTCGGCCTTTTCGCGCACGCGGTCGACGGCGGAGGCGTCGGCGCGCAGCAGGCGGTTGACGCGCACCTGGTTGGCCGCGATCCACAGCACGCCCGCCATCCAGATATTGGCGACGATGACGTCGACGGCGATCCAGATGGAGAAGACGTCGGGGCCGGCGCCGTAGATTTCATACAGAGCGGTCTGGTTGGCCGAGCCGCCGATCCAGCTGCCGGCGACGGTGGCCATGCCGCGCCAGATGGCCTCGGGGCCTGCGCCCATCAGGTCGGGGGCGACCCAGCTGGTCAGCAAAAGGGCGATGGGGCCGCCCAGCATGACGCCGAGCGTGCCGGTGAAGAACATGATCAGGGCTTTCGGCCCCAGGCGGAAGACCGCCGGCAGGTCCGCCGACACCGTCAGCAGCACCAGGGCCGCCGGCAGCAGGAAGCGCGAGGCGATGAAGTAGAGGCGCGAGGTTTCGGGATCGACGACGCCGAAGGTGGTCAGCAGCGAGGGCAGAAAATAGCAGAGCAGCAGGGCCGGCACGAAGGCGAAGAACCGCTGGACCCCCTTGTTGGGCAGGCTGGAGGCCCAGAAAACCCCCGCCAGAATGACGGCCAGAAGGCCCAGGACGACGGCGTCGTTGGTGATCAGCGCGGCGGCTTTTTCAGCTGGCATGGAGTGAGCGTCTTCCCCGAATCGTTGCGCGCATAAGCACGGTGCCGCCAGGATATGGCAATGCGACGATGTCGCGCGGCGATATTGCGCGGGGGGGCGGGATGGGCGAAGCGAACGCACAGGTCCCGGCGTCGGGGTCGAGTGAGCGGATGAGGTCGGGCGTGAAGATTCTGGGTGTTCTGGGCGGCATGGGACCGGCGGCGACCGTGGCTTTTCTGGCGCGGGTGCAGGCCCTGACCCCGGCGCAAGGCGACGAGGATCATGTGCGGGTGGTCATGGACATGAACCCGCAGACGCCCAACCGGCATACTCAGCCCGAGGCGGCGGGGCGGACCCTGGGCGAGATGGCGCTGCGGCTGAAGGCGGCGGGGGCCGAGGTTCTGGCCATGCCGTGCAACACCGCCCACGCCCATGCGGCGGCGATCCGGGCGGCGGGCGTGCCCTTCGTCGATATGGTGGCGGAGACGGCCAAGGCGGCCAAGGCGAATGGCGCGACCCGGATCGGGGTGCTGGCGACGCCGGGAGGCGAGGCGCTGTATGCGGCGGCGTTGGCGGCTGAGAGCGTGGAGATGGTGCGGCTGTCGGACGCCGACCGGGCGCGGTTCATGGCGGTGGTGGCCGGGGTCAAGGCGGGCGACGTGGGACCTGAGCAGAGGGGGGCCATGCGCGACCTGGCGGCGGTTCTGGTCGCGGCGGGGGCCGAGGGGGTGATCGGCGGCTGCACCGAGGTGCCGCTGTTGCTGGATGCGGGCGACGTGGC
>CAYWDO010000232.1:0-2616 GCA_964456995.1 uncultured Brevundimonas sp.
GGTCTGGCGCGACCGGCGGTGCAGCGCGGTCTGAACATCCCGGCACGTCCGTAAAAGAGATGACGGGGGCGCAGGCGGCGCGCCCCCGTAGATCCTAGACTTCCTCGGTCGGGGCGTCGCCGACATGCTTCTTGATCGACTCGATCGCGCGCTTGGCGCCCGACTTGTCGGAATAGCCTTCGGTCGAGAAGATGACTTCCGCGTTGTATTTGAACCGGACGCGGAACTCGCCGGCCTTGTCCTGATAGACTTCGAACTTGTGAGCCATGGTCGCCTCGCTGTGCAGGCCCGGGTCGGCCCAAGGCCAAGCTGCCACAGCCAAGTCCGTCGTCAATCTCGGTAAGAACACAGGCGCGTGAGCGGGAGCCCAGGGCGGACCGGATCGTTCCGCTGTCATGCCCTCCAGCGTCATCCGCCTTTACAGCTATGACCAGGCCACCCGTCGGCTGCGGGTGAGGTTTGTTTCGGGCGCCGTCTATGATTACGACGACGTCCCGCCTGAGGTGGTCGAAGCCCTGGCCGCCGCCTCTTCGAAAGGGCAGTTCTTCGGCGCCTGCATCCGTGATCGCTATCCCTATCGCCGGGTGTTCAGCGGGGCCTGATCCAGCGCCGCGCCGCCAGGGCGATGAAGCCGACCGCCAGTCCCCAGAAGGCCGAGCCGACCCCGAACAGGGCCACGCCGGACGCTGTGGCGGCGAAGGTCAGCACCGCCGCCTCGCGATCCTCGACCAGGCTCATCATGCCGGTCAGGGACCCCGTCAGCGGCGCGATCAGGGCCAGGCCGGTGATGACCGCCAGCGCCCCCGTCGGCATGGCGATGAAGAGCCCGGCCAGCGGCGCGGCGAACAGGGCGACCACCAGATAGATCAGGCCGTAGAGGACGCCGACGGTCCAGCGGCGCTCGGGGTCGGGGTGGGCCTCGGGCCCGGTGCAGATCGCGGCGGTGATGGCGGCCAGATTGACGCCGTGGGCGCCGAAGGGGGCGAGGATTGTGCTGGTCATTCCGCCCCAGAAGATCAGCTTTCCGGCGGGCGGGGCGTAGCCTGCGGCCCGCAGCACCACCAGGCCGGGCAGGTTCTGCGAGGCCAGCGTCACCAGATAGAGCGGCAGGGCCAGACTGATCGCCGCCTTCCAGTCAAAGACGGGCATGACCGGCGACAACTGACCGAACAGGCCGGTTCCGGCGGGCAGGCCGACCTGACCGCGCAGGGCCAGAACCGCAAAGGCCGCGACCAGAACCGCCGGCAGGGCCCAGGCGGCGGCGACCCGACGCATGCTCAGAAAGACCGCCAGCAGACCCGCCGCCAGCGCCATGTCGGCGGGGAAGACCAGAAACAGCTTGAGGCAGAAGGGCAGCAGCACCCCCGCCAGCATGGCCGAGGCGATAGCCGCCGGAATGCGCTCGGCCAGCCGCCCCAGGGCCGGTACCAGCCCCGTCAGCACCATTAGAAGCCCGGCGAGGACGAAGGCGCCGACGGCGGTGCTCCATCCGAGGCCGAGCGTGGAGGCCGCCAGCAGGGCCGCGCCGGGCGTCGACCAGGCCAGCACCACCGGCATCTTCAGCCGCCAACTCAGCACAGCGCCGGGCAGGCCGATGCCGAGGCACAGCGCAGTGACCATGGAGATGATCTGGGCCGGCGAGGCGCCCATGGCCTGACCCGCCTGGACGATCAGGGCCACCGTGCCGCCGAAACCGACGACCATCGCCACGGCGGCGGCGGAGAAGCTGGCGGGGGGCGGCAGACGGAAAGGACTCATGCAACCAAGCTAGGCCATACAACAAGGCGCCGAGAAGCAAAAAGGGCCGCCGGTGTCCCGACGGCCCTTCGCATTCTCCAGAACCCGGACGGGTTCAGCCCTCCAGGTCGTCCGGCAGGCCGACGACGTGGAAGCCGGCGTCGACGTGGACGACTTCGCCCGTGGTCGAGCGGCCGAGATCCGAGCACAGCCACAGGGCGGCGCCGGCGACGCCTTCCATCGAGGTCTCTTCCTTGAGCAACGAGAACTGCGCCGACTTGGAGTGCAGGCCGCGCCCGCCCGAGATGCCGGCCAGCGACAGCGTGCGCATGGCGCCCGCCGAGATGGCGTTCACACGAATCCCCTTCGGGCCAAGGTCGCGCGCGATGTAGCGGGTCGCGGCTTCCAGGGCGGCCTTGGCCACGCCCATAGTGTTGTAGTTGGGGATGACCCGCTCGGCGCCGAGGTAGGTCAGGGTGATCATCGAGCCGCCGTTGGGCATCAGTTTCGCCGAACGCTTGGCCACGTCAACGAAGCTGAAGGCCGAGATGTTCATGGCCAGCAGGAAGCTGTCGCGGGTGGTGTTGTCGACGAAGGAGCCCTTCAGCTCGTCCTTGTTGGCGAAGGCCACCGAGTGGACGACGAAGTCGATCGTGCCGAACTCCTTCTCCAGCTCTTCAAAAGCCTTGTCCATCGAGGCGTCGTCGGTGACGTCGGCCTGGATCAGCAGCTTGGCGCCGACGCTCTCGGCCAGCGGGCGCACCCGGCGCTCCAGGCTTTCGCCGAGGTAGGTGAAGGCCAGCTCGGCGCCCTGGGCGGCCAGCTGCGAGGCGATGCCCCAGGCGATGGAACTGGAGTTCGCGACCCCCATGATCAGGC
>CAYWDO010000233.1:0-2603 GCA_964456995.1 uncultured Brevundimonas sp.
GCCGGCGACAAGATGCTGATGACCTTCGCCGGCGGCGACCACAGCCTGATCGGCAACGCCGACCCCGCTGATTTCGAGCTGATGGCCGCCACGACGGTCGATTTCATGCGCGCGCACGCCCTGGGCGATGCGGCGGCGCAAGCTCGACTGAACGCCCTGACCGCGCCCGAGGGCGTCACCATCGAACGACGCTGAGATCATGAAACTCTACATCACCACGCCCTCGCCCTTCGCGCGCAAGGTCCGCATCGTCGCCCATGAAAAGGGCCTGTCCGAGCGGATCGAGGAGATCGCGGTCGATCCCTACGCCAATGCGCCGGAACTGCTGGCGACCAATCCGGTGGTCCAGGTCCCGACCCTGATCGCCGAGGACGGCCTGCCGCTGACCGATAGCCCGGTGATCTGCGAGTACCTCGACGTCATCGGTTCGGGCCCGCGCCTGCTGCCCGCCGAGGGAGCGGAGCGCCTGCGCGTCAAGCGTCTGGAGACCCTGGCCAACGCCACGCTGGAGATGGGCGTCAAGCTGGTGCTGGAGAAGCGCCGACCCGAGCAGGAGCGCTCGCCCAGCTGGATTTCGCGCTGGACCTTCAACATGGGCCGGTCGCTGGACGCCCTGGAAGCCGCCGCGCCGTCCGCCGATGACTTCAACATGGGCGTGCTGAGCGCCGGGATCGCCGTCAGCTGGATCAGCTTCCGCCACCCCGACTATGACTGGCAAGCGGGCAGGCCCAACCTGGTGGCCCTGCAGGCCGCATTGGAACAGCGCCCTAGCTTCCAGGCCACCGTTCCGGTCTGACGACGCCGAACCTAGAGGAAATGAAGGGGCGGGATCGGCGCAGGCTGGTCCCGCCTTTTTCCTGTCAGCCGAACAGTCCGGCCAGTTGCGCGCCCTGGAAGGCGGCGAGGAAGAGCAGCAGGAAACCGACCGAATAGGTCAGGACCTTGCGCGGGATCTTCTTGACGATCAGGCCCGCGAACGGCGCGGCGATCAGGCCGCCGACCACCAGACCGCCGACGGCGGCGGCGTGGTTCTCCAGCGCCCCGGCCTCTTCCCAATGGCCCGTCACCAGGGCCCAGACGAAGGTGGCCGACACCGCGACGGTCAGAAAGAACTCGGCGGTGTTGACCGTGCCGATGGCCTTGCGCGGATCATGGCCGGCGCCGACCATGGTCGAGGAGACCGTTGGTCCCCACCCGCCGCCGCCGACGGCGTCGAGAAAGCCGCCGACCAGGCCCAGCGGCCCGGCGACCCAGGTGGGGAGGCGGCGCAGAGCGATCTCATGTCCCGCTCGCCACAGGATCCACGCCCCGATCAGGGCCAGGTAGGCGATGATGAAGGGCTTGATGTCCTGACCGTCGATGCCTGTCAGGACATAGGCGCCCAGCACCCCGCCGATGACCCCCGCGACGGCCAGCGGGATGCACAGCCGCCAGTCGACATTCTTGTGCGCGACGTGGCTTCCCGCCGAGGCGGCGGTGGTGAAGACCTCGGCGGCGTGGACGCTGGCCGAGGCCATGGCCGGCGGCACGCCGAGCGCCAGCAGCACCGAGGATGAGATCACGCCATAGGCCATGCCCAGGGCACCGTCGATCGCCTGGGCCAGGACGCCCACCAGCAGGAACAGGAAAAAGGTGTCCATTCAGCCCTCTGGCCGCGTCGCGCGCTGGCTGCATCAGGAGCACCGTGCGCCCGGCTTGGCAATGGCCGGCGTCGCGAGCCGAGGCCGGCGGCAGGATCAGCCGCGCGGCTCCAGTCGCGCCAGGGCGTCCAGCACGTCGCGGCCGGTATAGGGCTTGATCACCATGGCGGCGGCCAGTTCGGCGTTGGCGGCGGCGGCGCTGACGTCGCCCGACAGGAAGACGACCGGCACGCCCCAGCGCGCCTTCAGGCTGCGGGCCAGGTCGACCCCGGTGGCTTCGCCTGACAGGTTGATGTCCAGCAGGGCCACGTCGATAGGGTGCAGAGCGGTCGCCGCCTCGGCGGCCTCGGCGCTGTGGAAGGGGCCGACGACGCGGTGGCCGGCGGCGTCCAGCGCCTCGGTCAGGGCGGCGGCGGCCTCGGCGTCGTCCTCGACCAGCAGGACGGTCAGGGGTTCGATTTGCGTCGTCGCAGCGGACGTTTCGGCTGGGGCCTGTCGCACCAGGACGGCCCGCACATGAGGCCAGAGCTCGGCGGCCGGGCGGTCGGCGTCCAGGTCGAAGATCTTGGCCAGGGCCTTCAGTTCGGTCTCGGCCTCGGCGGAAACCGAGGCGTCCGCACGCTCCAGCAATCCGTCGTAGAGGGCGCAAAGGCGCGCCACGTTTTCGTCGGCGCCCACGGTGGAACCTGCATTGCCATCGAACATGCCCGTCTCCTGTCTGGTTTCAGCCCCGGTCGAGCTAGGCGGTTTGCCGGGGTGAAGAAACCGACCTGACGGGCTTGTGACGGCTGTTCACAATCGCTCCATCGGTGCGTGTTCCGGCCTTTTCATCGACAGGGGGCGGTCCGGGGGGTAAGGCTCCGCGCTCGATTTTTCCTTCGAAGGACGCTCCCTTGCGACTGCCCCAGGCCCGGCTCGATCAGGTGCTCGACCGCTTCCACCAGGTGGAGGCGCGCATGGGCG
>CAYWDO010000234.1:0-2594 GCA_964456995.1 uncultured Brevundimonas sp.
CCGTTGATGACGTTGACGCCCCGCGTGAAGAGGGCCTCCCCCTGCGCGGTCCTGCGCACCGAGGCCGGGCCATAAAGCGTCGCCAGCACGTTGGGCGTCTGCCTGAGAACCTGGACGAGGCTTTTCGTCTCCAGGTCGAGGATCATGCCGTAGAACAGCTCTGTTCGGGAGACGCCGAGATCATGAATGCTCTGCGTCTGGGAGGTGACGATCAGGACCCGCCCCTCGCCGATCCAGCTCAGGTCGCGCACCTTGGCGTCGCCGATCGAAGCCGCGAAAATATGCTGGCCCGTGGCGATCCGGGTGACGGCAAGCGCCCGGGTTTCATTGACGACTTCGATCCGTGCGATCAGTTCGCCGCTCGGCGACAGCGTCATGGAGTCGATGGCTGGAACGGCGCCATAGGCCTCTATCGGAGGCGTCTGCGCCCTGACGGCGCCTGTCGACAGGCCGACGACTGCGAAGGCGACAAGCGCAATCGCCGCCATGCGTGAACCCAACATTTTGCGCGCTCCCCCCGAACCGCCAAGATTAAAATCAGCGGTATCCGAGAAGCGCCTCGCACGCCAGTTGAGCCCAGAAAAAAGCCCCGACCTTTCGGCCGGGGCTTTCCTGATCTGCGGTGAATCGCGCTTAGCGCGGCGCCAGGATCATGATCATCTGGCGGCCTTCCATACGCGGGGCGTATTCGACCTTGGCGATCTCGTCGAAGTCGGCCTGGACCTTGTTGAGCAGCTTCATGCCCAGTTCCGGGTGCGCCATCTCACGACCGCGGAAACGCAGGGTCACCTTGACCTTGTCGCCCTCGTCGAAGAAGCGGTGCATCGCCTTGGCCTTGACCTCATAGTCATGGGTGTCGATGTTCGGACGGAGCTTGATTTCCTTGAGCTCGACGACCTTCTGACGCTTGCGCGCCTCGGCCTTCTTTTTCTGCTCTTGGAAACGATGCTTGCCGTAATCCAGGATCTTGCAGACCGGAGTCTCGGCGTTGCCGACGATCTGGACGAGATCCAGACCGGCTTCTTCGGCCGCTTCCAGCGCAGACGACAGGGGCATGACGCCCTGTTTCTCGCCGTGTTGGTCGATCAGCAGCACGCGCGGAGCGCGGATTTCCTGGTTGATGGGCGGCCCGTCTTTGACGGGCGGCGCTTGCATGGGACGGCGAATGGGCGTCGTTTCCTTATGTGGGCAGAAGATAGGCGATTAATCTCGCAGGATCAGCGCGCGACAGAGGCGGCGCGTTCCCAACGGCGGGAATATGACGGCAGAGGCCCTGTAATTCAAGGCTCGTCGGGGTTTGCGCCGCCGATGAAGGCGTCGTGCAGCGCCAGCACCCCCTCGAAGACGTGCTCGACTGTAAGGTCTTCGATGGGGGCGAACTGGCCGCGGGTCTCGTTGGAGGCCACCGTGCGCGTCTTCGGACCCCAGGGGCCATAGAGCCACCACTCGGTCGGACCGAACAGGCCGAGCGTCGGGCGGCCCAGCGCCGCCGCGACGTGCATCAGCCCTGAGTCATTGCCCACGAACAGGGCGGCCCGGTCGATGACGGCGGCCGAACAGAGGATGTCGCCCTTGCCCACGCAGTCGATGGCGCGGTCGCCAGCGGCCTGGAGGGCCGGGGTCGCGGGCGGGCGGTCGCCGGGTCCGCCGACGGGCATGAAGCGCCAGCCGTCGAAACGCGGCTCGGCCTTCAGTTTTTCGACCAACTGACCCCAGCGGTCGGCGGGCCAGCTTTTACCCGGCTGGTGGGCGATGGGGGCCAGGGCGATGATCGGCCCCGGACCGGCGCCTTGCGCCAATTGCGGATCAATGATGGCGGCGGCTTCGGTGCGGGCTTGGGCGTCGAGCCAGATTTCCGGGGCCAACGGCGTGGCTGAGCCCATCAGGCGCGACACCATCTCGACCTTGCGGAGGCCCGTTTCCCAGCGGCGGCTATAGACGACGCGCCGCCTGGCCGGGATCAGCCAGGCCAGGGCCGAGCCGCGGATGTCGACGACCAGGTCCCATTTCACGCCACGCACCTGTTTCCACAGATCGACCCAGTGTCCGGCGGCCTTCTTCTTGTCGAGGATGATGACCCGCTCGACGTTCGGCGCGGAGCGGAAGAAGGGCGCGGGCGGGCGGCCGCAGGCCACGGTGATCTGCACGCCCGGCAGCTGACGCGCGATCTCGCGGATCACGCCGGAAGAGATGACGCAGTCGCCGATGCGGTTCGAACTGACAAAAAGGGCTTTGGGTGCGGACAAGCGGGGCCCTCGCGGCCTGTGAACAATCGCCGTCTCTGCTAAAGCCATTCCGCGCCGAATGACAGTCCGAGGAGCCTTCATGTCCGACTTCGAAACGCTCGCCCGTCCCGACGGCGAGACCCTGGCCTTCAAGGCTGTCGCGGGCGGCGGGCCGACGGTCATCTGGATCGGCGGCTTTCGTTCGGACATGGAGGGAACCAAGGCGCTCGCCCTGGAGCAAGCGGCGCGCGAGCGCGGCTGGTCTTTCGTCCGCTACGACCATTTCGCCCACGGCCAGTCCTCGGGCGACTGGAGGCGGGCCACGATCGGTCGTTGGCGCGAGGACGCGATCGCCCTGATCGACAGCCT
>CAYWDO010000235.1:0-2542 GCA_964456995.1 uncultured Brevundimonas sp.
GGCTGTTCGCCCGCCACGGCCTGACGGTCCGCACCCTGCCCGCCGAGGTCATGGTGGAATGGACCCGCCGCTTTGACCCGCACCGGGGGCGACTGCTGCTGTCCGATACCCTCGGCCCGTCGTCGCGCGCCTTCGCTGTCGCCTGCCAACTGGCCCTGATGGAGCATGGGCCTGAGCTTCAGGCCCTGACCGAGGCGGCGAACGCCCCCGATGGCCCAACCCGCAACCTGCTGAAGACCTCGCTGACCAACAGCCTGGCCGCCGCCATCCTGATGCCCTACGCCGCCTTCCAACGCACAGCGGAAGAGACCGGCTATGATCTGGCCCGGCTTCAGGCCCGCTTCGGCGTCGGCTTCGAACAGGCGGCGCACCGGCTGACCACGCTGTCACGCCCGACGGCGCGCGGCGTGCCCTTCTTCCTGATGCGAGTGGATCAGGCGGGCAATGTGTCGAAGCGCTATGCCTCGGGCGCCTTTCCCTTTTCGCGCTTCGGCGGTGCCTGCCCGCGCTGGCGGCTGCATTCGGCATTCAGGACGCCGGGCCGGATCGTCACCCAGATCATCGAGACGCCTGACGGCGGCCGCTGGTTCACCCTGGCCCGCACCGTCGACCGTCAGGGCCAGGACGCCTTCACCGAAGGCCAGGACCTGGCCATCGGCCTGGGCTGCGAACTGAAGCATGCCCACCGCCTGATCTATGCGCGCGGCCTGGACCTGCAAAAGCCCGAAGTCACGCCCATCGGCCCGGCCTGTCGCCTGTGTGAACGCCACCCCTGCGCCGAACGCGCCGCCCCGCCGGTCGGACGGGCGCTGACGGTGGACGACTGGTCGAAGTCGGTCAGTCCGTATCCGTTTGCCTAGCCTTGCCCTTCTCCCCTTGCGGGAGAAGGTGGCCGAGCGAAGCGATGTCGGATGAGGGGTCTCTCAACCGACAGCAAAACCCCTCATCCGTCAGCCTTCGGCTGCCACCTTCTCCCGCAAGGGGAGAAGGGCAAATCTAGTGGGCCAGCAACAGGGCCACCGTGCTTTCCGTAATCAAGGTCTGCGTCACGCCGCCGAAGATCCATTGACGCATCCGGGCGTGACCCCAGGCGCCGCTGACGATGGCCCCGGCCTTCATATCGGCCGCGCAGTCCAGCAGACGACGACCCGCCGACCGGTCGTCGTGCGCCCGCGCATCCGCCTCGGCGTTGACGCCGTGACGTCGCAGCCAGCCGGCTACGTCGGCGGTACGCAGACGTGCGCCGTCCATGTCTTGGGGATCGCACAGCTCGACCACGCGCACGCTCTCGGCCTCGCGCATCAGGGGGATGGCGGCGCCGGCGGCCAGACGGCTCTCGCGGCTATCGGTCCAGGCCAGAAGCACCGGAGCATTGAGGACCGCTCGCGTCGGGTTCGGCGGCAGGATCAGAATGGAGCGCCCGGCCCGCATGGCCAGATCGGCCGGATGGGGCGCCCGCCAGCCGCTGTCGTTGGCGGCGTCGCGTCCAACGATAAGCACGTCGGCGGCGCGGGCGTGCTTGATCAGCAGACTGGTCGGATCGCCCACGTCGGCGCGCCATTCGCAGCCGACGCCCGCACGAGTCGCGATCTCGCGAAAGCGATCCTCGGCCCCCTTCAGCGCGTTCTCGGCGCGCTCATGCTGCTCGGTCAGCACTTCGCCGAGCAGGATACCAGCCCCATAGGCGTCGGCCAGCGGCGTTTCGGGCGCACAGGCGGAGACGCCGATCAGGTGAGCGCCGTGCGCACGGGCCAGGGCGACCGCCTGCTCAATCCGCTGAGTGTTGTCGGCTTCGTCATCGACATAGACGATCAGGCTGGACCAGGTCATCGAGACCTCCTCTCGTTCCAGGACGATAAAGCGCCTGAGCCGAGGATCGGTCCTTGATCCCGATCAAATAACAGCGATCAGATCAGGATGACCTTGCCGTTTTCCACCCGGTGCGGAACGCCTGCCTTGCCGAACAGGCTGGCGATATCGGCGGCCGGATCGGTCGCGCCCTGATCCAGCATCCGCTCGATGCTCTGCGCCAGCGACGGGTCGCCTGAAACACGCGTCAGGGCCTCCAGCCATTCGGCGCGGGTCAGGACGCCGTCCGCACGGTTGGCCGCCAGAACCGGGCGCAGGAAGTCGAACCAGTCGCCGCCGTCGCGCCGCTTCTGCGCCGCCTCGGCCGCCAGGGCGAAGACGGCGCCGCAGGCGTAATAGGCCCGGTGCTCGCCCCGGTCGCCCGCCTCAGCCACCGGCTTGCTCCGGGCCAGGTCGGTGCAGTCGTCGACCTCGGTCTGAAGTTCCGCACGGTCGTCATAGGCGGGGTTCAACGCCTTCAAGGCCCGCACCGCCATCAGGTCGGCGCCGCCCTCAGTGATCCAGGCTTCGCGCGCGAACTGATAGCGAACGGCCTGACCCAGCCAGAAGTGCGCGCTTTCGTGACCGATGAACCAGCGCGAGCGTTCCTGCACCTCATTGCTCGGGTTCATCACGCCGACGCCCTCGAACTGCATGACGATCAGACCGGGCAGGACGCTGCCCCCCATGCTGG
>CAYWDO010000236.1:0-2515 GCA_964456995.1 uncultured Brevundimonas sp.
TGAAGCAGCCGCCCGTGGTGGATAGCGAGGAGTAGGACTGATCTCCCTCTCCCAACAGGAGAGGGTGTGTTGCTCGCCGCCGCACCTGACAAACCACCCCGAACCCGCTAAAGGCTCGCGCTCACGAGGAATCCCATGGCTCTTAAAGTCGCGATCGTCGGCCTGCCCAACGTCGGCAAGTCCACCCTGTTCAACGCCCTGACCAAGACGGCGGCGGCTCAGGCCGCCAACTATCCGTTCTGCACCATCGAGCCGAACACCGGCGACGTGGCGGTCCCGGAGCCGCGCCTCGACGTGCTGGCCGGCATCGCCGGGTCCAAGGAGATCATCCCCTCGCGGATCACCTTCGTGGACATCGCCGGTCTGGTGCGCGGCGCGTCCAAGGGCGAGGGCCTGGGCAACCAGTTCCTGGCCAATATCCGCGACTGCGACGCCGTGGCCTTTGTCGCGCGCTGCTTCGTCGATGACGACATCACCCACGTCGAGAACCGCATCGACCCCATTTCGGACCTCGAGATCATCGAGACCGAACTGATGCTGGCCGACTTGGAAAGCCTCGAAAAGCGCGTCGTCAACGTCGAGAAGAAGGCCAAGGGCGGCGACAAGGAAGCTCAGACCACCCTGCGTCTGATCAACCTGGCCCTGACGCCGCTGCGCGCCGGCAAGCCCGCCCGCGTGGCCCAGGTGGACAAGGACGACGAGAAGGCGTGGCACATGCTGCAGCTTCTGACCTCCCTGCCCGCCCTCTACGTCTCGAACGTGGACGAGGCCTCGGCTGACAAGGGTAATGACCTGTCCGACCTGGTGGCCAAGCGCGCCGCCGAGGACAACGCCAACTCGGTGGTCATCTCGGCCCAGATCGAGTCCGAAATCGCCGTCCTGGACGACGAGGAGCAACGCGAGTTCCTCGAGACCCTGGGTCTGGAAGAGCCCGGCCTGAACCGCCTGATCCGCGAGGCCTACAAGCTGCTGGGCCTGCAGACCTATTTCACGGTCGGCCCCAAGGAAGCCCGCGCCTGGACCATCCCCGTCGGCGCCACCGGCCCGCAAGCCGCCGGCGTGATCCACACCGACTTCGAAAAGGGCTACATCCGCGCCGAAACCATCGCCTTCAACGACTTCGTCACCCTCAAGGGCGAGGCGGGCGCCAAGGAAGCCGGCAAGATGCGCGCCGAAGGCAAGACCTACGTCGTCAAGGACGGCGACGTCATGCACTTCCTGTTCAACAACTAAGACTGTCAAAGGGGCCGGTTAGAAAATCTGACCGGCCCCGTAGAAAATCTGAAATCCCATTGCCGTTCGGGGTTTGCTAGCCTCGGGGAATGAAGGCGCGGTTTCCGCGCCATACTCCCGGGGATTTGCATGAAGTTCGACACGCTCGCCGTCCACGCCGGCTATACGCCCGACCCGACGACCAAGTCGGTCGCGGTGCCCATCTATCAGACCACCAGCTATGCCTTCGACGACACCCAGCACGGGGCCGACCTGTTCGACCTGAAGGTGGCGGGCAATATCTACACCCGCATCATGAACCCGACGTCCGACGTGCTGGAGCAGCGTCTGGCGGCGCTGGAGGGCGGGATCGCGGCCCTGACCGTGGCCTCGGGCATGGCGGCCATCACCTACGCCATCCTGACCATCGCCGAGGCCGGCGACAACATCATCGCCACCGGCGCCCTCTATGGCGGCACCTACAACCTGTTCGCCCACACCCTGCCCCAGTACGGCATTGAGGTGCGCTTCATCGACGCCGACGACATCGCCGCCGTCGCCGCCAACACGGATGAGCGCACCAAGGCGGTCTTCTGCGAGTCCATCGGCAATCCGCTGGGCAATGTCGTGGACTTCGCCGCCCTGGCCGATGCGGCCCACGCCCAAGGCCTGCCGCTGATCGTCGACAACACCGTGCCGACCCCCTACCTGACCCGCCCGATCGAGCATGGCGCCGACATCGTCGTCCACGCCCTGACCAAATACATCGGCGGCCACGGCACCAGCATCGGCGGGGCCATCATCGACAGCGGCAAATTCCCCTGGGCCGAGCACAAGGCGCGCTTTCGCCGCCTGAACGAGCCCGAGGTGTCCTATCATGGCGTGGTCTATACCGAGGCGCTGGGCCCGGCGGCCTATATCGGCCGGGTGCGAACCGTCCTGCTGCGCAACACCGGCGCAGCCATCTCGCCCTTCAACAGTTTCCTGATCCTGCAAGGGCTGGAGACCCTGGCCCTGCGCATGGACCGGCACGTCGAGAACGCCGTCGCCGTGGCGAACTACCTGAAGGCCCACCCCAAGGTGAAATGGGTCAACTACGCCGGTCTGCCCGACCACCCCGGCCACGCCCTGATCCAGAAGTATTTCGGCGGCAAGGCCTCTGGCCTCCTGACCTTCGGCGTGGAAGGCGGCCGCGAGGCCGGCGGGCGCTTCCAGGACGCGGTCAAGCTGTTCACCCGTCTGGTCAACATCGGCGACGCCAAGTCCCTGGTCTGCCACCCCGCCTCGACCACCCACCGCCAGC
>CAYWDO010000237.1:0-2491 GCA_964456995.1 uncultured Brevundimonas sp.
GCGGGGGCTGATACTCGGCGTGAACACAGGCTGTCCTTCGTTTCAGTCCGTCGCGCAAACGAAACAATCCGAAACCCATCTTTCATTTCGCGCTTGAGCCCTCGTGGTTAAAGGACAGGCGAGGCGAACTCCGCACCCGTGGCGCGGAGCCGCGCAACAGAGAGTTTCCAGCTTGTCGTTCCGTAACGACCATCACGAACAGACGATCGTCGCCCCGGCCATCTGCGCCGGCGTGGGCGTTCACACCGGCCAGCGCGTCAAGCTGGTCGTGCGTCCGGCCGCGCCCGGCACGGGCATCGTCTTCGTGCGCACCGACATCACGGATCGCGACAACCGCATCCCCGTCTCGGGCGAGGCCGTCGTCGATGCTCGCCTGAACACCATGATCGAGAATGCGGCGGGCGTGCGCCTGTCGACCATCGAGCACCTGATGGCCGCCCTGTGCGCGCTGGGCGTCTCCAACGCGGTGATCGAGGTCGACGGCCCCGAGCTGCCGATCCTGGACGGCTCGGCCTTGCAGTTCGTGCAACTGCTGGACCGCGCCGGCTTCCGTCGTCAGGAAGCCCCGGTCCGCTACATCGAGATCCTGAAGCCGATCCGGGTGGAGGAGGGCGACAAGTCCGCCGTGCTCCAGCCCTGCGACCGCTACGAGATGCGCTTCGAGATCGACTTCCCCACGCCGGTCATCGGCAATCAGGTGGTGGACTTCGTCGTGGACGAGGCGACCTTCCGCTCGGACATCATGGCCGCCCGCACCTTCGGCTTCGCCCATGAGGTCGAGGCGCTGCGCCAGGCCGGTCTGGCGCGCGGGGGCAGCCTCGAAAACGCCGTAGTCATCGACGGCGACGAGATCCTGAACCCCGGCGGCCTGCGCATGGAACGCGAGTTCGTGCGCCACAAGGCGCTGGACGCTATCGGCGACCTCTACGTCCTCGGCGCGCCCCTGCTGGGCCGCTATGAAGGCGTCAAGGCCGGCCACGCCCTGAACAACAAGCTGGTCCGCGCCCTGCTGGCCCAGCCCCACGCCTGGCGCGAAACGACCCGCGTCTTCGACATGGCGATGGCGGGCTAACCGTCTTCCTTCTCCGCTTGTGGGAGAAGGTGTCATGCGAAGCATGACGGATGAGGGGGCGACGACGCCGCCCTTCGATAGTCAGGCTCGGCCTCAGCACTTCTCGTTTTCGACCGTCGCGCCCACACCCCTCATCCGACCGCCTTCGGCGCCCACCTTCTCCCCCAGGGGGAGAAGGGTCAGGTGAGCGTGATCGCGCTCATCAACCGCCCGAAATCAGGCTCTCCCGCCAGAAACGCCCGCCGGTTCGAGTAGAATCGCGCCGCATCCGCCCGCGTGTCGTCGCCGGTCCAGGCGGCCTCGCCGACGCCGGCCTGCTCCAGCCGCCACAGGACAAAGCCGGGCAGGTCGAACAGGCGTTTGTCGTCGGCGGCGCCGGGGGCGAAGAAGCGTTCGCTGCCGGGGTCGTGATGGGCGAAGCGTTCCTGATAGTCGGCGCCGACCTCATAGGAGGCCTGGGCGATGCAGGGGCCGACCACGGCGACCATGCGCGCAGGGTTTGCGCCCAGGGCCGCCATCGCCGCGACGGTCGAGTGGACGATCCCGCCCAGCGCGCCTTTCCAGCCGGCGTGAGCCGCCCCGACCACGCCCGCCTCGGCATCAGCGAACAGGACGGGCGCGCAGTCGGCGGTCAGGATGGCGGCGATGGGTCCGCGCACGGCGGTCACCACGGCGTCGCCCTCCGGCCGCTCGCCCGCCCAGCCCGTCTCGGCGACGCGGGCCACGGCGGAGTGGATCTGATAGCAGCCGCACAGGTCGTCCAGCCCGCCGCCCATCCACTCGGCCACGCGGCGACGGTTCTTGGCCACAGCCGCAGGATCATCCTTTGAGCCGATGCCCGCGTTCAGCCCGGCGTAGATCCCCTCGGACACGCCACCTTCGCGGGTGAAGAAGCCATGGCGCACCCCGGCCTTGTCCAGCAGGGGGTGGGTGATTGGGTTCAGGCTCATCCTTCAAATCCCGGCAGGATCAGCGACCGGGGCGAGAAGATCGCCGCCGCCTTGAACAACTCGCCCATCTGGTCGGGGGCGGTCAGGCGGTCCAGCTGGCGCTGGATGACCGGGGCGGCGTCCGGGCGGGCCTGCGTCAACCGCTGGGCGCGGGCCTCGATCCCCAAGGCCTTGAGGAAGGCGCCCTGACCGACGCTGCCGGTGACATCGGCGCCCGTCCGCACGGCGGCTTCCAGCACCAGGGGATAGTCGGCCCACTGGGTCAGGTCAGCCTCGCCCGGCGTCGACAGCGGATCGACCTTCTGATGGCGTCTAAGGCCTTGCAGGGTGTCGCCCGGGCCCGGCTTGCTGCGCCCATAGTCGATCAGCAGGGCGGCGCCCGACGCCGCCTTGACCAGGACGGCCAGATCGCGTGCGAACGCCGCCTGCTGTTCCGAAATCTCGACCACCTGACCGGGCTCGACATCGT
>CAYWDO010000238.1:0-2465 GCA_964456995.1 uncultured Brevundimonas sp.
ACTTCTCCAGCCGGGTCGTCAGGGCCGCGTTCATATTGTTGCGCACGCCCTTCAGCGCACGCGCGCCGACCGCCTCGACCCGGGCCTGCTCGACGGCGTCGAACACCTCGGCCGCCGTCTGATCGACAGGCCGCAACCGGGCGTTCAGGGCCTCGTCGTGATTGGCCATCCGCAGGGCCAGCCGGTCGGCCTGACCGCGTAGGGTCGCGCTTTCGGGTCCTGCCGGATCGCGCGGCGGATGGGGCAGGGTCAGGACGCCGTTGGACAGCCTGGGCCCGTCCGAACCGAAGTTGACCTCCAGCTCGGCCTGTTCGGCCAGGGCGCGCGCGGCGTTCGCCAAGGCGCGTTTGAAGGTCTCGACGGGGGTCTCTGCGGCGGCCATGGGCCACACATAGACCACCCCGCGCGTGGGGGAAGGGGGCGGAGGGCGTCAGGGCGTGAAAAGCCCTCGCGCCTTAGACGCCCTCGGGCATCCGCGCGCCCTGCGCTTCGCGCAGGCGGTCGCCCGCTGAGCGGTCGCGGGCCGAGCTGTTCACCGGAACCTGACGACAGACGCGCTGCGTCACATTGGAGCCCGGCTCGCGCTCGCGGCGGCAGACTTCGCGCATCGGCGCGCCCTGCGGAACGGTCGGGGCGGCGGTGATGGCCATGCCCGGCGGGTTGGAGGGGCGGCTAGCCGGCGCGGCGGCCGGGTCGACGGCGAAAACGGCGAGAGCGGCTGTAATGATCATAAACATTTGAAATACTTTAACTTAGTCGAGAGGAGGGGCGACGGGCGTCCGGGTTAGTCGCCTTCGATCCGCCCCAGTCGCTGCATATCCTTCATCATGTCGCTGGCCATGCGCTCGCGCTCGCTGCTGTTCACCGGCGCCCGCCGACAGACGCGACGCTGGATGTTGGTGTCCATGGCCCGTTCGCGGGTACAGACCACCCGCGTCGGACCGTCCGGCAGGGTCGGCGCTCGCGCCGTGATGACGCGAACCGGCGCACGGGGCGCCGACATGGGCCGCGCCGGCGCGGCCGCCGTCGCCTCGGGAGACTGGGCCAGCAGCGTCAGGGCGAACAGGGTGATCAACATGTCACCCTACCGGGCGGCCGCCGGGCTGGCGCGGATTGGGGCCGCTGGACGAATCCAGCCCGATGCTCTGCATCTGCCGCAGGTAGTCGCCGGACATCCGTTCGCGGCCCGCCGTGTTGATCGGCACCTCGCGACAGACGCGGCGCATGATGTTGCTGTCCATCGACCGTTCGCGGCTGCAGACCGTGCGGGTGGGGCCGTCCGGCACGCTGGGCGCGCGCGCGGAGATGGCGCGTGACGGGGTGCTGGAGACGACGCGCGGACGAGCCTCGCCCTCATCCTGAATGGCGGGGGCGCCCATGAGGGCCAGGGCGGCGGCGGTGATCAACAGCATGGCGAGCTCCTGCGCGCGAAGGGTTCAAACCCATCCTGACTCCAATTGCGGCGGGTGACAACATCGGTATCCGAACGGCCCCGCTTGTTCAGCGCGGTTTGACGCGCACCCGCATGGCCCCGCCGGCCCCGGCCTCCACGTCGAACCGGCCTGTGGCGCGGATCAGGTCGGACAGCTTGGCGTAGCCATAGGTGCGCTGGTCAAAGTCGGAATAGGCGTTCCGCAGCCGGTTGCCGATGCCGCCGATATTGACCCAGCCGTCGCCGTCCTCGTCCATGTCGGCGATGGCGGCGGCGATCAGACGCGTCGCCTCGGAAGGCTTGCGCGACGCGGGCGGCGGGCTGGCGGTCTCGACCTCCTCGCCCGTCCCGGCGGGACGGCCGGTCAGGTTCTCGGTATAGATGAAACGGGTGCAGGCCTGGCGGAAGCTCTCGGGCGTCTTGCGCTCGCCAAAGCCATAGACCGGCACCCCCTGTTCGCGGATGCGCGCCGCCAGCCGGGTGAAGTCGCTGTCCGACGACACCAGGCAGAAGCCGTCGAACCGCCCCGAATGCAACAGGTCCATGGCGTCGATGACCAGGGCGATGTCGCCCGAGTTCTTGCCCCGGGTGTTGGCGAAATTCTGCTGCCACTGAATGGCCCAGCGTGGCAGGACCTCGATCCAGCCCTTCAGCGACGGGCTGGCCGCATCGCCATAGATGCGCCGGGCCGAGGCCTCGCCCAAGGTCGCGATCTCGGTGAACAGGGCCTCCGCGATCCGCGCCGAGGCGTTCTCCCCGTCGATCAGCACGGCCAGGCGCGGCGCGCGGACGGAGATGGGCAGGTCGGTCGGCATGGGCGAAAAGCCTTTGTTCCAAAAGGTCAGCCAGCGTCCTCCGCCGCGCCTCGCTGGTCAACCACGCCTGTAGCGACGGCGCTGGACACCTTTCGGCAGCGTGATAGAACTTCGTTATCTCCCGACGTCCGTCGGGAGTTTTCGATCCGGGGGGATCCATGAGAATCAAAGCTATCGTCGCCGCCTGTGCGGCCCTGTCCCTGGCGGCCTGCGCCACC
>CAYWDO010000239.1:0-2462 GCA_964456995.1 uncultured Brevundimonas sp.
TCTTCGGCCCGATCCTGCACGTCTATCGCTATGACTCGAAGGACCTGAAGTCGGTCGCCGCCAAGCTGGCCGCGCGCGGCTACGGCCTGACGCTGGGCGTCCACAGCCGTATCGAGGCCTTCGCCGACGAGGTCGTGCGTCTGGTTCCGGCGGGCAACGTCTATGTGAACCGCTCGATCATCGGCGCCGTCGTCGGCGTGCAGCCGTTCGGCGGCGAAGGCCTCTCCGGCACCGGCCCGAAAGCCGGCGGCCCCAACAGCCTGATCCGCTATGCCGCCGAAAAGGCCATCAGCGTCAACATCGCGGCGCAGGGCGGCGATCCCGCGTTGCTGAACTTGTAAGATGTTTGCGGCGCGCTGTGGCGACGGCGCGCCATAATCTTCTCCGGGCGCCTAAAATCGGTCTAAGGAGTTCGGTCAAGGAGACTGAATGTCGGACCTCTTCTTCAGCGAAAACGTCGTTGTTCGCAGCATCCCCGCTTCGGACACCAGCCGTTGGGTGGTGACGTTTGATAATTACGGCATAGGGCACGGCTTCGATCGATCTGGCTTTGGTCAGGAGTTTCTTGCCGAAGCCGGAATTTCGGCGCTTCACGTGATGGGCGCACGCGAAGACTGGTATCAGTACCCCGAGATGGGCGAGGCGATGAAGGCTGTTCGCCAGGCCACATCCGGGGCTGAGCGGGTCATGACCTATGGCTCAAGCATGGGCGGCTACGCCGCCCTTCGCTTTTCCGATGCGGCGGGGGCCAATGCGGTCCTGGCGATTTCGCCGCAGTATTCAATCGATCCCAGGAAGGTTCCCTTCGAGAAGCGCTGGATCCAGGACAGCCGCCGCATCCGTTGGCTGCCGGAAATCGACGGGCGCCTGACGAGCGCGGCGCGTCCGGTGGTGGTGTTTGATCCAGCGTCCGAGGATGGGCGGCACATCGCACTCATACAGGCGGACATCGCGATCACCGCCATCCGTCTGCCCCATGTCTCCCATCCAGCGACGACCTATCTGGGGGAAGTCGGGCTGCTCAAGCCCCTGGTCTTCCAGACGCTGTCCGGGGAGTTGGACGGACCTAGCTTCAACAGGCAGGCGCGTTTGGCGCGCCGGACGAGCAGCTTGTACGTTTCCAACCTTGCTCAAGCGCAACCTGGCTATAGGCAGGAGTTGGCCCTGTCTCTCGCCCGTCTGTCGGTTGAGAGAGCGCCCGGTAATCCACTGGTCGGAACGACGCTGGCGCGAATCTTGTCACGCGCGGGTGAACACGACGAGGCCATCGCCGAGATGGAGCGCGTGACCGCGCTGACGAATGGCGACCCGAACTATCTCGTGCACTATGTTAACGCCCTGATGGCGGCGAACCGACCTGCCGAGGCTCTGGCGACGGCAAGAGAAGTGGTGGCGACCTGGCCCCATATGGCGCACCTGCACGCGTGGGAAAGCGCGGTCTTGTGGGGAGCGGGCCAGTATGACGCGGCTATTGAGGCGACGGCGCGCGCGATCACGCTGGACCCCCAGGACAAGAAATACCCTCGGCTGCTGAAAAACTATCGACAGAAGAGAGCGGAAGGCCAGGCGCCTTGGCGTTGGGTTCGACGGTGGTCCGCAAGCCTGGGCCGCTTCAGGTCAGGGGCAGCGTCCTAATGTTCTTTAGTGGGGCCATCTGCCGGCGCGGCTCAGGGCGCTGAGGCGGGGCTTGTCGATCTGCTCGCCGATCCAGCGGGCGCTTTCGATCAACTGGTCTAGGTCGTAGCCGGTCGAGTAGCCGGCGCGTTCGAGCATATAGACCAGGTCCTCGGTGGCGATGTTGCCGGTCGCGCCGGGGGCGAAGGGGCAGCCGCCGATGCCGCCGACCGAGGCGTCCAGAATGTCCACCCCGGCCTCGACCCCGGCATAGGCGTTGGCTAGGCCGGTATTGCGGGTGTCGTGGAAATGCAGGCGCAGGACAGCATCCGGCGCGGCCTTGCGGGCGGCCTCAACCTTTTTCGTGACGCTCCACGGATCGCCCACGCCGATGGTGTCGGCCAGGGCGATCTCCTCGACGCCCAGGGCCGCGATGCGGGCCACCAGTTCGCTGACCTGTTCGACCGAGACCTCGCCGTCGAAGGGGCAGCCCCAGACGCAGGACAGGGTGGCCGTCAGCTTCGGCGTCGCGCCGGGCGCGCCCTCAGCGTTGCGGCGGCCCGCCATGATGTCAGCCAGCATCTGCACCTGCTGGTCGACGTTCAGGCCCTGGTTCTTCAGGCCGAAGCCGTCGGTGGCGGACATGGCGATGTTGACCTCATCCACCGCCGTGCCCAGCGCCCGATCATAGCCCTTGCCGTTCAGGACCAGTCCGATGCGGCTGTGGCCCTCGGCGGGGGACAGGGCGGTCATGACCTCTTCGGCGCCGGCCATCTGGGGCACGTATTTGGGATGGACGAAGCTGACGGCCTCGATCCGTTTCGCGCCCGCCGCTTCGAGGCGGCGTA
>CAYWDO010000240.1:0-2369 GCA_964456995.1 uncultured Brevundimonas sp.
GCCCCTGCGGCCAGACCGGCGACGGCGACCATTCGCGCACCCGCCCCAGGGTCGAGCCGCGCGCCCGCATCCAGTCGGCCTCGGCCACGTCATCCGCCGTCTGGGCCAGCAGCACCACCCGCGCCCCCGCCGCCCGCGCCGCCTCGGCGATCAGCCCGTGCCGCGCCGTCCGCGCCCGCGCCGTCAGGCCGGGTCCAGTAACGGGCGCATCCCAGCTCAGCCCGCGCCAGTCGACGCCGACCGCCCGCGCGGCCTCGCCCGCGAACCGGGTCCAGTCCGCGCTCATGGCATTGAGATTGTGATCCACCGTCAGGGCCAGCAGCCGCCGCCCGCGCGTCTTCGCCCAGCCGGCGGCCAGATGCAGCAGGGCCATCGAATCCCCGCCGCCCGAAAGCGCCAGCGCCACAGGCTCAGCCCGCCCCGCATCCAGCCTCGCCTCCAGCCGGGCGAAGACCCGGCCGGTCAGGCCTTCCGCGTCGGCCGCGTTCAGGTGCAGGCGGCGCGTGTGCGCAACTGCGTGGCGCGGGTCTTCTGCGCCGCCGTCGCCGTCTCGGCGTAGCGACGCGTGAACTCGGTCAGGGCGCCGCAGGCCTGGGTCGCCCGGTCGGTGGCGCGCAGGGCCTCGGCCAGCTTCAGCGTCGTCTCCGGCGCCCAGGGCGTGCGCGGCCAGCCGTTCAGGGCGGCGGCGTAGGCGGGCACGGCGGCGGCGTTGTCGCGCGCGGCGACATAGAGGTCGCCCAGACGGCTGTTGGCCTCGCGCGATTGCGGCGTATTGGGCCAGGTGACGATGACCGTCTCCAGCGCCCTCTGCCCGCGCGGGCCGTCGGTGCCCAGCAGGCGCAGCGCCGCCGTCAGGTCCTGGCCTGCGTCGCCGGTCGGCGAGTTGGCGACGATGGGACCGTTCAGTTCGGCTTCTTCGACAGCCGCCTTTTCGATCTTCTCGATGCGGCCCTCGGCGTCGCGCAGGCGGCGGCCCAGGGCGGCGTTGTCGCGCGTCGCCTCATCCAGCTGGAAGGTCAGGCGCTCGCCGTCGGCGTTCACCCGCTGGAAGGTCTGCTCCAGGTCCGACAGCCGGCGCTCCATGATCTGAAGCTGGCCCTGCATGGCCACGACCTCGGGGTCCGGCTCGACCAGGACGGGCTGGCCGGCGGCGTTCCTCTGGGTCAGGGCGCGCTCCAGACGGCGGACGTTGCGGTCCAGTTGATCCAGACGTCGCTTGTCCCATTGGACAGGCTCCATCGGCGCGACCTGGGCGACCACCGCCCCCCCGATCAGGGTCAGGCCGATCGCCGTCATCGCGGCGGTTTTGGTCAGTCGGAATGGCAGCTTCAGCATGTCTTAAGTCGTCCCACCGATTTGCGGCGTCCGCAAGGCCGAGATCGCCATCCCCATCAATGACCAAGCCCCAGATAGATGATGGCCAGGATGAACAGGGTCGCGGCGATATTGCAGAAGATCAGCAGGGCGAAGGTCCGCCACAGCGCCGAGAAGATCCTCAGACTGTAGGCGCCCCTCAACTGGGCGAACATATGCACCGGGGCGATCAGGCTGGCCGCTCCCATGGCGAAGCCGCCGGCCCCCTTCAGCGTGGTCGCCACGAGCACCACCGCCATCAGCAGCAGCGACATGAAGGTCAGGGAATAGAGAACGAAGACCCCGTGATCGTACAGCGTGAAGCCCCGCTTCCACAGGAACATCAGGGCCACGAACGGGATCGACAGCGGCACCAGAAGGAAGGCGAACTTGTACATCGTCTGCTGGAACTTATAGAGCGCCAGATCGGGGTTCTTCAGCTTCTTGGCCACAGTCCCAATAAAGCTGTGCTCATTGACCTTGGCCTTGGACCAGCCTGCGGTGGCCTTGACGCCATTGCTCTCGTCGCCGTCGCTCACGTCCTTGGCGATGTCGGCCATGCTGGCCTGCCAGCTGCCCGGCGTCAGGCCGTCCTTGCGGCCCTCGACCAGTTCATTTTCAAGCCGGGCCAGACGCGCCTTCTCCTGAATCACCGCCCCTTCGACCGTCGCCAGAACGCCCGATGTCAGGCCTTGCTGGGCCCCGTTGGTCACCGCGTCCTCGCGGGACGCCTCAGCGTTGACGCGAGCCTCGGCCAACTCCTTTTCGGCCTTGACCACATCGGCCCGCTGTTCGGCGATCTGCGCCTGAAGCGGCGGATTGCCCACCTCGGGGTGCGGCATGAAGCTGAGCGCGAAGAACATCACGAACAGGGTGAACAGGAACATGGCTAGCGGCGAGACGTAGCGCGTCCGCCTACCCTGCACCCATTCCCGCGTCAGTCGCCCGGGATTGATGACCAGTAGCGGCAGGGTGCGCCAGAACCGCCCGTCGAAATGCATGACCCCGTGCAGCAG
>CAYWDO010000241.1:0-2355 GCA_964456995.1 uncultured Brevundimonas sp.
ACGGTGTGGCCGTCGATCCCGAGCGGATCGTCATGACCGCCGGCGCCTCGCCCGCGCTGGTCCTGGCGTTGATGATGCGCTTCCAGCCCGGCGACCGCGTCGCCCTCGCCCGCCCCGGCTACGTCGCCTATCGCAACACCCTGAAGGCCCTGCACATGGCGCCGGTCGAGATCGACTGCGGCCCTGTGGTGCGCTTCCAGCTGACCGCCGAGGCCCTGCGCGCACTGGACCCGGCGCCTGCCGGCGTCATCATCGCCAGCCCCGCCAACCCGACCGGCACCATCATCCCCGAGGCCGAACTCAAGGCCATCGCCGAGGTCTGCCGCGAGCGCAACATCTCGGTCATCTCGGACGAGATCTACCACGGCCTGTCCTACGTCGGCCCGACGCCGTCCATGCTGCAGTTCGAGCCGAACGCCCTGATCGTCAACAGCTTCTCCAAATACTGGAGCATGGCGGGCTGGCGTCTGGGTTGGCTGCTGCTGCCCGAGGCTGAGGTTCCCCAGGCCCGCGCCCGCGTCGGCAACATGTTCCTGACCCCCGCCACCCTCAGCCAGCACGCCGGCCTGATCGCCATGGACTGCGAGGACGAGCTTGAGGCCAATATCGACGTCTATCGCGCCAACCGCGCCCTGATGCTGGACGCCCTGCCGGCCATGGGCCTGCGCTCCATCGCCCCGCCCGACGGCGCCTTCTACATCTACGCCGACATCGGCCACCTGACCGACGACAGCATCGGCTTCTGCGAGGCCCTGTTGCGCGAAACCGGCGTGGCCACCGCCCCCGGCGTCGACTTCGACCCGGTCAACGGCCACCGCTTCATCCGCTTCAGCTTCGCCGTCTCAACGCCCCAGGTCGAAGACGCCCTGGCCCGCATCAAGCCCTTCTTCGCAGCCCGAGCCTGATCCTCCCCCGCTACGCAAGTGAGGATCATTTCGCGGAACGCCCCATCGTCCCGCACGTTCGGCAAGTCCCGAAACTATCGGAACTTTCATGCCCAAATCGCGTCTCGCCGCCTCCGTCGCCCTGGTCTTCCTGACCGCCTGCGGCTCCCCCGACGAGACGCCCAAGCCCGAACAGCCGTCCGCCACCTCGCCGGTTTCAACGGTGACGCGAGATGCGATTGAGACGGCGGTGTTCGCCGCCGCCCCGCCGCCGGCCGCCAACGGCCAGACGACGCCCGCCGCGCCCGATCCGGCCATCGCCCGCGCCCAGATCCTGCTCGACCGCGCCAACTTCTCGCCCGGCGTCATCGACGGCCTGGGCGGCGACAACACCCGTCAGGCCATCGCCGCCTTTGAAAAGGCCGCCGGCCTGTCCGAGGACGGCGTTCTGGACGCCGAGGTCTTCCAGCGGCTGACGGCCGGCGATGCGGGCAAGGTTCTGGCTGACTACACCATCACCGCCGCCGACCTCGTCGGTCCCTTCATCGGACAGGTCCCGTCTGATCTCGAAGCCATGTCCAAGCTGGCGACCGTCGGCTACGCCACGCCGCTGGAGGCCTTCGCCGAGAAGTTCCACATGACCGAGGGCCTGCTGCGCGCGCTGAACCCCGGCGTCGATTTCGGCAAGGCGGGCCAGACCATCATCGTGGCGGCCGTGGCCCAGACCGACCTGACCGCCGATGTCGCCCGTATCGTCGTGGACAAGACCGAACGCTCGGTGCGCGCCTACGACGCCAACGACAAGCTGCTGGCCTTCTATCCCGCCACCATCGGCAGTTCGGCCCGCCCGGCGCCGTCGGGCGACCTGACGGTCGTCGGCGTCGCGCCCGAGCCCAACTACACCTACGACCCCGACCGGGTCAGCTATGACCGCGGCGACCGCAAGATGATCGTGCCGGCGGGGCCGAACAATCCGGTGGGTTCAGTGTGGATCGACCTGTCGCGCGACACCTACGGCATCCACGGCACGCCGGACCCCTCCAAGGTCGGCAAGACCTTCTCCAGCGGCTGCGTGCGCCTGACCAACTGGGACGCCGAACAGCTGGCGGCGCGGGTCAAGCCTGGCGTGCGCGTGGTCTTCCGCTAATCGCCGCTTCCTGCCCCTCTCCCAATGGGAGAGGGCTTGAGCGCCCAAGAGCCGACGGCGATTGGTTGCGCGAAAGGGTGAGGGTTGGACTTGTCAGTCGGCGGTAGCCGTGGCGCTCAGTTTTAGGTGGGAGCTGAAGCGCCCATGTGGTTTGGGCGGGCGGCTTTGGCGGGCGAACCTTCGGCTTACGCCGACGAACGCCGGGAAACCCTCACCCTTTCGCCTTGGCGGATCGCCTTCGGCTCTCCGAGGCTCAAGCCCTCTCCCATTGGGAGAGGGTGAAGCGATCAGGTCAGACCACTTCCTTCAGCAAGGCGTCCTTGT
>CAYWDO010000242.1:0-2355 GCA_964456995.1 uncultured Brevundimonas sp.
CCCCCCCCCCCCCCCCGCCGCCGCCCCCCCCCCCCGCCTCCTCCGGCCGTTCCGTCCGCGAGTTCGGCCGAGTATCTGCGCAACTACGGCGTCGTGAACACGGGCGCGATTGCAGCCTGGCAGACGGGCGCCACCGGCAGAGGCGTCACGGTCGGCGTGGTCGACAGCGGCATCAAGCTGGACCATCAGGATCTGGCGGCGAACATCTCGCCGCGCTCGACCGACATCATCACCGGACGCAATCAGCCCCAGGGCGAGGACCGTCACGGCACGCGCGTCTCCAGCGTGATCGCCGCGCCCTTCAACGGGTTCGGCACCGTCGGCGTCGCCTTCAACGCGACCATCCTGTCGATCCGCGCCGACATCAGCGACTGTAACGACCCCGACAACACCGTCTGCTTCCGCGGCTCGGACCTGGCCAACGCCCTGGACTACGCCGTCGCCAACGGCGCCAAGGTCATCAACCTGTCCCTGGGGGGCGAAGGCGCGCTGGGGTCAACGTTCGAGGCCGCGCTGCAACGGGCGATCAACGCCGGCGTGGTCTTCGCCATCGCTTCAGGCAATGAGGCCGGGGCCAATCCCGAATGGCCCGGCCGTTACGCCAGCGATCCCCGCTTTACCGGCGGCATCATCGTCACCGGGGCGCATGATTCCGCCAATCAGATCGCCAGCTTCTCCAATCGCGCCGGAGTGTCCCAGTCCTGGTTCCTGTCCGCGCCCGGGGCCGAGGTCATCGTCGATTGCGAGAATGACGGCTGCTGGCGTGTCAACGGCACCTCCTTCGCCTCACCGGCCGTAGCGGGCGCGCTGGCCCTGCTGCTGGAGGCCTTTCCCAATCTGACGGGACGGCAGGCGGCGGAAATCCTGCTGCGCACCGCGCGCGACGCGGGCGATGCTGGAACCGACGTGGTCTACGGCCGCGGTCTGCTGGACATCGCTCAAGCCTTCCAGCCGGTAGGCGTGACCTCCTCGCCGCAAGCGGTCGGTGCGGCCGTAAAGGTCGCCATCGAACCGGGCGCCTATGTCGGCGGACCGTTCGGCGACGCCATGGGGCGGACCGGCGCGCTGAGCACCATCGGCTATGACGAGTATCAACGGCTGTTCCGCATCGACATGGGCGCCGCCTATCGCATCGCGCCGCGCCGCAGCTATCAGGCGGAAAACCCCACGCCGATGCGTCAGTCGCAGCTGACCATGGACGGCCCGGGCGGGGCGCGGCTGTCGCTGGTCGCCGCCGTGCCCGTCGAGACGCCCGAGCCTATCCTGAACCGCTTCACCCCCTTCGACGCCCCCTGGCTGGGCGACGAGGTGAAGCAGGAAGCCCTGTTCGACGTCACCGCCGGGCGGATGTCGTTCGCGGCCTGGCAGGGCAAGGGAGGATCGCGCTCGCCCTTCCGCACCGGTTCGGGCGACGGCTTCGCCGCCCTGGCTCAGGCCGATCACGCCGTGCGGGGCGCCATGGCGTTCGGCCCGGTGACGGTCAGCGCCGAGACCGGGGCGGGCGACCGCCGCGCGCCGTTGCGCTCGGTCGAGCAGGACGTGTCGTCCTACGCCCGCGCGGCGCTGGACTGGCGCGGCGAGCACGGCGGCCTGTCCTTCAGCATGGGCGCGCTGGACGAAAAGATGGGGCCTCTGGGCGCCTATATGCCGACGCGTTCCGACTTCGCCCTGCCGTCACGCACCGGCTTCGCGGCCTTTGGCGGCGACCTGAGTCTGGGTCGCGGGCTGGTCCTGAGCGGCGAGGCGGGTTTCGGCCGCACCGAGATCGAGGGGCGGTTCCTGAACCTGTCCAGCGCCGCCGTCAGCTCGACCTGGCGCATGGCCCTGCAGTCCGACTGCCCGTCCTGGGCCCTGGGCTGCAGCCGCCTAACCTGGGAGATCTCCCAGCCGCTACGGATCGAGAGCGGGACCTTCAGCGCCTTACTGGCCGACGTGCCGCTGGAGTACTTCGACCCCGTCACCTTCTCCGAGCGCCGCTTCTCGGCCAGCCCTTCGGGACGCCAGATCGACCTCAGCGTCCGCAGCCTCCACCCTCTGCCCGGCGGCTCCGTGTTGCAACTGGAAGCCGTGGCCAGCCGCGACGAACAGCACCGCGCCGGGTCGCCGACCGGCTACGCCCTGCTAAGCAGTTGGCGACGCGGCTTCTGATCGCCTGATCCAGTTATGAAAAAGGCCGGTGGATCGCTCCACCGGCCTTTTGCTTGTCCACCCTTGAAGCGAGGCGTCAGCCGCGCTCGACACAAAGCGCCACGCCCATGCCGCCGCCGATGCACAGGGTGGCCAGACCCTTCTTGGCGCCGGAGCGCTTCATCTCGTGCAGCAGGGTGGTCAGGATGCGGGCGCCCGAGGCGCCGA
>CAYWDO010000243.1:0-2347 GCA_964456995.1 uncultured Brevundimonas sp.
TCGAAGGCGCGGACCTCGATCTGACGCACGCGCTCGCGGGACACGCCGTACTGACCGGCGAGCTCTTCCAGCGTGACCGGATCGTCCTTGAGGCGGCGTTCCGTGAGGATGTGCTTCTCGCGGTCGGTCAGTTCCTGCATGGCTTCTTCGAGCAGGCTCATGCGGATGGATTTTTCCTCGGAGTCGGCCAGAGCCGTTTCCTGGGACACCGCATTGTCGTCGGCCAGCCAGTCCTGCCACTCGCTTTCGCCGTCGGCGCGCAGGGGCGCGTTCAGCGAGGCGTCGCCGCTGAGGCGGCGGTTCATGTTGGTGACCTCCTCTTCCGACACGCCCAGCTTGGTGGCGATGGCGGCGAGGTGTTCGGGGCGCAGGTCGCCTTCTTCAAACGCGGAGATCTGGCTCTTGGCCTTGCGCAGGTTGAAGAAGAGCTTCTTCTGCGCGGCGGTGGTGCCCATCTTCACGAGCGACCAGGAGCGCAGGATGTATTCCTGGATCGAGGCGCGGATCCACCACATGGCGTAGGTGGCCAGGCGGAAGCCCTTGTCGGGGTCGAATTTCTTGACGGCCTGCATCAGGCCGACGTTGCCCTCGGAAATCACTTCGCCGATCGGCAGGCCGTAGCCGCGATACCCCATGGCGATCTTGGCCACGAGACGAAGGTGCGAGGTCACGAGACGGTGGGCGCTCTCGGCGTCCTGGTGTTCAGACCAGCGCTTGGCCAGCATGAACTCCTCGTCCTTGGTGAGCATCGGAAACTTGCGGATTTCCGTGAGATAGCGCGACAGTCCCTGTTCAGGCGACATCACCGCGAGTGTCGAGTTAGCCATTAGACGTGGTCCCTCCGACCGAAAGCAAGAGCAGGTTCCGCGGCATCGGCCACCCAATGTGCACCGTCGCCTCACCCCTCAACCGATCCAAGTGGCGATGGGTTGCCCCGATGTGTAGGGGCGGATCGTCACACGAAAGCGTGACTGTGACCCCGGCGCCACTCATGCCGGTTGCATGCTTATTAGCACAGTGTGAGTTGCTGATCAAATTGGTCAGTGCGGCGGTCCTAGAGGTCGGTCAGCAGGGCCTCCAGGCGCTGCATGTCCTCGGGCGGGGCGGTCTCGAAACGCAGGGCCTGACCGGTCACTGGGTGGACGAAGCCGAGGACGGCGGCGTGCAGGGCCTGACGGGTCAGGCCGACCTCGGCGACGGCGGCGCGAACCGGGATAGCGGGACTGCCCGAGCCATAGACGGGATCGCCGAGCAGGGGCGAACCCTTGGACGCCAGATGGACGCGGATCTGGTGGGTGCGGCCGGTGTGCAGGGTGCAGGCGACGCGGGCGGCGAGCGGGGCGGCGGAGGCCTTGGCGGGCTGGCCGAAAGTCTTTTGCACCACATAGTCGGTGATGGCCTCGCGACCGCCGGCCTTGAGCACGGCCATCTTCTTGCGGTCGTGGGGCGAGCGACCGATCAGGGTCTGGATGCGGCCCCTTTCCGGCGTGGGGGCGCCGCGCGTCAGGGCGATGTAGGTGCGCTCGATGTCGTGGGTCGCGAACAGGGCGGAGAGGCCTTGGTGGGCGCGATCGGTCTTGGCGGCGACCATGACGCCCGAGGTGTCCTTGTCCAGGCGGTGGACGATGCCGGGGCGGGCGACCCCGCCTATGCCCGACAGGCTGTCGCCGCAGTGGGCCAGCAGGGCGTTGACCAGGGTGCCGGTCTCGCAGCCGGGCGCCGGGTGGGCGGCCATGCCCGGGGCCTTGTCGATGACGATGAGGTCGGCGTCCTCGAACAGGACGGTCAGGGGGATGGCCTCAGGCTGGGGCGTGGCGGCGACGACCGGGGGCATGACGACGGCGTAGAGGCCGGCCTGGGCCTTGGCCGAGCCGCTGGTGACCGGCTGGCCGTCGCGGCGCACGGCGCCCTCGGCCAGCAGGGCCTGAAGCCGGGCGCGGGACAGGGTGGGGAAGGCGGCGGCCAGGGCCTTGTCCAGACGGACGCCGGGCGCGTCGATGCGCGCTTCCAGCATTTCCGCGTCGTCGTCTTCCGTCAGCAAAGGTTCATCGGCCATAGGGCGAGATAGCATGGCTTGCGGGGCGGGTCGTCATGTCGTCCTGTGTCGCGGCCCAGCTTTGGAGAGGGACATGAGGTTTGTGATCGCCGCCGCCATCGCCGCCACGGGCGTTGTGGTTCTGGCCGGCTGCACCACCATGACCAAGGAGCAGTGTCTGGCCGGAGCCTGGGGCGAGAAGGGCTATCAGGACGGGCTGTCAGGCTATCGGCCCAGCCGGCTGGACGACCATGCCCAGGCCTGCGCCAAGTATGGGGCGGCGCCCAATCCCAGCGCCTATCTGTCGGCGCG
>CAYWDO010000244.1:0-2310 GCA_964456995.1 uncultured Brevundimonas sp.
AGATCGACCCCATGATCACCCACACCCTGCCGCTGGAACGCATCAACGAGGCCTTCGACCTGATGCACGCGGGCGAGAGCATCCGCTCGGTGATCGTGTTCTGATGAAGCGGCGCTTTTGGCAAATCTCCGGTTACGATGGCCTCGCCAAGATCTATGAGCGTCGCTTGCCGTGGGGATCTTTGTCGGAAGCCGAGGTGACGGAAATGCTGCGTCGGCTTCAATGCCGCCATCTGAGTGATGACGAGATCATCGATTCTTCACTCAGGAAGAATGCCCCAGGAAAAGCGCATCACTTGAATATCGACCAAAACAAGAAGGATCAGACGGCCGTGTGGGCGCTTTCCACCGTCAATTCCTCGTGGTTTTACACGGCTAAGATCGTGTCGTCGGACGAGGTCAGTTAGCTGCCGTTAGCTTAGACTACAGCTGATTTTGGCTATCTTAGTTGCTAAACGAAACTTAGTTGGCCTAGCTTGCCGCGCCCGGCGAACCGGTCGGCGCATCATCGGGAAGGAAGACCATGTTCACCCACGTCACCCTGGGCGCCAACGACATCGAGGCGTCGCAGAAATTCTATGACGCGGTGCTGGGCGCCCTGGGCCATCAGCCAGGCACGTTCAGCGATCAGCCCCGGCCCGGCGTCTGGTATATGACGCCGCGCGGCATGCTGGGCGTGGTCACGCCGCGCGACGGTCAGGCGGCCTGTCACGCCAACGGCGGCACCATCGGCTTCGCCGCCGCCAGCCCCGAGGCGGTTATCGCCTTCGCCGAGGCGGGCGTTGCGGCGGGCGGCACGGCCATCGAGGACCCGGCGGGTCCGCGCGAGACCCCCTTCGGCAAGATGCATTTGGCCTATCTGCGCGATCCGTCGGGCAACAAGATCTGCGCCGTCCACCGGCCGTCGTAAAAGCCAAGCTTGCGACAACTGACCACGGGGCGACGTCGGCATGATCCGCTACCAACCTACGATCAATGGGGAGGATCATCATGAAATTCGACGCGCAAAAGGCTCTGATCGCCTATTCGGGCGTGCTGACGGCCGTCTTTGTGGGGGTCATGGTCTCGGGGGCGGTGTCGGGCGTCGGTCCGGCCCGCTTCACCGAGATTGACGTCCAGCGCATCAATGTCCGTGAGCCGGACGGCACGCTGCGGATGGTGATTTCGAACCAGACGGCCTTCCCGGAAATTCCCTATCGTGGGCGCGAGGTGCCGCATCCGGGGCGGGACTCGGCGGGGATGCTCTTCATGAACGAGGAAGGCACCGAAGTCGGCGGTCTGGTGTTCGGCGGCAAGAACGCCGATGGCGTCAAGTCGTCGGGCGGCAGCCTGACCTTCGACGGCTATGAACAGGACCAGACGGTCCAGATCATGGGCTTCCAGCAGGGCGCGCGCCGGGTTTCCGGCGTCTTCGTCAACGACCGGCCCGAGGAGTCGATCGACTTCGCCGTGCTGGAGAGCCTGGCGGGCCTGACGCCGGAGCAGCAGGAAGAGGCGATGAAGACGGCCAATCTGGAGGGCTTCCCGCGCGCCTTCCTGGGCCGTCAGGGCTCGGGCGCGTCGGAACTGGTGTTGCGTGACGGCGCGGGCAAGGCGCGCCTGGTGCTGAGCGTGGCGGCCGGCGGCGGCGCGCGGATCATCTTCATGGACGAGACGGGCCGCGCCACGCGGGTGGTGACGCCTGAGGGGTGACGGCCTATCTGCCCCAGCCTGCAACAGATAGGGTGAGGCGGAAGCGCCCAGACTGAGGTTGGAGACAGCATGAAAGCGAAGACCAAGGCGGCGATTTTGATCGGGCTGGCGGGGTTCAGCCTGTCAGCCTGTGATCTGGGCGGAGATCGGTCCGCTGCGCCGCCAGACGCGGAGGCCCCGGCCGAGGTCTGGGTCGGCAAGGACGTGGTCCTCTATCTGCCCGACCCGGTCATGAAGGCGCGGGTCGAGGTCTCGGCCCTGTCGCCCTATGTCAATGCGGCGGCGACGGCGGCCGAGGGGGCGGTGGCCGCCGGGCCGGTCCAGCCGGGCGCTTCGGGCATGCTGTTGCTGATGGTCAAGCCGGGCGGACGGGCCAAGGCCTGGGTCGTGACCGGCGATCCGGCGCTTAAGCCCGAGACGGTCGCGGCGGTGGTCAAGGCGGTCAAGGCCGTGCCCGCCCCCGCCGTGCGCGAAGGACCCGTTCTGGTCGGCGTCGGCTTCGACGCCTGGGGCGGCGGCGCGCCGCCCGCCGGGGCCAGTCCGCCGATCCCGCGCGACTGGTACGCCTATTTCGCCAAGGACGGCGGCCGACTGGACGACGCCTTCATGGCCCGCGTCT
>CAYWDO010000245.1:0-2302 GCA_964456995.1 uncultured Brevundimonas sp.
GGCGGCGTTCGCTGTTCCCGCGCGCCGGGTAGGCCGGCGGGGGTGGCGTCCTTACTGCCTGCGCTGGCGTGTTTCATGTGCTTGGCCTGTTCTTCGGCGCTGATGTCGAGGAAACCAGGGGCCGAGGCGTTGAACTGATCCGCGTGGCCCATGCGCACGATCACCGAGCGTCCGCCGTCCCAGACCATGTGCAGGGCGACATAGAGGACGATGACCAGACCGACGTAGGCGATCCAGCGATAGCGGTTCAGCAGCTTGGCGATGAAGCTGGCGGCCAGACCCATCAGGGCGATCGACAGGATCAGGCCGAAGACCATGATCCAGGGGTGGTCGTGGCTGGCGCCCGCGACGGCCAGCACATTGTCCAACGACATGGTCAGGTCGGCGATCATGATCTGGAGCAGGGCGGCGCCGAAGGTCTTGCGCTTCAAGCCCAGTTCCTCAGGGCTTGGGCCGCCGCCGTGTTCGATGGCCAGTGCCCGTTCAATCTCGGCCTCGGCCTCGGCCTGATCGTGGGTCGCCTGTTCGCGCAGTTCGCGCCACATCTTCCAGCACACCCACAGCAGCAGGAAACCGCCCGCCAGCAGCAGGCCGACGATGGCCAGCAGTTGCACGGTGATCAGGGCCAGACCGATGCGCATGACGACGGCGGCGGCCAGACCGATCAGGATGGCCTTGCGGCGCTGTTCCTGGGGCAGGGCGGCGGCGGCCAGGCCCACGGCCACGGCGTTGTCGCCGGCCAGGACCAGGTCGATCATCAGCACCTTGCCGAGCGCGGTGGCCTGGCTGATGAAGTGGGGATCTGAAAGGAATTCCATCAACGCTCTTTAAGCGTCGCCAGAGGCTGCGCCAAGACGTCGCAGCAAACTCGCTCCCGCCGATCCATGACCGGCGGGAGGAGAAGGTCGGTCAGGCCGGGCGCTGGGCGCGCGCGACTTCATACAGGGCGACAGCCGCCGCGTTGGAGACGTTCAGGCTTTCGAAGCCGCCTGGCATGGGGATCTTGGCCATGACGTCGCAATGCTCGGCCACCAGTCGGCGCACGCCGTCGCCTTCGGACCCCATGACCAGAACGGTCGGGCGTGTATCCAGCGCCTTTTCCAGGGTCAGCTCGGCCGAACCGTCCAGACCGACGGCTCGCCATCCCAGATCGGCCAGTTTTTCCAGCGCGCGGCTCAGGTTGGTGACGCGGGCGCAGGGCAGGCGCTCGGTCGCGCCGGCCGCCGCCTTGGCCAGGGCGCCGGCCAGGGCGGGAGAGTGCCGGTCCTGCACGACGATGCCCTTGGCGCCAAAGGCCAGGGCCGAGCGGAAGATGGCGCCGACGTTCTGAGGGTCGGTCAGCTGGTCCAGCATGACGATGACGCCCTGTGCGTCCTCAGCGATCTCTTCCAATGAGACGCCTTCCAGCGGCTGGACCTTGAAGACCATGCCCTGATGAACGGCGCCGGATGGCAGAAGCCGGGCGAGGGCAGGCGAATCAAACACCTCGATTCGGTGGCCGTTCGCCAGATTTTCCCGTTCGATTTCAGCGGCGCGGTCCTCCGTGACCATCAATCGGCCCATGCCGCGACGCGCCGGATTGGCCAAGGCGGCGAGAACCGGATGGCGGCCCCAGACAAAATTATCCGCTTCGACCTTGCCGCGCGGGGCTCTGGGGGCTGAATCGCCCCCGGAATGGCTTGTCGGAGCAGGCGACCAGCCTTTCTCTGGGCGGTTTTCCACGCGCTTGTGGAAAGACTGCTTTTTACCGGGTTTCCGGTCGTTGCGTTCTGAAAATGACGACACTATAAGACGGCCTCCGATTTGGGCCCTAGGGCTTCGGGTCAGGCGCTTCCTCTATTACAGGCGTCGCCGGACACGAAGGCTTTCGCGACAAAATGATTGAAAGATCGTTGGGTTGCGTATCCAGACCGGTTTTGAAAACGCGCGCTGGGGGAATGTCCCGAGTGGCAAAGGGGGGGGACTGTAAATCCCCTGCGTAAGCTTCGTAGGTTCGAGTCCTACTTCCCCCACCACGCGCGTTTTTCAGGATCGAGAGGACCGGACCCCAGAGAAGGAATCGGGTGCGGAAACGCCAACCTCCGACGGGGGTTGGGGCAACGCATTCTTCGCGCGGGTATAGCACAATGGTAGTGCAGCAGCCTTCCAAGCTGAGGATGTCGGTTCGATCCCGTCTACCCGCTCCAGGTTTTTAGAACTGAGCAGAAGCGCCCCTCCGCTTTGGACCCGGGCCACAGGAGTTTGGCCATGGCCAAGGAAAAGTTCGAACGTAACAAGCCGCACTGCAACATCGGCACGATTG
>CAYWDO010000246.1:0-2302 GCA_964456995.1 uncultured Brevundimonas sp.
TGGAGGCCCGCCGCTTGCGCCGGGGCCGCGCCAGACGGTCGCCCAGGATGTCGGTCTCGGAAATGACCGCCACCTCATCGGTGACGAAGCCATGCTCGACCGGCAGAACCGCGCGCAGATAGATGTCCTTGGGCGAGGCCAGAACATCGGCCCAGTCGCGCACCGGCAGGACGTGCTCCAGGCCGTGATCCGACAGCATGGCCGCCAGACGCTCGGACGAGCCTTCGCTCCACGAGGCGAACAGGACGCGTTTGCCGTCGGCCTTCAGCCGCTCGGCGTGCTGAGCCACGGCGGCGAACAGATTGACGCTGTCCTGGGTGCGTTCGGCGGCGAAGCTGTGGCCCAGACGCCCGCCGGCGTCCTCGCCGCCCCGCGTCGCATCGGCGGCCAGCGGCGAGAGACGGCGCACGGCGCGACCGGCCAGGGCGCTGTTCCACTCGCCTTCGTCCAGATAGAGGCTCTGCGGCGCGGGCGCGCGATAGGCCGCGCCGCCCTTGCCCTTGGCCGCTTCCTTGCGCGCCTCATAGGCGTCGGTCGTCAGGCTCCAGCGCTCGGCGCGGGCCTGCTCGACCTGGCTGTCGAGGAAGACCGGCGCCGTGTCGGGCAGGAAGTCGAACAGGGTGTCGAGCCGGTCGTAGAAGAGCGGCAGCCAGTGCTCCAGACCCTGACGACGCGCGCCCTCGCTGACCGCAGCGTACATGGGCTCGTCGCCCGCCGCGCCGAACAGGTTCAGATAGGCGGTGCGGAAGCGCGAGATCGACTCGGCGTCCAGCAGAATTTCTGACACCGGCAGCAGGGCGACCTGCTTCAACTGCCGGGTCGAGCGCTGGGTCTCGGGATCAAAGGCGCGGATCGATTCCAGTTCGCTGCCGAACAGATCGAGACGCACCGGCTCATCGAAGCCCGGGGGGAAGACGTCGATGACGCCGCCGCGAATGGCGTATTCGCCGCGCTCCGACACGGTCGAGGCGCGCACATAGCCGTTGGCCGAGACGTAGCGTTCCAGCGCCGCTGTATCCAGATCGCGGCCCACGCGGGCCTCGAACCCGGCCCCGGTGACGGCCTGTCGCGGCGGCGTGCGCTGGGTCACGGCGGCGATGGTGGCGACGACCAGCAGAGGCTTGGCGTCCGTCGGATCGCGCTGGGCCAGTCGGGTCAGGGTCGCCATGCGCTGGGCCGCGACCGAGGCGGTCGGGCTCAGCCGGTCATAGGGCAGGCAGTCCCAGGCCGGATATTCAAGAAGTTCAATGTCCTTGGCGAAAAAGCCGAGTGTCTGGGTGAAATTACCCGCGCGCTGATAATCGCGCGCCACCAGCAGAGCGACGCCGCCCTGGGCCTTCAGCCGTTCGGCGACGACCAGCGCGTCCAGCCCCTCGGGCGCCCCGCCCAGTTCGACGTCACGCCGCGCCATCGCCTCACTCATCAACCGATACCCTTGGCCACTTCCGCCGCAACGTGTTCGCGCATGAACGTCCGGATGCGTGCCAGCATCGGCCCGTCGAACTCAGGCGGGGTCGGCTCCTTCTCGATGATCCAGGCGTAGAGGTACTGATCCTCTTCATCGAGCAGGGTCTCGAGCTGATCCAGTTCCTCATCGCTGAGCGTCGGGCCGACCTGATCGGTGAAGGGGCCCAGCACCATGTCGGCTTCGCGGAAGCCCCGTCGCCAGGCGCGATACGAGATCCGGCCAAGGCGCTGGTGCTTCAGATTGTCCTCTGGACGTGCGTCAATTTCGGCCACGCGTTTCCTTGCCCGGTCCGTTCATGTGAAGAGTTCGATCAGATAGCGTTCCCGTTCCGTTTTCGCCAGCTATGCTGAGGCTAATGCGGCCTGAGATTCTCTTTCCCCTGTTTGCGGACGTCTCCACCCTGAAGGGCGTGGGGCCCAGGAGCGCGCCCCTGGTGCACAAACTGGCGGGCCCGCTGGTGCGCGACGTGCTGTTCCTGTCGCCGTCTGGGATCATCCAGCGCCGCCGCACGACCGCCGCCGCCGCCGTCGAGGGCGAGATCGGCGTCTTCGACGTCCTGATCGACCGACTGATCCCGCCGCACAAGATCGGCGCGCCGCTGAAGATGCGGGCGTCCGACGACACCGGATTCGTCCACCTGATCTGGTTCGCCGGCTCGCCGCGCCATATCGAGAGCCTGGCCCCGCGCGGCGAGCGGCGGCTGGTCACAGGCAAGGTCGAGCGCTTCAACAACGAGGTGCAGATCGCGCACCCCGACTACATCCTGCCGCTGGACAAAGCGGACGAGATCCCCCTGTCCGAACCCGTCTATCCGGCGACGCAGGGCCTGACCTC
>CAYWDO010000247.1:0-2297 GCA_964456995.1 uncultured Brevundimonas sp.
CAGGGGCCGCCGGCTTCTCCCGCTTCGCCTTGTGGCGCGACAGGATGGGGGCCAGGGCCTTGCGGTCCGCCGGGCTCAGTTGCCTCAGGGTTTCGACCGCGCCCGTCTCTAGCCGCGAGCGACCGCGCGCCTCAGACGCCCGCGAGCGTTCCAGCAAGGCCGCGACCGCCACCGGATCAAAGGTTTCGGCTCCGGTCAGGGCGATGGCTTCGCGCCGCGCCGCCCGCGCCTCGTCAAAGTCAGGCCGCGCCTGCATGGCCGAGGCCCGCAACTGCCGCTTGACCTGATCGCGCACCGCCGGGTCCATCCGTTCGACCACGTCCCACACGGACTCGCCGCGCCCGGGCTTCTGCGCCTCGGCCACGCGCTGCTCCACCTTGTCGCGCGCCACCCAGACGGCGCCGCCCGCCGCGACGGCGAAGACGTTCAGGGCGACCGAGACGGCCAGGGCGATCTTCAAACTCCGTGACGTCATCCGCCCAGAACCTCCGTGTCGTCCGCACTGATCAGACTGGCCTGATAGAGCACGGCGTCCGCCTGCACGTCGGCGGTCAGATGCCCGGTCAGATTGACCCCGAACATCACCCCGGCGCAGGCCGCAGCCGCCCATCCGGCGCCGGAAAACCAGGCCAGAGGGCCGATCGCGCCGCGCCGACGCGCCCGCAGACCCGCCCCCGCCGCGCTGGCGATCACCTGTTCGCGCAAGGCGTGCGACGCCGCCGGTCGCGGCGCGGCGTCCAGCAGGGCGTCCAGCCCGTCGGCCGAACGCAGCAGGATCGCCGCGCGCGGATCAGCATCCCGCAAGGCGCGCGCCGCCTCACGCTCGGCTTCGGGCCAGCGTCTCAGGTCCCCGCCATAGGCGTCGGTCAGATATTCAAACCGCTCGTAGGTCATTGTCATGGTTCCAGCCCCCGCCTTACCCATTCGCCGTCATCACGGCATTCGGCGCCATATCGGCCAGCGCCGTCCGCAGCGCCCGCCGTCCACGCGACAGCAGGCTTTCCAAGGCTTCAACGCTAACGTTCATCAGCCCCGCCGCCTCGATATTTCCCAGTTCCTGATAGTGGCACAGGACAATGGCCTCGCGCTGCCGCTCGGGCAGTTTCGCCAGCGCCGCCTCGACCCGCAGCCCCGTCTCCATCGCCAACAGCCCCCGATCCGGCGCCGGGCCGTCATCGGGCCGATCCGGCGGCGCGTCCGTGGCGATCTCGCGCCGACGCCGCAGCCGATCGTAGCAGAGGTTCAGCCCCACCCGATGCAGCCAGGTGTCGAACTTGGCCTGACCCGGCGCCCAGCGCGGCGCTTGTCGCCAGGCTCTCAGCATCGCCTCCTGCGCCACGTCCTCAGCCTCCGTCGCGTCGCCCAGCATCCGCTGCGCCAGCATCAGCATGCGCGGCAGCTTGCGAGCGACCATGGTCTGGATCGCCGCGGGGTCGCCCTGACCCACGCGCCGCACCAGTTCCTCGTCGGGGTCGGCGGTCTTCGCCAATCCAGCCTCTTTCGCCGTTCACGAAACGGGCCGACGGTCTGACCGCCTTCCCCGACATCTTCCTTACTCCGAAGCGGGCGTCGAAGGCGACGCCGCAGGCGCCGCCTGACGCCGCTCCTGGCGCTTCTCGCGCATTTCTGCGCGGCGCGCCTGCATGCCCGCCCGACGCTCTTCCCCGGTCAGCGAACCGTCGCGGTTGGCGTCCAGCCGCGTGAAGGCTGCCGTAGCCTTCTGCTCGGCCTCGGCGATCACGATGGGGAAACGGCCCTCGCCGCCCCGGCCCATGCGCTGGGCGCCGCGATGCATCCCGCCATGCTGACGACCGGCGTGTTCTGCACGCGGTCCGCGCCGGCCACGCTCGCCGCGTTCTGCCCGCTGGCCTTCCGCGCGCGGCGCCTCGAACTCGGCCCGGCTGATGGCGCCGTCCTTGTTGGCGTCCAGACGGTCGAACATGGCGGTGCGGCGCTCGGCGCGCTTGGCCTGACCGGCGGCGCGCATTTCCTCGGCCGTGACTGTGCCGTTGCGGTCGGCGTCGGCCGTGCGCAGGCGTTCGACCCGGCGCTGGACGAAGTCAGCCTGTGACACCGGCTGAGCCATGGCGCGCGCAGGCCGCTGCGGCGCTGCGGTTTGCGCGACGGCGACACCGCCGAAAACGGTCAGAATGGCGATGGCGGCGATCCCGCCAAGGGTCTTGTTCATCTCGATGGTCTCCGCGGGCCTCAGCCCGAAAACATCCCTGTCGAGAAGTAGAACGCGCCCCGGATCAGTTTCCGTCGCGACCCCTTCCCCCTCTCCCGATGGGAGAGGG
>CAYWDO010000248.1:0-2271 GCA_964456995.1 uncultured Brevundimonas sp.
AGGTGTTGCGGTCGCGCAGTTCGGCGTCAGTCCAGCGGCGGAAGGCCGGCTCGGTGGGCTCGGAGCCGGTATCCGGGCGGGACAGCATGACGATCTTGCCCGCCAGCTTGCCGCGCCACTTTTCGAAGTCCTCGACCTTGGTGATCGGGGCGACGACAACGCCGGCGCTGATGGTCCCATTGGTCGAGGGCGTCCAGGCCACCGGAATGGCGCGCAGTTCGATGGCGCGCGGGGCGGTCATTCGAGCGCTGGAGCGGACGATGGACCAGCCGCGTCCGAACTCGAAGCCCTCGGCGCGAACGTTGGACAGGCCCCAGTCGCGGAAGCGCTGCTGGCTCCATTGCTCGGCCTGACGCATCTGCGGCGAGTTGGTCATCCGTCCGCCGATCCGGTCGGTCAGATAGGCGGCGGTCTGCATCACCTCGCTGTGGTTCAGGCCCTGGTCGATGATGCCGTTGATGGCGACGCGGTCCACCGACTGGGCGAGCGCAGGCGTGGCGATGCATAGGGCCGACAGGCCGACGAGCAGATGTTTCATATAAGAGAAGCCCCCGAGAATCAGATGATGAAGATTTGACGCCATGCGCGGGCGCTGTGCAAACCACGGCAGCGCTGACGCCTGTCTTTGGTTGACCCCGACGAGCGCGCGGCCCTACTGCCGGTCATGAGACTTGATGTTCGCGGAGGGCCGATGGCGGCGCTGATGATTCAGGGCTGCGGCTCGGACGTGGGCAAGTCAGTGCTGGTGGCGGGCCTGTGCCGCCTCTTCGCCAATCGCGGCCTGACCGTGCGGCCGTTCAAGCCGCAGAACATGTCCAACAACGCCGCCGTCACCGCGCCCGACGCTGAGGGGCGAACGGGTGAGATCGGGCGGGCGCAGGCGCTTCAGGCCCTGGCCTGTCGCACCCCGCCCACGGTGGACATGAACCCGGTCCTGCTGAAACCCCAGAGCGACACCGGCGCGCAACTGGTCGTGCGTGGTCGGGTCGAGGGGGTCTGGCAGGCGGCCGCCTATCAGGACCGTAAGGCCATTTTGCTGGATGTGGTGGTGGACAGTTTCCGTCGCCTCCAGGCCGAAGCAGATCTGGTCATCGTCGAGGGGGCGGGCAGTCCGGCCGAGACCAATCTGCGCGCCGGCGACATCGCCAACATGGGCTTCGCCCGCGCGGCGAACGTGCCGGTGGTTCTGGTCGGCGACATCGACCGGGGCCATGTCATCGCCAGCCTGGTCGGCGCCCATACGGTGCTGGATGAAGGCGACCGGGCGATGATTCAGGGCTTTCTGATCAACAAGTTCCGGGGCGATCCGGCTCTGTTCAATGAGGGGCGCGCCGAGATTTCTCGTCGCACCGGCTGGGCCGATCTGGGCATGGCGCCCTGGCTGGCCGACGCGCGATCCTTGCCCGCAGAGGACGCCGTGGTGCTCGATCGGGCGACGAGAGGGCAGGCGGGGCGGCGTGTCCGCATCGCCGTGCCCATGTTGTCGCGCATCGCCAATTTCGACGACTTCGATCCCTTGCGGCATGAGCCGGGCGTGGACTTCGGCTTCGTCCCGCCGGGAACGGCCCTGCCGGGCGACGCGGACCTGATCATCCTGCCGGGGACCAAGGCGACGCTGGCGGATCTGGCCTTCCTGCGGGCGCAGGGCTGGGACGTGGACATCGCCGCCCATGTGCGGCGTGGCGGCCGGGTGCTGGGCGTCTGCGGCGGCTACCAGATGCTGGGCCGCAGCATCAGCGACCCGGACGGCGTCGAGGGCGTGGCCGGCTCGGCCCCCGGTCTGGGCCTGCTGGACGTCGAGACGGTGCTGGCGGGTGAGAAGACGCTGCGCCAGACGAGCGGACGGCTGGCGGTCTCGGACGCACCGTTCGCGGGTTATGAAATCCACGTCGGCCAGACAGATGGACCGGACGCGGTGCGTCCTTACGCTCTGATCGAAGGGCGACCGCACGGCGCGGTGTCCGCCAATGGGCGGATCGCGGGCGTCTATATCCATGGGCTGTTCGACCACGCCGAGGCGCGCGCGGCGCTCTTGGCGGACCTGGGCGCCGCCTCGGACGGCGTCGACCAGACCGAGCGGGTGGACGGTGCGCTGGACCGGATCGCAGCGGTGCTTGAGGCGCATTTCGACATTCCGGCGCTTAGCCGGATCGGGGGCCTGACGCCGGCCATCGGGTAAAAAAGAAGGCGCCGGCGATCAGATCGCCGACGCCTAGGTCTCACCGCTCAGGAGTGCGGTGGAAGCGTGATCAGAACTTGTAGCGGAAGCCC
>CAYWDO010000249.1:0-2265 GCA_964456995.1 uncultured Brevundimonas sp.
CGCGGACTGGCGGCGGGCATGACCTTACGGTCAACGCTCGATCTGGTGGCTGACTTCCGGGCGGGCGACGACGCCACCCCGGTCATCCTGATGGGCTATCTGAACCCGGTGGAGTCCTATGGCTATGAAGCCTTCGCACGCGACGCGGCAGAGGCGGGCGTGGACGGTCTGATCGTGGTCGACTGCCCGCCGGAAGAGGCCGGGCCGCTGGTCGCGGCGCTCGACGGCCAATCTGTGTCGCTGATCCGTCTGGCGACGCCGACCTCTGACGACGACCGGTTGAAGGTCATCGCGCGCGGCACATCGGGCTTTGTCTATTATGTCTCGGTCGCCGGCGTGACCGGGGTCAAGGAGGCCGTGGCCGCCGATGTCGCCCCCGCCGTCGAACGCGTCCGCAAAGCTGCCGGTCTGCCGGTCGCCGTCGGCTTTGGCGTCAAGACGCCGGAGCGCGCGGCCGAGATCGCCCGCGTGGCCGATGCGGTGGTGGCCGGCTCGGTCTTTGTCGATGAAGTGGCCGCCGCTCTCGCCGCGAACGAACCCGTCGCCGCGCGCGTTCTGGCCAAGGTGAAGGCTCTGGCGGATGCGGTGAAAACCGCCCGTGCTAGTGCTTCCGTCGCGGAAACCGTCTAAAGGCGCGCCCATGCCCGATAAGAATCCCGAGAACAAACCGCGCGGCGGTTGGCTGTCCCGCTTCGCCCCCGGCGTCCGCAAGATCGTCAGCCGACGCGACACGCCCGACAATCTGTGGGTCAAGGACCCGGACAGCGGCGAGATGCTGTTCCGCTCGGACCTGGAGGCGGCCCTGTGGGTCACGCCGTCCGGCCGGCATATGCGGATCAATGCCCCGACGCGCCTGAAGGCCACCTTCGACGACGGCGTGTTCGAGAGTATCGACACGCCGGACGTGCCGGAAGACCCGCTGAAGTTCTCGGACGGCAAGCCCTATCGCGAGCGGCTGAACGCCGCGCGCAAGGCGGCGGGCCGCAAGGACACCATGGCCATCGGCTTTGGCCGGATCGACGGCGTGGCCGCGGTCGTCATCGTTCAGGACTTCACCTTCATGGGCGGGTCGCTGGGCATGGCGGCGGGCGAGGCTTTCGTCGCCGCCGCTCGTGAAGCCGTGAAGCGCGGCGTGCCCTTCGTCTGCTTCACCGCCGCCGGCGGCGCGCGGATGCAGGAAGGCGCGCTCAGCCTGATGCAGATGGCCCGCACCACCCTGGCCGTGCAGGAAGTGAAGGCGGCGCAACTGCCTTATATCGTCGTCCTGACCGACCCGACCACAGGGGGCGTGACCGCCTCCTACGCCATGCTGGGCGACGTGCATCTGGCTGAGCCGGGCGCCCTGATCGGCTTTGCTGGTCCGCGCGTGATCGAGACCACCATCCGCGAGAAACTGCCGCCGGGCTTCCAGCGCGCCGAGTATCTTCAAGGCAAGGGCATGGTCGACAAGGTGGTGGCGCGCGGCGACCTGCCCAAGACGCTGGGCCAGATCATGTCCATGCTGATGGGCGGCAAGCGCAAGGCGGCCTAAGGGCGCCCCATGGACCCCATCTCGCAGCGCCTTCTGGCCCGGCATCCCCAGCGCATCGACCTGTCGCTGGAGCGGATGCGGGCCCTGTGCGCGGCGCTGGGGAATCCGCAGGATCGGTTGCCGCCGGTGGTCCATGTCGCCGGCACCAACGGCAAGGGTTCGACCGTCGCCCTGATCCGCGCCATCGCCGAGGCGGCCGGCCTGCGGGTCCACGCCTACACCTCGCCGCATCTGGTGCGCTTCAACGAGCGCATCCGTCTGGCCGGGACGCTGATCAGCGACGAGGCCTTGAACGCCGTCCTCGATCGCATCGAGGCGGTGGCGGGCGAGGCCACCGTGTTTGAAAGCACGACCGCCGCCGCCTTTCTGGCCATGAGCGAGACCCCCGCCGACCTGGCCATCATCGAGGTCGGTCTGGGCGGACTGCTGGACGCCACCAACGTCATCGACCGGCCGCTGCTCAGCGTCATCACCCCCGTCGATCTGGATCACGCCGAATTCCTGGGCGACAAGATCGAGGGCGTCGCCGCGGAGAAGGCGGGCATCCTCAAGGCCGGGGCGCGTGGCGTCGTCGCCCGTCAGTCCGAGGCCGTCATGGCGGTGATCGAACGCCGCGCCGCCGAGGTGAACTCGCCCCTGACGATCATGGGCGTGGACTTCGACGCCTGGGCCGAGCGCGGGGGACTGGTCTATCAGGATCAGGAGCGCTTCCTCGACCTGCCGGCCCCGGCGCT
>CAYWDO010000250.1:0-2255 GCA_964456995.1 uncultured Brevundimonas sp.
CCCAGCGCGAATATTATCTGAACGAGCAGATGAAGGCGATCCAGCGCGAGCTGGGTGAGACCGACGATTCGCGTGACGAATTGCTGGAACTCGAAAAGCGTATCCGCAAGACCAAGCTGTCCAAGGAAGCGCGCGCCAAGGCCGATGCGGAGCTGAAGAAGCTGCGCAACATGTCGCCGATGTCGGCGGAATCGACCGTGGTGCGCAACTACCTCGACTGGCTGCTGTCCGTGCCGTGGGGCAAGGCCAAGACCAAGCCCATCGACCTGCAGAAGGCCGAGGACATTCTCGAGGAGGACCATTACGGCCTCGAGAAGGTCAAGGAACGGATCATCGAGTATCTGGCTGTCCAGGCGCGCACGGGCAATCTGAAAGGGCCGATCCTCTGCCTGGTCGGACCTCCCGGCGTCGGCAAGACCTCGCTGGCCCAATCCATCGCCAAGGCGACCGGGCGTGAATACGTCCGTATGTCGCTGGGCGGCGTGCGCGACGAAAGCGAAATCCGCGGCCACCGCCGGACCTACATCGGCTCCATGCCCGGCAAGATCATCCAGTCGATGAAGAAGGCGAAGACGACTAACGCCTTCGTCCTGCTGGACGAAATCGACAAGCTGGGGTCCGACTGGCGCGGCGACCCGTCCTCGGCCCTGCTTGAGGTGCTGGACCCGGCGCAGAACTCGACCTTCGGCGACCACTATCTTGAGGTCGACTACGACCTGTCGCAGGTCATGTTCGTGACGACGGCCAACAGCCTGAACATGCCTCAGCCCCTGATGGACCGGATGGAGATCATTCGGGTCAGCGGCTACACCGAGGACGAGAAGGTCGAGATCGCCAAGCGTCACGTCCTGCCCAAGCAGCTCAAGGATCACGGCCTGAAGGACGGCGAGTTGATCGTGCCGGAAGAGACGATCCGCGACCTGATCCGGTATTATACCCGTGAAGCCGGCGTGCGTTCGCTGGAACGCGCTCTGGGCGGGCTGGCCCGTAAGGCGGTCCGCGAAATGGCCAAGACCAAGGCCGTCTCCATCACCGTAGATGAGGCTAAGCTGGCCGAGTATGCGGGGGTGAAGAAGTTCCGCTATGGCGAGACGGACTCGGAAGATCAGGTCGGCATCGTTACAGGCCTGGCCTGGACCGAGTTCGGCGGCGACATCCTGACCATCGAGGCGATCAAGATGCCGGGCCGCGGTCGCATGACCGTGACCGGCAACCTAAAGGAGGTGATGAAGGAGTCGATCTCCGCAGCCGCCTCCTACGTCCGTAGCCGCTCGTTGGCCTTCGGCGTCAAGCCGCCGGTGTTCGAGAAGACCGACATCCACGTGCACGTGCCGGACGGCGCAACACCCAAGGACGGACCCTCGGCCGGCGCCGCCATGACGGTGGCTATGGTCTCGGTCCTGACCGGCATCCCGATCCGCAAGGACATCGCCATGACCGGCGAGATCACCTTGCGCGGCCGCGTTACGGCGATCGGCGGCCTGAAGGAGAAGCTGCTGGCCGCCCTGCGCTCAGGCGTAAAGACGGTGCTGATCCCTCAGGAGAATGAGAAGGATCTGGAGGAGGTGCCCGAAAACGTGAAGTCGGCGCTGGAGATCATCCCGATTTCAACCGCTGACGAAGCGCTGAAATGGGCGCTGACCGGCACGCTGACTCCGGTGGAGTGGGACGAGGCGGCTGAGCCTCTGTTGCCCGCGCCGCAGGCGCCGCCGGCGCAAGACGGAACCGCCGTCAGCCACTAGGCAGTCGGCAAGCAAGATGACAAAGCGCGCGGCCCGGGGAAACCCGGGCCGCGTTGCTTTTGACGTCAGCGTCAGGAAGGCCTTAAGTGCAGCCGGGACCATGCTGGGGAGCAGTGGAAATGAACAAGACAGAGTTGATTGGTGTCATGGCCGAAGCGGCCGGGATCAGCCGGGACCAAGCCAAACTGGCGCTGGAAGCCTTCACTGATAATGTAACCGCCTCGCTAACGCAGGGGCGCGATGTACGCCTTGTCGGTTTTGGCAGCTTCATCGCTGTCGAGCGGAAGGCGGGAACCGCCCGTAACCCTCAAACCGGTCAGACCATCGCTCGCCCTGCGTCCCGCACTGCGCGCTTCCGGATTGGGGAAGGTTTGAAAAGCGCCTTGAACGGCTGAGCGGAGACGGGCAATAAGCGCATCTGACGTACACGTCACGGGCGGCTAGCTCAGCTGGTCAGAGCATCTCGTTTACACCGAGAGGGTCGGCGGTTCGAACCCGTCGCCGCCTACCATT
>CAYWDO010000251.1:0-2230 GCA_964456995.1 uncultured Brevundimonas sp.
AACTGACGCATAGATATATCGATATATCGAAACCGCAAGACCCCTTTCCTCGCAATCGCGAATCTCTAAGCTGAGCTGATGGATATGCTCGACGCCCGCTGGGCCATGCTGGAACCGCACACGACCGTGGTCGGCCCCGACGACGACCGGCCGCGTCCGGCGGTGCTGCTGTTCCATGGCTGCGGCGGTTTGCGGGACCATCTGCCACGCTACGCCGAGGCGGCGAAGGCGGCGGGCTGGCGCGCCTTCATCGTCGATTCCTACGGCCCGCGCGGCTGGAACCGCGCCTTTACCCTGACCACGGTCTGCACAGGACTGGTGCTGCGCGGCTATGAGCGGGCGGGCGACCTGCTGGCGGCGATCAAGGGCATATCACAGCGCCCCGACGTCGATCCGTCGATGCTGTCTCTGGCCGGCTGGAGCCACGGCGGCTGGTCGATCATGGAGATGATGAGCGAGGACCCGCAACCGGGCCGCATGGGCGTGGCCGACCCGGCGTCCTGCGACCTGTCGGGGGTCAAGGCGGTGTGGCTGGCCTATCCCTATATCGGCGCCTGGGCCTTCAACCGCATGAAGCCCTGGCGGCACTGTCCGCGCGTTCTGGCCATGACGGCCAAGCGCGATCACCTGACCACGGTGTCCAACGCCGAGCGGGTCAACGCCATGATCCGCGACTGCGGCTCCGAGGTCGAAAGCTGGATCGCCGAGGGCACCCACGCCTTCGATGAACCCACCAGCAACGGCCCCATGCGTCACCATCCCGAGCTGACGCTGGAGGCCCTGCGCCGCTTCACCGCCTTCCTGAAAGACGTCGCACCCGACGCCTGAAAACAATTTCAGCGGCCCGTCTTGACGCGCGGCCCATCACGTAACAATTGAAGTTACATGAAACGCGATTCCCGCCTGTCCAACATCCTCCACGCCCTGCTGCACATGGCCGAGCACGAGCAGCGTCATGGCCAGCCCATGACCTCGGACCTGCTGGCGACCTGCCTGTCGACCAATCCGGTCGTGGTCCGTCGCACCATGGCGGGTCTGCGCGAACAGGGGCTGGTCGTGTCCGAAAAAGGCCACGGCGGCGGCTGGCGGCTGGCCCGGCCGCTGGACGGCATCACCCTGGGTCAGGTGCACACCGCCCTGGGCGAGCCCGGCCTGCTGCCCGAGACCCCGCCGGTCGAGGCCGAGGGCTGCCTGATCGAGGCGGCCGTCAACGACGCCCTGTCCGACACCTACGCCGCCGCGCGCGCCCTGCTGGTCGCGCGGCTGGATTCCATCACCCTGGCCGATCTGGCGGCGGACTTCTCGCGCCGGCTGGCCGCCCATCCCAAGAGAGACCTGTTCCATGCCCATGCGCGAAAATCCGATGCCCCATGACGCCGTCGTCATCGGCGGCTCGTACGCCGGCCTGTCCGCCGCCCTGCAACTGGTGCGCGCGCGTCGCCGGGTTCTGGTGATCGACGACAACCGGCCGAGGAACCGCTTCGCCGCTCGCGCCCACGGGGTGCTGAGCCACGACGGCCGCCCCGGCGCCGAGATCGCCGCCGCCGCCCGCGCCCAGGTCGCCGCCTATCCCACAGCCGCCTTTCGCATGGCCGAGGCGGTGGACGTCAGCCGCATCGACGGCGGCTTCTCCGTCGCCTTCGCCGACGGGACCAAAACCCTGGGCCGCCGCCTGATCCTGGCCCACGGGGTCGAGGACGTTCTGCCCGAGATTCCGGGCGTCAAGGAACGCTGGGGCCGCACCGCCCTGCATTGTCCCTGGTGCCACGGCTATGAGATCGGCGGCGGGCCGATCGGCGTCCTGGGGCGCGGCGACCACGCCGTCGCCTATGCGACCATCGTCGCCGAATGGGGCCAGGTCACCCTGTTCATGGACCCGGCGGGTCTGAGCCAGGACGATGCGCGCGTACTGGCTCGTCGCGGCGTCACCATCGAGCCGACGCCCATCGAACGGCTGGAAGGCGAGGCCCCGACCCTGACGGGCGCGCGGCTGACCGACGGCCGCTTCATCCCGCTGAAGGCCATCTTCGTCGGCGCCTCTGTGCGCCAATCCAGCGGCTTCGCGGAAAGCCTGGGCTGCGAGATGACCGACAGTCCGGTGGGGCGCATCGTCAAGGTTGACGCCCAGCAGCAGACCAGCCAGCCGGGCGTCTTCGCCGCCGGCGATCTGGCCCGACCGGCCAGCAACATCACCCTGGCGACGACGGACGGGATGCTGGCGGCCCATGGC
>CAYWDO010000252.1:0-2181 GCA_964456995.1 uncultured Brevundimonas sp.
ATTCCGGGGCAAGCTTGTCTTTCACAAGCTGGTTTTTGTCATACGGTCTGGCGATAAGGACCGACGATCCGTCCAACTCTGGGAGCCCCTTCATGCGTCTGCACCTTCTCCTCGCCTCGGCCGCGGCGGTCGTCATGGCGGCCCCGGCGATGGTCCAGCCTGCCTCGGCCCAGACCCAGCCTCCAGCGGCCGCGCCGCAGCAGTCTGCGCCGGTCGAGGTCGAGATCGATCAGGGCGTGCTGCGTCCCCTGCAAATCGCCGTGGTGCCCTTCACCGGGCCGAACGGACCGCAGATCTCCAATGTGGTCAGCGGCAATCTGAAGCGGTCGGGCTTCTTTGATCCGCTGAACCCGGCCAGCTTCATCGAGACCGGGCTGACGCTGGCCAATGCGCCCAACTTCCCGCAGTGGACGAGCATTGGGGCGCAGGCGGTGCTGTACGGCGGGGCGACGCCGCGCGCGGACGGGCGGCTGGATGTGGGCTTCCGCCTGTATGATCCCTACCGTCAGTGCCAGCTGGTCAGCTATCAGTTCACAGCCACCAGCGAGCAGTGGCGCCGCATCGCGCACAAGATTTCCGACGTCATCTATCAGCGCATGACCGGCGAGGCGGGCTTCTTCGATTCGCGCGTCCTGTTCGTGTCCGAGAGCGGCACCCAGGTGAACAAGCTGTCGCGTCTGACCATCGTCGATCAGGACGGCTATAACCCCGTCTTCCTGACCCAGGGCGACGAGATCATCATGTCGCCGCGCTTCTCGGCCTCCAACCCGGACGAGGTCACCTATGTGGCCCTGGGCAAGGATTACAGCCGCATCTACCTCTACAATCTGACGACGGGTCGGCGTGAAAGCCTGGGCGAGTTCGACGGTCAGGTGCTGGCGCCGCGCTTCTCGAACGACGGGACCAAGATCGCCTTCTCGATCATCCGGGGCGGAAACACCGACGTCTATGTGATGAACCTGCGCTCGCGTCAGCTGTCGCGCCTGACCAGCGATCCCGGCATCGACACCTCGCCCTCGTTCAGCCCGGACGGGGGGCAGATCGTCTTTACGTCCGACCGGTCGGGGTCGGCGCGCCTCTATACGATGCGGTCGGACGGCTCGGGCCAGCGGCCGATTTCGCGCGGCGGCGGCAGCTATACCGCCCCGGCCTGGAGCCCGCGCGGCGACATGATCGCCTTCACCAAGCAGTCGGGCGGGCGCTTCCACATCGGCGTGATGAAGTCCGACGGCACGGGCGAGCGCATCCTGTCGTCCAGCTATTTCGAGGAAGGTCCGTCCTGGGCCCCGAACGGCCGCTATATCGCCTTTGCGCGTCAGAGCCCGGGCGGGGACACCCGCCTGTGGACCGTCGATCTGTCCGGTCGAGTGGTGGCGCAGGCCGGCTATGACGGGCGCGGTTCCGATCCGGCCTGGTCCGGTCTGCTGGACGCCCCGCCGGCCAGCCTGGGCATCGGCCAGGGGGCGGATTCCTGTCCTGCCTGACCGGGTTACGGCTTCGTGAGATCACGAGCGGAGCCATTCCCATAAACTGTGCGTTATCCTGGCTGGCGCGGCGCGACGCCGCAGTCTAGCTGACCCTGATAAAGCCAAGCTTGAGGCCGCCGTCCTCAGACCGATTACAAGGAGACGACCCAATGAACTCTTCGACCCTGATCAAGCTGGCCGCCGTCAGCGCCGCCGTCGCCGCCCTGGCCGCCTGTGCGCCCAAGCCCAAGGTCGAGCCGATCGTGCCGGTCGAGCCGGCCCAGCCCACCGGCCCGCAGTACCCGACCGCCCCGACCGGCCCCGTGACCGGCGGCAATGTCGGCGCCGCCATGCCGGGTTCGGAACAGGACTTCGTCGTCAACGTCGGCGACCGCATCTATTTCGACCTGGACTCCTATTCGGTGCGCCCGGAAGCCCAGCCGCGTCTGGACGCCCAGGCCGCCTGGCTGTCGCGCTATCCGCAGGTCACGATCCGTATCGAAGGCAATGCCGACGAGCGCGGCACGCGCGAATACAACCTGGCCCTAGGCGCCCGCCGCGCCGAGGCCGTGCGCACCTATCTGATCCAGCGCGGCGTGCCGGCCGGTCGCATCGACACCATCAGCTTCGGCAAGGAGCGTCCGATCGTTGAAGGTTCGAACGAGGCCGCCTGGGCCCAGAACCGCAACGCCCACACCGCCATCGTGTCGGGCGC
>CAYWDO010000253.1:0-2173 GCA_964456995.1 uncultured Brevundimonas sp.
GCCTCTGCCAGCCGCGCAGCGGCGGCCTCGGCCCAGGCGGCGGCGTCAGGGAAGGTTTCGATCACGGGGCTATTCATCGCGCGTGTTCCACTTCCGTCCGGTCCGCGACAGCAGCAGGTCCGCCGTCTCCGGTCCCCAGGTTCCGGCCACATAGTCCAACGGCTTGAAGTGGGCGCCGGACCAGGCCTCCGACACCTCGTCCACCCACTTCCACGCCTGTTCCGCCTCGTCGCGGCGCACGAACAGGGTGCTGTCGCCGCTCATGGCGTCCAGCAGCAGCCGCTCATAGGCGATGCGGCGGCGCAGCGGGGCGGCGTCTTTTCCGTTCACCCCCCAGGACAGGCTCATCTTGATCGGCTGCAACTGCATGCGCTGATCCAGCCCCGGCTTCTTGTTCATCACCGACAGCGAGATGTCTTCCTCGGGCTGCAGTTCGATGACCAGGCGGTTGGCCTCGATCGCGCCGCGGTCGCCGTGATCGAAGATGGAGTGGGGCACCGGTTTGAACTGGATGACGATCTCGGTGCGCTTCTCCGGCAGACGCTTGCCGGTGCGCATGAAGAAGGGCACGCCCGCCCAGCGCCAGTTGTCGATGTCGGCGCGAATGGCGACGAAGGTTTCCGTGTCCGAGGCCTGGCCGCGCTCCTCGTCATAGCTCTTGGCCGGCTTTCCTTCGCTGGTCCCCGCCACATACTGGCCGCGCACGGTGACACGTTCGACCTCTTCCGGGGTGATGGGGCGCAGGGACCGCAGCACCTTGACCTTCTCGTTGCGCACCGAGTCCGGGTCGAGGTCCGAGGGCGGCTCCATCGCCACCAGGCACAGCAGCTGCAGCATATGGTTCTGCAGCATGTCCCGCAGGGCGCCGTACTCGTCGTAATAGGGCCAGCGGTCGCCGACCCCGACCGTCTCGCCGACCGTGATCTGGACGTGGTCGACCGTCAGATTGTTCCACAGCGGCTCGAAGATGGTGTTGCCGAACCGCAGGGCGATCAGGTTCTGCACCGTCTCCTTGCCCAGGTAGTGGTCGATGCGGAACACCTGACGCTCGTCAAAGGCGTGGGCCACGGCGTCGTCGATTTCGAGGAAGCTCTCCAGGTCCCGACCGACCGGCTTCTCCAGCACGATACGGCAGTTCTTCTCGGCCAGACCCGCCGCCTTCATCGCCGTGACGATACGGCCATAGAGCGAGGGCGACACCGCCAGGAACGACGTCACCTCGCCGTCGCCGCACTTCGCCTTCAGCGGGGCCAGGCTCTCGGGATCGGTGGCGTCCACGGCCAGATAGTCGAGGCGGGCGGCCATGCGCGCCCAACTGGCCTCGTTCCAGCCGCCGTCGGCCTCGGCGCGGGCCTTCACCGCCTCATGAACCTTGGCGACATACTCCTCGGCGCTTTCTTCCGAACGCGCAGCGCCGATGATCTTCAGTCCCTCAGGCAGCAGGCCGTCGTGGTCGAGAAAATACAGCGAAGGCAACAGCATCCGCATGGCGAGGTCGCCGCCGCCGCCGAACAGAATCAGAGCCGCCATTCGTGCTGTTCCTCCCTGGTCCCGACATGCGGGATCGTCGCCTTACGGCTTATGCATCGGTCTTGGCCGGTTCCGCGCGGCGCGCCAAGACGTCCAGCACGTCCTGAAACACCATGTTACGGGCATGGAGAAGGACGAGCAGGTGATAGATCAAATCCGCCGACTCGCTGGCCAGTTCCGCCTCATCGCCTGCAGCCCCGGCCAATGCGGTCTCGACACCCTCTTCGCCGACCTTCTGCGCTGCACGTTTCGGGCCCTGGGCGGTCAGGCGCGCGGTCCAGCTGTCGTTGGGATCGGCCTGCGCCCGCACATGGATGGTGCGCTCCAGACGGCCGATGCGGCCCAGGCCTGGCGCGTCCTCGTCGCCGAAGCAGCTGACGCGGTTCAGGTGGCAGGCGTTGCCGACCGGGCGCACCTTCACCACCACGGAGTCGCCGTCGCAGTCGGGCGTCACCGAGACGACATTGAGGAAGTCGCCCGAGGTCTCGCCCTTGCGCCACCGCCCGCCGCGCGAGCGTGAAAAGAAGGTGGCCTGGCCGCTGTCCAGCGTCTCGCGCAGCGCCGCCTCGTCCATATAGGCCAGGGTCAGCACCTGCAGGGTGTCGGCGTCCTGAACCACGGCCGGGATCAGGCCGTCGCCCTT
>CAYWDO010000254.1:0-2159 GCA_964456995.1 uncultured Brevundimonas sp.
CCTGCGCCCCGACGATGCCGTGACCGCCGTAGAAGCCAGTCGCGGTGTCGAACATGTGCATCGAGCCGCCCTTACCCTTGGACGAGCCGCCGATACGGCCGGTCAACTCGGCCATGACGGCGTTGGGGTCCATACCGGCGGCCAGCATATGGCCGTGGTCACGGTAGCCGGTAATGATCTTGTCGTGACCCTGCCTGACGCTCTCCTGAACGCCTACCGCCACGGCTTCCTGGCCGATGTAGAGGTGGCAGAAGCCGCCGATCAGGCCCATGCCGTAAAGCTGGCCCGCGCGCTCCTCGAAGCGGCGGATGAGGACCATCTCGCGATAGAAGCGCAGCAGGTCTTCCTTGGAAGCCTGGGGCGTGTTCGGAATCTTTGTGTCGTCCGAAATGGACGATGATTTCTGAGCGGCGGCTTTCGCCATCCGGCATCTCCCGGCTGTGCCCCGGTTTCAGGGCTTCTTATCGTTACGGAAAGGGGCTTTAGCAGCCTTCGTTCCCGAAACGCAAAGCGCGCCAGCCTCGCTGTAACAATAGTTCAGGAGGCGCGGATCACGTCAGGGTTGTGCGCGGCCGGGGCGCTGAGGCGAACCACATAGTCGCGCGGATCAGCAAAGCCGAGCACGGCCCTCGCCCGCTCTTCCAGCAGATCCTTGGACAGGCTCTCGGTCCGCAGGTAGCGCACACGGACTTCCAGGTCCCGGCGCTGCTCGGTCAGGTGGGCCAACTGGTCCTCGCGCTTGGCCAGAAGCGCATCACGTTCGCCCCCGCTCAGCAGACCGCGCTGCCCGGTCAGGGCCTGAACGCCCAGATAGACGATCAACAACAGCAGGAAGGCGGACGGCAGATAGGGCTTCATCTGTTCGGGCACTACGGACGCTCCTTCTGAGCGCAGATACGGTTTCCCGATCCTGACCGAAAATGCCTAACGAACCGTAGCTTGGCCGTAATTGCGAACGCCGCCTCCGAGGTTCGTAGACGGCGTCGCACACATCTTTGTGAGGGGCGTCTATTTCAGCAGCATGCCGTCGCCGAAATAGACGGCCTGGTCGCCCAGCATCTCTTCGATGCGCAGCAACTGGTTGTATTTGGCCGTGCGGTCCGAGCGGGCCAGAGAGCCGGTCTTGATCTGACCGCAGTTGGTGGCGACGGCTAGGTCGGCGATGATGGAGTCCTCGGTTTCGCCCGAACGGTGGCTCATCACCGAGGTATAGCCGGCGCGGTGCGCCATATCGACGGCGTCCAGGGTCTCGGACAGGGTGCCGATCTGGTTGACCTTGATCAGGATGGAGTTGGCCAGACCTTCGCCGATGCCTGCGGCCAGACGGCGCGGGTTGGTCACGAACAAGTCATCGCCGACCAGCTGAATCCGGTCGCCCAGACGATCGGTCAGCAGCTTCCATCCGTCGAAATCGTCCTCTGCGCAGCCGTCCTCGATCGAGACGATGGGGAAGCGTTCGACCAGGTCGGCCAGGTAGCCGACCATGCCGTCGGCGTCGAAGGACTTGCCCTCGCCGGTCAGCTCGTACTTGCCGTTCTTGAAGAACTCGGTCGAGGCGACGTCCAGGCCCAGGTGGAAGTCCTCACCGGCCAGATAGCCGGCCGCCTGGCCAGCCTTGGTGATGAAGGCCAGGGCTTCCTCGGCCGAGGCCAGGTTCGGGGCGAAACCGCCCTCGTCGCCGACGTTGGTGTTGTGTCCTGCGTCCTTCAGCGCCTTCTTCAGGGCGTGGAAGATTTCAGCGCCCATCCGCAGCGCGTCCGAGAAGGTCTCGGCGCCGGTCGGCAGGATCATGAACTCCTGGATGTCGATCGGATTGTCGGCGTGGGCCCCGCCGTTGATGATGTTCATCATCGGGGTCGGCAGGACGCGGGCCGAAACGCCGCCGATGTAGCGGTGCAGCGGCAGATTCGAGCTGATAGCGCTGGCCTTGGCCGCAGCCAGCGACACGCCGAGGATGGCGTTGGCGCCCAGGCGAGCCTTGTTGTCGGTGCCGTCCAGCTCGATCAGGGCCTCGTCCAGGCGGCGCTGATCCTCGGCGTTCATGCCGGACAGACCGTCGAAGATCTCGCCGTTGACGGCGTCGACCGCCTTCTGGACGCCCTTGCCACCCCACATCTCCTTGTCGCCGTCACGCAGTTCGACGGCTTCGTGTGCGCCAG
>CAYWDO010000255.1:0-2123 GCA_964456995.1 uncultured Brevundimonas sp.
CTTCACCCTTCCCGATGGCTACAGTCCCTTTACCTCATCGCCGACCACGCCGGCCTGGGATAGGGAGTATTTCCGACGCAATCTCGACGGCGACTTCCTGCCCCGCATGCCGGTTTCGCGCTACGGCGCCGACATCGTCTGGTCGACCGGCCCGTGGCGGACCTCTCTGGGCGCCGTCCATCATGAAGCCCAGGACAAGACGGCGAAGAATGAGGCTTCGTCCGAGACCTACACTCTCGTGGACGCCCACCTCGCCTACACCTTCACGGCGCCCGGCGGCCTGTGGGAAGCCTTCCTCGACGCCTCCAACCTGGCCGATGAAGAGGCCCGACCGCACAACTCCTTCCTGCGCTACCGGGCGCCGCTCGGCGGACGCGCGGTGCGCGCCGGTCTTCGACTGAGTTTCTGATCCTCTGGGCCGCGACCTCTCCCCGGGTCGCGGCCGCACTCCCGAACTGGAAAGTTATGACTGCTCGAATCCAGACCTGGGGGGACGTCGCGGCCATCGGCCTGTCGGTCCTCTGCATGGTTCATTGCCTCGCCCTGCCCCTGCTCGCGGCCAGCCTGCCCTTCCTCGGCCTGTTCGCCGACGCGCCGTGGGCGCACTGGGCTTTCGCTGGAACAGCGGCGCCCATCGCCGCCTGGTGTCTCTCGCGCCCCTTCAGCGACGGGAATCGAAACTGGGCGCTGCTGAGTCTGGGCGGCTCCGGCGCCCTTCTGCTTTTCATGGCCGCTGCTGAATGGCCTGCTCATGAGTGGGAGACACCTGTCACCGTGGTCGGAGGCCTGATGCTCGCGACCGCCCACGGCCTCAACTGGCGCAGGCGTTCACACGATCATTGAGTCTCCGATGCGCCACGAGCGGTCATTCGCTGTCACTCGTAAACACGACATTCCGCGCGTATGCGCAGACAGCTTCGGGCGCGGTGTTTAGTTCGCAAACTGACGCTTAGCGGACTTTAGAGGACGCTTGCTTTCAGGACCCGCGGCAACGGAACCCCAGTTTGAAGTATCGCAAACGGCCAGTGACGTATGCGTTCTTTCCTGAAGCGGAAATAGCCAGGGTTGCGCCCTGGTAGTCGAGAGGTACATCTCCCAACGCACGGCCTTCATTGATTCGCGTTCTTCCAGGGGAACTTCATGGCGGACCTCGTTCTCAGATCATCCAACCTCGACAATATCGTCGCCGGTCCCCTCACGGCGCGCTGGAACGCCGCCGGCACGCGGATTCTTCGCTACTACATCGACCTGCGCCATTCGAAGATGAACCTGCACCGCGAACTCAGCGCGCCGGAGCGGTTCATCCTGCAGAGCAAGGTCGACGCCCTACTCGCCGCCTGGGACGAGAAGTGGGAGCAGCATCAGGTCAAGACCATGCTGCAGTCCGGCAAGGAGTCGGCGGACGAGATGACGGCGGACGCCCTGCAGCGGCTCGACAATCTCGGCCTCATCCTGGCCCACACCCTCTCGGTCAATGACGCGGTCGACTGGGAGGCGCTGAAGGACCGCAGCGCCTATCCCATGCCCCTGCGCTTCCCGCAGGCCAGGCCCGTCTTCACCCCCTTCCCCGCCCCGACCTTCACGGCGCCGACCATCTCTTTCTGGAGCCGTTTGATCGGCAAGGCGGAGCGCATCCGCGAGGAGGCCGCCGGCAAGCACCGCGAAGCGGTGGCTGTCTGGGAGGCCCAGGAAGCGCTCGGCCGCTCCCGGCACGCCGCCGAGGTCGGTCACTAGCAGAAGGCCGAGAAGGACTTCCGGGACGAACACGAGGCCGCCAACAACGCCTTCCTCGCCGAACAGGCCGAGGCCAACGCCAAGGTTGACGCCCTGCGCATGTCTGTGTCGGCGGGCGACCCCGAAGCGATCGTCGAACACGCCAGCCTCGTCCTGGAGGCGTCCGACTACGACGGTCTTTTCGAGAAGTCCTACGAGGTCCGGCACCGGCCTGAGGATCGCCTCCTGCTCGTCAGCTACGACCTCTGCCCGCGCCGGACGGCCTGCCGGCCGTCAAGAGCGTGAGGTTCGTCAAGGCCACGGGGGAGATGAAGGAGACCCTGATTTCGCCCTGTCCGAAAGGCGACCTTCCGATCCTAGCGCGTATGTCCGTTTTCCGCCGGTGTCCT
>CAYWDO010000256.1:0-2075 GCA_964456995.1 uncultured Brevundimonas sp.
TCCCCTTCTCTTTCACCACCGGCTGGAAGTCGCGCACGAAGCGTTCCAGCAGGCGCACGCTGAAGCCCGCAGAGCCGGCTGGCTTGACGTCGCTGGCGGCGCCGTAAGCCATGTTGGCGATGTCCAGATGGGCCCAGGGCGTCTCGGGCCGGGCGAAGTAGCCGATGAAGTGAGCTCCTGTGCCTGCGCCCGCGCCGCCCTCGCCCGAGTTCTTGATATCGGCGATGGGGCTGCTGGTCGCGGCGACATAGGAGGGGTGCAGGGGCAGGCGCCACAGACGCTCGCCCGTCGCGTCGCCCGCCGTCTTCAGCTGCTCGGCCAGGGCGTCGTGGCGGCTGAACAGGCCGGCGTAGTCATTGCCAAGGGCCCCGCCGACCGAGCCGGTCAGGGTGGCCACATCGACGATGGCCGCGGGGTCCAGGCGGGTGTCGGCCCAGACCACGGCGTCGGCCAGGACCAGACGGCCTTCCGCGTCGGTCGAGATGACCTCGATGGTCTTGCCGTTCATGGCGGTCAGGACGTCGCCGGGACGGATGGCGTTGGCGTCGGGCATGTTTTCGGCCAGGGCCGCGACTGCGGCCACGTCGACCGGGGCTCCCGCTTTGGCCAGGGCCAGGACGGCGCCGACGACGCTGGCGGCGCCCGACATGTCCATCTTCATATTGCCCATATTGGCGCCCGGCTTGATCGAGATGCCGCCGGAATCGAACGTGATGCCCTTGCCCAGCAGGGCGATCGGGCCGGCCTCGGGCGCGCCCCGTCCCTTGTAGCGGACCACCAGCAGGCGCGGCGGGCGCGCGGAGCCCTGACCGACGCCGAGCAGCGAACCCATGCCGAGGGCCTGCATGGCCGGCACGTCCAGCACCTCGATCTCGACGCCGGGTACGCCGGCGAAGGCGGCGCGGGCGCGCTCGACGAAGCTTTCGGGATAGATGACGTTGGCGGGTTCGTTGGACACGTCGCGGGTCCAGGCCATGGCCTCGACCAGGGCCGCGCCGCGCCGCCAGGCGGCCTGAGCGCCGGACACGTCATCGGCGACCACAATGATCCCGCCCGGCGCGGCGGCGTCGCGACCGGTGGTTCGGTGCAGGTCGGAGCGGTACTGGCCGAGGCCGAGGCCCGCAGCCAGTTCGGCGGCGCTGTCGGCGGACAGGCCGGCGGTCAGGACGGTCATCGCGCCGGGCTGGGCGATCAGGGCCCGGCCCACGACGGTTCCGGCGGTCTGGTTGTCGGCGGGCTTGGCGTCAGCGGGCAGGCCGACGATCAGGATGCGGTCCCAGCCGCCGACGCCGTGCAGGCTGAGCGTCTGGCGCGCCTTGTAGTCGAAGCGGGCGGCGGTCAGGGCGGCGGCGACGGCGTCACGCACGGCGGGGCTCAGGGCGGCGCCGCGCATGGCCAGATCGGCCTCAGCGCCCAGCGGCAGGACCAGGGCGCCCGAAGCCTGGCCCGGCATGGCGGCGAAGGTCACGGCGCGCTGAACAGCGGGGGCGGCGCGAGGCGTCAAGGCAGCGGGCGCTTCAGCGCTGGCCGCCGCGCGGCGGGATTGCGCCTCGGCGGGCAGGGCGACGCTCAGGCTGACGACGGCCAGAGCGGCGGCGGCGGCGAAGGCCGGGAAATTCTTGGTGCGGCGCATCGGTCGGAGCCCCCTCGGTGTCGATGAAGCGTCTCTTATGACCAACGTCGCCGGAGCGGCGCAAACCGTTCCGACGACGCAGAGGCCGACCGCGACGCCGTGTCGCGGCGGCGGGGTCAGCGGGTCAGCAGGCGGCGCGGCGGGGGCGCAGTCTCGGCGCGGGCGCGGCGGCGAGCTTGGTCGCGACGGGCGCGACGGCCTTGCGGGCGTCCAGCAGGGCGCCGATCCAGCCCCACGTGGGTTCCTTATGAGTGCTGTAAATGTAGTCCATCGGTCGTCCTCCTTTCGTGAAGCCGGAATATGCAGTTGACGCGGGGCGTTCACAAACGAGACGATGGGGCTTATGCATAAGGCTTGCTTATGGTTGACGTCCTTTCCCGCATTCCTGTCGACGCCCTGAGGGTGTTCGAAACCGCCGCGCGGCTGCTCAGCTTCACCCGCG
>CAYWDO010000257.1:0-2029 GCA_964456995.1 uncultured Brevundimonas sp.
CTGGACATGGTCCGGGTCCTGTACGACAGCCCGACCGGCTGGAGCGGCGGCGCCTTCGCCGGCTATGCCCTGCGCGAAGGCAAGGCCTCGTGGGACGACGCCACCAACTTCGACTATCGCCTTTATGGCGCGACCGCTGCCAAGACGCTTGGGCAGGGGGCGACGGCGCCCAAGCTGGAACTGCTCTACGCCAACACCGACCGCCTAGTGACGCCGTTCGACGGTCAGGTCCCGGGCCGTGACGACCGCGACACCCTGTCGGTGCGCCTGTCGGGCAAGGTCGCGCCCTGGGACTATGAGATCGAGGCGGTCAAGCAGTGGGGCGCGTTCCGCGACCTCGACATCGACGCCTGGTTCTTCTCCGCCGTCGGCGGCCGCACCTTCTCGGGCGTCAAGTGGTCGCCGCGCGTGGCCGTGCGCCTGGACGTCGGCTCGGGCGACAAGGACCCCAACGACGGCAAGCTGAACAGCTTCAACCCCCTGTTCCCGCAACCGGCGGCCCTGCGCACCGATCTGGGCTTCGCCAACATGGTGCTGCTGCAGCCCGAGGTGACGGTGCGCCCGACGCCCAAGCTGACCCTGGGCGCCAACACCGCGGGCCTGTGGCGTCAGAGCAAGGACGACGGCCTCTACGCCCTGTCCGGCATGGTGCTGCGCAGCGCCAAGGAGGGGCAGTCCTCCTATGTCGGCTGGCGCACCGGCGTCTTCGCCCGCTATGCCCTGACGCCCTATGTCTCGCTGATGGGCGTGGCCAACTACACCAAGGCCGGCGACTTCCTGAAGGAAACTGGTACGGCCGAGGATCAGTCCTACCTCGGGACCTTCCTGACGGTTCGATTCTAGGCAGGGCGGATTGACGCAGACCTGAGCGGCGGTAGCCGCCGCTCAGGTTTCGCCTTATGGCGCTCTAGTCTGCCGCCGGATAGGCGAACGGATCGCTCGGCGACGGTTCGGTCGGCAGGGGCATGCGCGGCAGGGGGGCGTCGCGGTTCGCGGCGTTCAGCAGGAAGCTGGCCAGGATCACCGCCGCCTGACGCAGGTCCTCCGGCTTCAGGTGGTCATAGCTGTCGATGCTGGTGTGGTGGATGCGGCTGGAATAGTCGAGCGGGTCCTGGATGAACTGATACCCGGGCACGCCCACCGTCTGCATATAGACGTGGTCGGTGCCGCCCGAAGGGCGCAGCGAGACCGTGGTGGCGCCCATGCTGGCGAACGGGGCCAGCCATTCCTGGAAGACGGGCGCGGCGGCGACATTGCCCTCGGCGTTGATGCCGCGGATCTTGCCCGAGCCGTTGTCGAGGTTGAAGTAGGCGACCAGGTCGCGATAGCCGGGGCGCGGCTCGATCGGCCAGCGGTTGCGCCAGGTCCGGTTGCTGGGCAGGGCGGCCAGCGCCGGGTCCGACGACGGCGCGCGCGTGGCCAGATAGCGGTCGACATAGGCCAGCGAGCCCAGGATGCCCTGCTCTTCGCCGTTCCACAGGGCGAAGCGGATGGTGCGCTTGGGCTTGACCTTCATCTCCGACAGGATGCGCGCGGCCTCCATGACCACGGCGGTGCCGGCGGCGTTGTCCTGGGCCCCGTCAGAGGCGACCCAGCTGTCGAGGTGGGCGCCGGCCATGACGTATTCGCCAGACCGGTCCGTGCCGGGGATGTCGGCCAGAATATTGTAGGCGTTGACGTCCTCGTCATGGAACTGGACCTCGCTGAGCAGGTCCAGGGTCGGCGGGGTGTCGGTCAGGGCCAGGCGAGCCAGGCGACGATAGTCCTCGGCGGCGATCTCCATCCCGGGCAGCTTGGGCGTGGCGCCGACCTGATAGGTGTAGCCCGTGCCGTGCAGCAGGCCGCCGTCGCGCTGGGACATCCGCACCCAGGCCCGCGCGCCTTCCTCGACCAGGAAGGCGTCGAGACGGGCGCTGAACTCGGCCATCTTCAGCTGACGTTCGACGGGGACGTGGGCGTGCTGCGGCTGGACGTAGGTGTTGCGGTCGCGCAGTTCGGCGTCAGTCCAGCGGCGGAAGGCCGGCTCGGT
>CAYWDO010000258.1:0-1960 GCA_964456995.1 uncultured Brevundimonas sp.
GAGCGGCTGGGCATCTTGGGATCGCGCGCGACGGTCGGCGAACTGGCTGACGAACTAGCCGACGTCCTGATCTGCGCCGACCTGATCGCCATGCACTACGGCATCGATTTGGAAGCTGCAGTGGCGCGGAAGTTCAACGCGACCAGTGAGAAGGTCGGTCTGCAAACGCGTCTGGCGACGCCGAACGATGGCGGTGAGGCATGAGCCCCATCGTCTTGATCTGCGCCACGCTCCTGATGAGCGACGGGGACAGCGGGCGCTGCGTCACCGCCGACGGCACGCGCCACCGCGTCCGCTTGGCCGGGATCGACGCCGGGGAGCTCGCCCCGTTCACGCGGTGCCGCCAGCGGCCCGACGTCTGGGCCTGTTCGCCGGCCGCGCGGACCACCGCCGACCGCGCCAAGAACCGCGCCCGCAAGCTTGCCGCCAGCGGCGCTCGCTGCAACATCACCGCTACGGACCGCTATCGGCGGAACGTGGCCGTCTGCACGGTGAACGGTCGCGACCTCGGGGCCACCCTCGTCCGCGAGGGCTTGGCCATTTCCGAGACCAACTACGGCGATCCGTATAGGCACGAGGAACGCCAGGCGCGGGAGCGGGGAAGGGGTATCTGGCAATGAGCGCCTTCAAAGCTTCCGACATTACCCGGGCGATCAAGGCCACGCGGGCGGCGGGCATCGAAACCTTCGACGTGATTCCCGGGCCGAACGGCGAGCCGATCATCCGTATCCGTCCGGCAGCGGCCAACGACACGCCGCAGGACATCATCGACGAAATCGAGGCATGGGCGCGTGAGCATTCGAACGACGCTGCCTAAGGGCGTCTGGTTTCAGAAGAAGCGGCTCGCGACTGGCGAAGTCGTTCGGTACGGCTATCTCGGTCGTGGTGCCGGGATGGAGGCTCTTGGACGCGAGGGGTCGGCCGACTTCCATACCCGCCTTGCCGAGGTGCTTCGCCGTGCGCCGGCCGAGGGAAAGGTCTCTCACCTGATCTGGCGCTACAAGGGCTCAACCGAGTTCGCCAAGCTGGCCCCGCTCACTCAGCGCGACTACCGGCGCCAACTCGACAAGGTGCAGGCGAAGTTCGGCGGCTTGCGTATCCAGGCGATGGCGTCGCCTCAGATCAGCGACCACATCTTCCGCTGGCGCGATGAAATGGCGAAGACCTCGCCCCGCCAAGCCGACTATGCCGTGTCCGTCCTCGGCGCCATGCTGACCTGGAGCAAGCGCCGAGGATTGATCGAAGAGAACCGGGCCGCCGGGGTGGGGGACACCTACAGCAGCAACCGGCGCTCGAAGGTCTGGACGGCGGCGGACGAGACGGCGCTCCACAAGCATGCTCACGATGCCCTGCGGCACTTTTCGGTCTTCGCCATCGAGACAGGCTTGGCGCAGCAGGATTTGCTCGCACTCCCGAAGACAGCGATTCGCGGCAACGTCATCGTGACCCGGCGCCTGAAGAACGGCACCGATGTCGCGATCCCGATCTCTTCGCGGCTGGCCGACGTCATCAATGAATTGCCCCAGACCGATTCGGCTCACGTCCTGAACAAGCCCGATGGCAGGCCGTGGGACGCCAAGGGCAACGGAATCAGGTCGGCCTTCCGCGAAGCTTGCGCGCTGGCCAAGATCTCCGGCCTCACCTTCCATGATCAGCGAGGGACTTACGTGACGCGCCGCCGATCTATGGGCTGGACGGCCGAGGAAACGGCCCTGACGACGGGACACAAGGTGGCCGGCGAGCAAGGCGCGCAGTCTTCGTATGTTGACCGCCAGACCGTTGCTATCGCCAACGCAGAGCGGCTCTGGGCGCGCTATTTCGGATCGGATGGGGAACAGGCACTGCAAACTGATCTGCAAACCAGAAACAAGAAAGCCGCCCCGAAGGGCGGCTAACTGTTTGTAATCGCGATGGAGGCCTGACCGGGAATCGAACCCGGGTGCAAGGATTTGCAGTCCTC
>CAYWDO010000259.1:0-1953 GCA_964456995.1 uncultured Brevundimonas sp.
GGACAGGCGGCGGTCGCCGAGGTGGTGCTGAACCGCTCGCGCCATCGCGCCTATCCCAAGCGGGTCTGCGAAGTCGTCTATCAGCGCAACAGCCGTACCTGCCAGTTCACCTTCACCTGCGACGGCTCGATCGGGCGAGGCGCGGTCAACTCGGTGGCCTGGGCTCGCGCCGAACGCATCGCGCGCGAGGTCTATGAGGGTCGCTCGGCCCAGTTGCCCAAGAATTCAGTCAACTATCACGCCAACTATGTCCGCCCCTCGTGGGGGCAGAGACTGGCGCGCGTGCGACAGATCGGGGCGCATATCTTCTATGGCGCGCCGCTGAACGGCGGGACCAACCCCGGCGCCTATGAGCCCCCGCCGCCTGTTCAGGCCCGAACCCTTTTCGTGCGCAACGAGGCGCTGGATCAGGCTTACGCCCGGCTGACGGCGCAGATGGCCTCGAACGATACTCCGGCCGCTGCGGCGGGTTCGTGACGGGAGACGTGATCCTGGTGCGGACGTCGCGCCATGGAGACGACCGGGGCTGGTTTTCGGAGACCTGGTCGCGCGCCCGTTTCAGCACCGCCGGGATCGAGTGCGATTTCGTACAGGATAACCATTCGCGCTCTGAAGCCGCAGGCGTGGTCCGGGGACTGCATTTCCAGCGCCCGCCCTATGCCCAGGCCAAGCTGGTGCGCTGCGTTCGCGGCGCCATTCTTGATGTGGTGGTGGATCTGCGCGCCGGCTCGCCGACCTTCGGCATGCACCATGCGGTGAAGCTGTCGGCGGAGAGTGGGGATCAGTTGTTCGTGCCGCCCTGTTTCGCCCATGGCTTCGTCACCCTGCAGCCGGGAACCGAGGTCATCTACAAGGTGTCTGCCCCTTACGCGCCTTCGCATGAGGCGGGCCTGGCCTGGGACGATCCGGATTTGAATATCGGCTGGCCCGTCGCGGCGGACGAGGCTGTTCTGACGGACCGCGATCTTCGTTGGCCGCGCCTGCGCGACCTGGAGACGCCCTTCAGCGGCGACACGCCCATGACCTTGTCGATTGTGGACCTGGCCGACATTAGCGGCTAGCCCAGCTGGGCTGGCGGCCAAGGAGACAAGCGTTGCGGATATTGCTGACCGGCGGCGCCGGTTTCATCGGCTCGGCCCTGACGCGCGAACTGCTGTCGCGCGGCCATGAGGTCCGGGTTCTGGACCTGCTGACCTACGCCGGGATCGCCGCATCCTTGAGCGAACTGGAATCTGACTCCGCCTACAGTTTTGTGCACGCTGACATCGCCGATCCCGTAGCGGTCGCTGCGATCTTCGCCGATTTCCAGCCCGAGGCTGTGGCTCATCTCGCTGCCGAAACCCATGTGGACCGCTCGATCGATGGGCCTGCGGTCTTCGTGCGCACCAATGTGTTGGGGACGCAGGTCCTTCTTGATGAGGCGTTGGCGACATGGCGCGCCCTGTCCGGCGAGGCTCGCGAGGCCTTTCGTTTCCTGCACGTTTCGACCGACGAGGTGTTTGGCTCGCTGGGCGACGAGGGTCGGTTTTCGGAGACCAGCCCCTATGATCCGCGATCGCCCTATGCGGCGTCCAAGGCGGCGTCCGACCACCTTGTTCGGGCCTGGGGCCACACTTTTGGTCTGCCGGTGATTATCAGCAACTGCTCCAACAACTACGGTCCGCGACAGTTTCCAGAGAAGCTGATCCCGACGATGATCCTGCGCGCGCTGCGGGGCGAGACCCTTCCCGTTTACGGCGACGGATCAAACGTCCGCGACTGGCTGTTCGTTGAGGACCATGCCCGCGCCCTGGCCGACATCCTCGAGCGCGGCGCACCGGGCCGGACCTATGCTGTCGGCGGCGACGCTGAACGCAGCAACCTGCAATTGGTCCGGGCTCTATGCGACGTGCTGGATCGGGAGAGGCCCGCAGCGGATGGCCGGAGCCATGCGGAACGCATCGTCATGGTCGA
>CAYWDO010000260.1:0-1947 GCA_964456995.1 uncultured Brevundimonas sp.
GGCGTCGCCAACGGCGGCATGATCCCCAAGCTGGAGACGGCCATGGCCGCCGTCCGCGCCGGCGTCGAGGCCGTGGTCATCCTGGACGGACGCCGTCCCCACGCCATGCTGGTCGAGCTGTTCACCGAGTTCGGGGCCGGCACCCTGGTGAAGGCCAAGTGACGACCGACTCCATGGGCCAGCCTCTGGCGGCGACCACCGAGATCGGCGCCGACCTGCGCCATGTCCGGTCCTGGGTGTTCGACCTCGACAACACCCTCTATCCGCCGGAAAGCCTGTTCCTGAAGCAGGTCGAGCAGCGCATCAACCAGTATGTGGTGCGCACCTCGGGCCTTGAGTCGGCTGAGGCGCTCCGCGTCCAGCGCGGCTATCTGCACGACTACGGCACCTCGCTGGCCGGGCTGATGATGCATTATCAGATCGACCCGCACGACTTCCTGGCCGAGGTCCACGACGTGCCGCTGGACGTCCTGACGCCCGATCCCGGCCTGCACGCGGCGCTGGAGCGGCTGAGCGGCCCGCGCCTGATCTTCACCAACGGCTCGATCGGCCACGCACGGCGGGTAATGGAGCGGTTGGAGCTGACGCGCTTCTTCGACGGGGTTTTCGCCCTGGAAGACGCCGACCTGATCCCCAAGCCCGACCCGCGTACCTTCGAGCGGATGCTGGCCCGGTTCAGCGTCGATCCGACCACGGCCTGCTTCTTCGAGGACACGCCCAAGAACCTGGAGCCGGCGCACGCCATCGGCATGACCACGGTTCTGGTGGGACCCAAGGCCTTCACCGCCGAGGGCGAGCATATCCACCATCGGGCCACGACCGTCGGCCCCTTCCTGACCACCGCCATGCTGGACGGAGATCCGCAATGACCGACCTGACCCATCTGGAATCCGTCATCGAAGCCGCCTGGGAGGCCCGCGCCGAGGTCTCGGCCGCCACGCGCGGCGAAGTCCGCGACGCCGTCGACACCGCGCTCGCCCTGCTGGACTCCGGCCAGGCCCGCGTCGCCACGCGCGGCGAGGATGGCGTCTGGACCACGCATCAGTGGCTAAAAAAGGCCGTGCTGCTGTCCTTCCGCCTGAACGACAACGTCATCATGCGCGCCGGCCACGCCCCCACCCTGCCGCTGTCGGCCGACCACCCGGTCGCCGTCGGCCCCTTCTGGGACAAGGTGCCCAACAAGTTCGGCGACTGGAGCGCCGCCGACTATCAGGCCGCCGGCTTCCGCTCGGTGCCGGGCGCCATCGTCCGTCGCGGCGCGCATATCGCCAAAAACGTCGTGCTGATGCCGTCCTTCGTGAACATCGGGGCCTTCGTCGATGAGGGCGCCATGGTCGACGCCTGGGCCACGGTCGGCTCCTGCGCCCAGATCGGCAAGAACGTCCACCTGTCGGGCGGCGCTGGCATCGGCGGCGTGCTGGAACCGCTGCAGGCCAATCCGACCATCATCGAGGACGGCTGCTTCATCGGGGCCCGCGCCGAGGTGGCCGAGGGCGTCATCGTCCGCGAGGGCGCAGTCCTGGCCATGGGCGTCTATCTGTCCGGCTCGACCAAGATCGTCGACCGCGCCACCGGCGAGATCTTCCGCGGCGAGGTTCCGGCCTATTCCGTCGTGGTGCCGGGCGCCCTGCCCGACCCAAACGGCGGCCCGTCGCTGTACTGCGCCGTCATCGTCAAGCGCGTCGACGCCCAGACCCGCGCCAAGACCGGCGTCAACGAGCTGCTGCGCGACTGATCTCTAGGGATTTTTACGTCCAATCAAAAAGGCCGGCGGAGCGATCCGCCGGCCTTTAATTTCAACTTTGCCGGTAGAAGGTCAGCCGCGCTCGACGCAGAGGGCCACGCCCATGCCGCCGCCGATGCACAGGGTGGCCAGGCCCTTCTTGGCGCCCGAGCGCTTCATCTCGTGCAGCAGGGTGGTCAGGATGCGGGCGCCCGAGGCGCCGA
>CAYWDO010000261.1:0-1942 GCA_964456995.1 uncultured Brevundimonas sp.
CCTAGCTGACCAAGGCGGCGTCTGCTTTGCGGCCTCGTGGCCTATGTCCGGTTCCGATGCTGAACTCCAAGGCCTAAACGGACCCACAGACGGAGTTTGGCAGGTCCAAATCGGCGCTGTTTCAAGGCGATGCCCGCGCGGCGGGACAAATGCTAGGCTATTAAAGTCCCGTTTCAGTACTCATATCTGAAAGATGGGGGGTCGTATCGGGCCACCCTATCACCCAGAAATTCCAGAAAGCGGAACCATACGTCGTAGATAAGGTTATCTATAAGAACCGCGTTATTGGACGCAATGATTATGGATTATCTTAAAGACACGGATCCTTTTGATCACCAGATTTTCGACTGCGAAGAAATCATTTCAATAATATCGGGAATGTTTTCTGTCCTAGGCGTTTTATTTTCGCTTAAATTGGACTGGCGTGCGGGGCATGGTCCCGGCTTGACGATCGGCCTGTCGTCTTCAGCCTCCGTCCAGAATGTTTGGTTGTCGACCCAGGGAGAGATGGGTGGAGTCCGCCCAAGAGCCGGAACGCAGGGTCTGGGCTGGGCGCCACTCGCCGAGGCCCACCCTTAGCAGGACGGCCCCCTTTCGACTCCTTGCGTATCTGCGCGCCAGGCCTCGACCTTCAGCCGAAGGCCAGTCGTCCTGCGAGAGCGCCCGTCACGATAAGGATAGGCGGCGCCCACTTCCCTTTCGCCAGCCACGCCGCTGCCAGGGCTGTCAGGAAGATGAGGGCGGCGCCCCAGAGGCTCGGCGCGCGCTCGGCCGTGGACCCCATCAGTTGAAGACCGGTCGCGGCGATCACCCCGACCACGGCCGCTGCGACCCCGGCGAGCACGCGGTGCAGCGCCGGATTGTCCACCACGGCCTCCAGCCGTTCGAACAGGATCAGGGAGAAGGCGAAGGCCGGCAGGAAGATGCCGGCGGTCACCGCCAGGGCCCCGGCCCAGCCGCCTGCGACATAGCCGGCGAAGGTCCCGAAAATCACCAGGGGCGCGGGCAGGACACCCGCCAGGGCGACCCCGTCGAGAAAGGCGCCGTCGGACAGCCAGCCCCGCCCCACCGTGTCGGCCCGGACATAGGGGATGGCGGTGTAGGCCCCGCCAAAGGTCAGCAGCCCGCCCTTGAGCCCGGCCACAAACAGATCAAGCGTTCCCGCTTGGGTGATGGGGCCGCCGACGGGTACAGCCGCGTCGGTCCCGACCGAGTGCAGGGCGACAGACAGGGCCAGGGCGATCAGGCCGAGGCTCAATGCGATCCAGGGTCGTGCGCTGAAGCCGTAGATCAGGCCGCCGGCGACAAGCGGGATCCAGAAGGGCGCGCCGATCAGGCTGGCGGCAAACGCCAGGCCGGCCAGCAGCCACAGCATCCGGTCTTCCAGGACGTGTTGTCCGATCCGCTGCACCGCCCGGATGATCAGCGCCACCACGACGATCTGAACCCCGAGCAGGGCGCCGGTCCAGGCCGCGCGACCGGCGACCAGGACGTCATAGGCCCACGCTGCCAGCATCATCAGGATAAAGCCTGGCGCCATGAACCCGAGGCCCGCCAGAACGCCGCCTATGCGGCCACGCGCCAACATCCCCATGTGGACGCAAAGCTCATGCGCCTCTGGACCGGGAAGCGCCTGCATCACCGCCAGCAGGCGGTTGAACCGGGCGCTGGAGATCCAGCGCTCGTTCTCCACGAGTTCGCGCCGGATCATGGCGATCTGCGCCACGGGCCCGCCGAACGCCAGGACGCCGAAGTGCAGAAATTTCAGGAACAGGGCGATGAGCGTAAGACGAGGCGCCCTCGCGTCTTGCTGGGTAACAGCCATCACCTTGCTCATATAGCCAAGCCCGTGCGGTGCGAGAGCGGACCGCTTGTATGGGTCAGGCAGGCCCTGGAAGAAAGGCCCCCGGTCGTCGGGGATGGATGTCCGCTAACCACCCCT
>CAYWDO010000262.1:0-1914 GCA_964456995.1 uncultured Brevundimonas sp.
CTGCTGGTGCTGGCGGGGCTGGTCGTGGCCTATGCCTGCCGGGGTTCGGCGACGGGGCTGGCGGCCCAGCATATCGAGGCGCAGATCAAGCTGTTCTGGTCGGTCTTCTGGATCACCATCGTGCTGTGGGGCCTGATCGCGGTCAGCGCCGTGGCGTCGTTCCTGCTGATCGGCATTCCCTTCCTGCTGCTGTTCGGCCTGCTGCTGTTGCTGGTGTCGATCTGGTTCACGGTGAAGAGCGTTCTGGGCCTGCTGGCCCTGCTGAACGACCGGCCGGCCTAGGGCCATGACCGCGTTCCAGGACCACGTCGCCGCCCGTCGCTATCATCAGGACTTTCCCGACGCCGAGGGCGAGGACCGTCGCGTCTGGGCCGAGTATGTGGCGCGCGGCAAGACGCGGGTCATCCTGCACGTCGAGGCGGCGCCGGCCCTGCGCGGCACGGGCGCGGCCTCGACCTTCATGCAGAGCCTGGCCGAGCACGCGCGGGCCGAGGGGCTGAAGCTGGAGCCGATCTGCAGCTATGCGATGCTGTGGCTGAAGCGGCATCCTGAATATGCGGATGTGGTCGGCTGAAAGCGCTGACGGCGGCGCCTTGGGCGGTCCCGGCTCTCCGCTACGCTGCGACCGGGATGACGGCATAGGAAAGGGCGTCTATGCGCTCAAGCAGCGAGCGACCGCGTCGCGAGCGATAGCGCCCCAAGAACTATGGATGGCTCTTGGCGACGATGGCCTTCATCGTCTCGGCCTTGGCGGGCAGGTCCATGACCAGGCGGTGGGCCAGTTCGCGGGCGCCGACGGGATAGGCGTCGCCGCCCTCGGCGATTTCGCGGGCCATGTCCGACGCCTTGAGCAGGACCTCTTCCAGCGCCTCGACCTGTTCGAGCGCCAGGGCGCGCGCCTCGGCTTGCAGGCGTTTGACGCGCTCGGCGGTGCTTTCTGGCGCACGCATCAGGTCATAGACCTCGGCTTCAGGCGATGAGACGATGCGCAGGTTGGCGCGGGTCTCGTTGTCGGGGTTGCTGGATTTGGTCATCGTCTGTCTCCGTAACGCACCATGCCGCATTTTCGCCGCAAGGTCGCAACCGTTTTGCGGTCAAGCTTGCGCCAGGCCCTCCATGTTGCACCGACGCATCATGAATCGGAGATGAAGGGCAGGGCCTTGCCGCGCGCCGCCGCTTCGTCGTCCTTGCGCTGAAAGGCGGCGACCAGGTGATCGACGCGGGCGAAGAACTCCTTTTGCAGCCGCCGCAGCTCTGCGGGGTGGACGTCGCTCACGTCGTCAGGGTCGGCGACGCGGTCGCGGCGCGAGGGGCGGGGACGGGCCATGATCTTCTTCTCCGGCTCAGGCACGCGGTTTCGCCGCCGCGCCGGACGGCGGGGCGGTGGAGGGCTGGGCGGAGCGCCGGGCCGACGCCCGGAGTGTGATGTGGAATACCGTTTCGACGACGACTGACGCTCCGCGCGGACGGGCTTCCACGAGCTCGGGGCAGGCGCCGGTCTTATCGGCTACCCCCGGCGCCCGCGGCGGGCAGGGACCTGCTTGCGACAGGCCTCCTGGAACGGTCCGCGTAACCCCCGCGACCCTGACCGGAACCTCTATGACGGACGGGTCGAACGCCCCGTCGCTAGGCCCCATCGGCTCCTTGGCTTGATGTGTGGTCTATCGCGCTTGCGCGCGACTTGAGACCACGGGCCGAAGGTTCAGGCGTTCGCCCTTCCTCCGTCCGTTGCATCTGTGAACCGCGCGCCGAAGCCCGTCACGACCTGTCCGCTGGGCTTCAGCGCCCTTGACCGGAGACCGCGACGGACGCCGCGCGGCCCGACAAGGACCCCGCTCCATCCGCTCCCGTCGCCGCAAGGTCGCAGGCCTCACGAGCCCTCCATGCAACGGAACGAGCGCAGGGTGGCATGGG
>CAYWDO010000263.1:0-1913 GCA_964456995.1 uncultured Brevundimonas sp.
TGGCCGGTCCAGTCGTGGTCGCGGTTCGGGGCCATCCAGACGACCAGATCGCCGCGCTGGGCGGCTTCCCGCGCAATGGGGCGGCCCAGATCGGCCTGGGCGTCGGAGCGGCGCGGGCCGGGAAGGCCGCAGGCCAGCAGGGCCTGTTGCACCAGACCCGAGCAGTCGGTCTCCACAGAAGATCGGGCGCCCAGCGCATGGGGGCGGCCCAGCAGGCGCTCGGCCACGGCCACCGGCTCGCGCTCGAAATCGCCGACGGTTTGAAGATCAGTGTCGCTGAGCCCCTCGCCCGTCTCGCCCACCAAGGCGTTCAGCGGCAGGGCGGCGGTCACGGAGGCGACGCGGCGGGCAGGCAGGGGCGCGCCCGGCGACAGAAGATCGAGGGCGACCCAGCCGACGACGCCGTCGCGACGGGCGCGGCCCCAAACTCGCATCTGGCCGCGGTGGTTCTGACGATGCAGGACGTCGAAGGCCTCGCCGTGCAGCAGCTGGTCGATGCGTTCATCCGTGTCGGAATGAATATCCGCGACCGGAACCCGGCAATGCATGGGCTCGGTCCGGCGATAGGCCTCGGCTCGCATCAGACCTTCGAGCGCCTGTTCAGCCAGCACGATCCGGTCTCCGTCCCGAAGGATCAGAGGCGGGCCGGGCGGAATAAGGGCCAGAAGGTCGGACAATCGAGGACTCGGCGGCGCTTCACGCGGGTTAGCCGCCCTTTCTAACCCCGGAAGCCAAATCGGGCGTTAACAGCCTTGGCTATTTCGCGAATCGGTCGCGCAGATAGCGGTAGCAGGCGCGCAAACCTTGCGCCTCGCCGCCCTCAGGATGTCCGGGACGGGCGCGCGGGTTCCAGGCGAAGATGTCCATGTGCGCCCACGACCCCGTCGTCGGCGCGAACTTCTGCAGGAAGAGGGCCGCCGTCACCGATCCGGCCTGGGCCCAGGCGGCGGAATCATTCTTCAGGTCGGCGATTTCGCTGTCCAGCGCGGCGCGATAACCGGCCCAGAGCGGCATCCGCCACAGGGGATCGCCCACCGCGCGACCGGCGCTGAGGACGCCCTCGGCCAGGGCCTCGTCGTCGGTGTAGAGGGGCGGCAGTTCGGGGCCGAGCGCCATGCGCGCCGCCCCGGTCAGGGTGGCGAAGTCCAGCGTCAGGTCGGGATTGTGCTCGCCCGCCCGCGTCAGGATGTCGGCCAGGATCAGGCGGCCTTCGGCGTCGGTATTGCCGATCTCTATGGTCAGGCCTTTTCGGCTGTTCAGGATGTCGCCGGGGCGGAAGGCGTCGGCGGAGACGGCGTTCTCGACGGCGGCGACCAGGATCACCAGGCGCACGGGCAGGTCGGCCTGCATGATCAGGCGGCCGAGCGCCAGGGCATGGGCCGAGCCGCCCATGTCCTTCTTCATGTTGCGCATCCCGGCGGCGGGCTTGAGGTCCAGACCGCCGGTGTCGAACACCACGCCCTTGCCGACCAAAGCGACCAGGGGCAGATTCGTCTGATCCAGCTTCCAGCCGATCTCCAGCACGCGCGGGGCGCGGTGCGGGGCGGCGGCGCGGCCGACCGCGTGGACGGCGGGGTAGTTCTCATCCAGCAGGGCGTCGCCGGTCGTGACGGTCAGGGTCGCGCCTGAGCCTTGCGCGATCTCGCGGGCGATGGTCTCGATCTGCAGCGGCCCCATGTCGGCGGCGGGCGTGTCGACCATCTCGCGGGCCAGGGCGGCGGCGGCGGCGATGTTCAGGGCCTCGGCCAGATCAAGCCCGGCGGGAGCGACCAGGCGGGCGCGACCGCGCTCGGGCCGGGCCTTGTAGCGGTCGAACAGATAGCCGCCGAGGGCGAAGGCCAGCGCCGCCTGCTGGGCGGCTTCGCCTTCGACGCCTTCCATTCGCCAGTCGCCGGCGGGCAGACGGGTAGGCA
>CAYWDO010000264.1:0-1909 GCA_964456995.1 uncultured Brevundimonas sp.
ATTCCTGTCCATGAAGCGTTTCGCCCTGGCCGTCAGCGCCGCCGCCCTGCTGATCTCGATGGGCGCGCCCGCGCTCGCTCAGGTCGGCACGCCCGCCCTGCCCGTCGCCCTCGCGCCGATTCCTGCCCCCAAGGATGTCGCCTATCCCGGCGTCATCACCCTCAACGTGGACGCCACCGACATCGACCGCCGCCTGGTTCAGGTGCGCCAGACCATACCTGTGACCCAGGCCGGGCCGATGGTCCTGCTCTACCCCCAATGGCTGCCGGGCAACCACGGCCCCGCCGGCCCCGTCGCCAACGTCGGCGGCCTGACGTTTACCGCCAACGGCCAGCGGCTGGAGTGGGTGCGCAACACGGTCCAGCCCTGGGCCTATCAGATCGACGTCCCCGCCGGCGTCAGCCAGATCGAGGTCGCCTTCCAGTGGCTGACCCCCATCGAGGGCAATCAGGGTCGCGTCGTCGTCACGCCCGAGATGCTGAACATCCAGTGGGAGAAGGCGCTGCTTTATCCCGCCGGCTACTACTCGCGTCAGATCACCTTCAAGCCGACCCTGAAGCTGCCCGCCGGCTGGAACTACGGCGCCGGCCTCGACACCGTCAGCTTCGAGAACGGCCTGGCGACCTTCGCCCCCATCACCCTCGACCATCTGGCCGACAGCCCCGTCTTCGCCGGCCAGCACTACCGCCAGATCGACCTCGATCCCGGCGGTCGCTCGCCCGTCCGCATGAGCGTCGTGGCCGACACGGCCAAGATGCTGGAAGCCAGCGACGAGCATATCCAGCTGCACCGCAACCTGGTCCAGCAGGCCGACCGCCTGTTCGGCGCCCGCCACTTCGACCACTACGACTTCCTGGTGGCCGTGACCGACAAGCTGGGCGGCATCGGCCTGGAGCATCAGCGCTCGTCCGAGAACAGCGTCGATCCCAAATACTTCACCGACCGCGAGGCCACCCTGGCCGACCGCGACCTCTTGGGCCACGAATACACCCACAGCTGGAACGGCAAGTGGCGCCGCCCCGCCGACCAGATGACGCCCAACCTCAACGAGCCGCTGCAGAACTCCCTGCTCTGGGTCTATGAGGGCCAGACGCAATACTGGGGCCTGGTGCTGACCGCCCGCGCAGGCCTGATGTCGAAGCAGCAGGCGCTGGACGTCCTGGCCATGACCGCCGCCAGCTTCCAGAACATCCCCGGCCGCCAGTGGCGCGCCATGCAGGACACCACCAACGACCCCATCATCAGCCAGCGCCGCCCGCAGCCCTGGGGCTCCTATCAGCGCAGCGAGGACTACTACCGCGAGGGCTCGCTGATCTGGCTGGACGCCGACACCCTGATCCGCGAACAGACCGGCGGCAAGAAGTCGCTGGACGACTTCGCCAAGGCCTTCTTCGGCGCCCAGGACGGCGACTGGAACCCGGCCCCCTATACCTTCGACACCGTGACCTCGACCCTGAACGGGGTCCAGGCCGGCGACTGGCCCGCCTTCCTGCGCGAGCGCCTGGACGCGGTCGGCCCCGCCTCGCGCGGCCCGCTGGACGGCATAGAGCGCGGCGGCTACCGCCTGGTCTTCAAGGAGGAGCCGTCCGGCTACATGGGCGCCCTCTACAAGGAGCTAGGCCGCAACGACTTCACCTATTCGCTCGGCTTCATGATGAACAAGGCGAACAAGATCACCTCGGTCCTGTGGGACGGTCCCGCCTTCCAGCAGGGCCTGACCTCGGGCTGGGAAGTGGTCGCCGTAGCCGGGCGCGCAGCCTCCGCCGACGCCCTCAAGGACGCCGTCACCGCCGCCAAGGGCTCCACCGACCCGATCGAGCTGATCCTCAAGAACGGCGATGTCTTCAAGACCGTCCGCTTCGACTACCACGACGGCCTGCGCTACCCGCATCTGGAGCGGATCGAGGGC
>CAYWDO010000265.1:0-1893 GCA_964456995.1 uncultured Brevundimonas sp.
CGCGCGACGCGCCACAGCACCGGACGCAGGGTGTCGGTGAAATAGGCGGCGTCCGGCGTCAGGGCGACGTCGTTGATCAGCCAGGGCCCTTCCGGCGTGGTGAAGCGCGCCAGTCGCTCGCCCGTGGCGATGTCGACGACGTGCATCGAACCAGTCCGCGCCCCGGCGACCCACAGGCGGCCCCGTCCGTCAGCCTTGAGCCCCAAGGCCACGGAGACCGGCTTGGCGGGCGGCGAATCACCCAGGCCGAGCGGATCAGCGATGCGGACCACAGCGCCTGTGTCGGGATCGACGCGGAAGACCACGCCGGTATTGGCGCTGTTCGTATAGACGGCGCCGGTCGTTGGATCGACCGCCACGCCCTCGGGATAGGCGGCCGCGTCGGGAAGAGGCAGAACCGTCACGCCCGACTGTGCGAACGCAGGCATAGAGCCAAGCAGCGCGCCGAAGGCTAAGCTTGCGGCCAAGGTTGTCGTCCAGATTTTGCGCATCATGTCCTCCCGTGACATCGGTGTCAGGACCTTGCCGCAGGCGGCTGCTGACCGCCACCCCGGCATGCTTGGCTGATTGTCGCGGCACGGGTTGAAATCACCAACATCTTCATGCATAAGCCCGCCCTCGCGTGGCGGCTCTTATCGGGGGGCCGCTGCTGTATGTTTTCGCGTCTTTACGGCGCACCGACTTATGAGATTGAGACGGACATGGCCGTTCCGAAGCGCAAAGTATCACCCTCGCGTCGCAATATGCGCCGCGCTCACGACGCCCTGGGCGCCAACTCCTACGTCGAAGACAAGGACACGGGCGAGCTGAAGCGTCCCCACCACATCGACCTGAAGACCGGCACCTATCGCGGCCGTCAGGTCATTACGCCGAAGGAAGACTAGTCTTCATTACGGCCTCGGCTTCGGCCGGACGATAGAATTAACGGCGCGCGATGACATCGCGCGCCGTTTTCGTGCGTTGTGTGCGGTGAAGCTAAACCTCTGGAGCGCTCCGCATGATCCGTAACGTCATCCTCAGTTCCGTCGCCCTGCTGGCCCTGGCCGCATGCGACGCCCCGGAATCCGCCAAGGCGCCCGAGGCCAAGGCCGCGGAAGCCGTCACGCCAGCAGCGTCAGCCGACGCCGCATCCGCCAGTGTGCTGACGCCGCTAGGCTATGGCCCGCTGAAGATCGGCATGACCCAGGCCGAGACTGACGCTGCGGTCGGACCGCCGCCCGCCAACGCGGCCGAAGCCGAACCGTCCGAGTGTCGCTACTACCATCCGCCCCGCGCCCCCGAGGGCCTGCTGGTCATGGTGGAGAACGGGGTCCTGACGCGGCTTACCGCCACCAAGGACTCGAACGTCAAGACCGAGGAGGGCGTCAGCGTCGGCGATGACGGCGAGCAGTTGAAGGCCCGCTACGGAGCCGCCGCCACCGTGACGCCGCACAAGTATCAGGGCGCGCCCTCGGCCTATGTGACCCTCTGGCCGGGCAAACCTCAGTTGCAGGGCGCCTATGTCACCGACCCGACCGCACGCGGTCTGGTGTTCGAAATCGGTCAGGACGGCAAGGTCGCCTTTATTCACGCCGGCGGCCCCAGCATCCAGTACGTCGAAGGCTGCAGCTGAAGCCTTGAGCAAGGAAGACGCGTCGCCCGGTTGGCGATTCGGCGACGGCTGGTCTAAACCGGCCGTTGCACCTTCCTTTCCTGACAGAGCGCCTTCCTCATGACCGACATCGCCGACATCGTCGCCCGCCAGATACTCGACAGCCGGGGCAATCCGACGGTCGAAGTGGACGTGACCCTGGAAGACGGCAGCTTTGGCCGCGCCTCGGTGCCGTCGGGCGCATCGACTGGCGCACACGAAGCCGTCGAACTGCGTGACGGCGACAAGGAGATGTGGGGTGG
>CAYWDO010000266.1:0-1892 GCA_964456995.1 uncultured Brevundimonas sp.
AATCCAGCGGTTGATCGTCTGCTCGACGGTCGCAGGATCAAAGCCCTCGACGCGCCTGGCCTCGTTCATCTGGCTGAAGCGGGCGGCGTTCCATAGCTTGGTGCCGAAATTGCGATAGCCTTCAATGCGCTGCTTCGACAACTTGATGTCGCGCGTGCCCGACAGGATGGCCATGGTGAAGCGCAACGGGTCGGCGCCCAGCTCGTCGATGATGCCCAGGGGGTCGATGACGTTGCCCTTGGACTTCGACATCTTCTGGCCCTTCTCGTCGCGGACCAGACCATTGATGATGACGCGCTTGAAAGGGACCTCGCCCATGAAGTGCTGCCCCATCATCATCATCCGGGCGACCCAGAAGAAGATAATGTCCGCCGCCGTGACCAGGTCGCTGGTCGGATAGAACCGCTCCAGATCCTGGGTCTTCTCGGGCCAGCCCATGGTCGAGAAGGGCCACAGGGCCGAGCTGAACCAAGTGTCGAGGACGTCCTCGTCCTGGGCAAGGCGAACTGAAGTGTACGGATAGTCCGAGCTATCCAACGGCTCGCCACCCTCCCAGCCGACAGCATCGCTTTCGGTAGCTGGGCAACCGTAGAAGGCCTCGGCCCGGGCAAGCGCCTCAGCCGCACTCTCGGCAACGAAAATCTTAAACGGCCCACTCTCCCACTTGCCGTTTTCGCCTGCGGGAGGACCAAACCATGCTGGAATGCGGTGGCCCCACCACAGCTGACGCGAGATGCACCAGGGCTCGATATTGCGCAGCCATTCGAAATAGATCTTCTCATAGCTCTTGGGCTCGAAGACCGTGTCGCCCTGCTCCACCGCCTTCAGCGCGGGTTGGGCCAGAGTGTGGGCGTCAACGTACCACTGATCCGTCAGCCACGGCTCGATGACCACGCCCGAGCGGTCGCCGTGCGGGACGACGTGCTTGGTCTTCTCGATCTCGCGCAGCCAGTTCTCTTCCTCGGCGCGGGCGACGATGGCCTTGCGCGCGGCGAAGCGGTCCAAGCCGACCAGTTCAGCCGGGATTTCCGGCACGTCGTCGTTGGTGATGCGCGCAAAGGCGTCCATCACGTTCAGCGCCGCCAGACCGGCGCGCTTGCCGACGCCAAAGTCGTTGAAGTCGTGCGCCGGGGTGATCTTCACCGCGCCCGAGCCCTTGGTCGGATCGGCGTAGTCGTCGGCGACGATCGGGATGCGACGGCCAGTGATCGGCAGGATCACGGCCTTTCCGACCAGACCCGCGTAACGCTCGTCCTCGGGGTGAACCGCGACGCCGGTGTCGCCCAGCATGCTTTCGGGACGCGTGGTGGCCACGACGATGAAGTCGCGGGTCTCGAACTCGGTCGCCTTGCCGTCCTCGTCGAAGGTCGTCGGGTGCTCATAGGTGACGGGCTTTCCGTCTTCATCAGGGGCCAGCGGATAGGCGAAGTGCCAGTAGTGGCCGTCCTGCTCGCGCTGTTCGACCTCCAGGTCGGAAATGGCGGTCTGGAAATGCGGATCCCAGTTCACCAGTCGCTTGTCGCGATAGATCAGGCCGTCCTGATGCAGCTTGACGAAGACCTTGCGGACGGCGGCGTTCAGCCCCTCGTCCAGGGTGAAGCGTTCGCGCGACCAGTCGCAGCTGGCGCCCAGGCGGCGCAGCTGGCGTACGATGGTGCCGCCCGATTCCGCCTTCCATTCCCAGACCTTGTCGATGAAGGCGTCGCGGCCCATGTCGCGGCGCCCGACATTGCCGGCGGCGGCCAGCTGGCGCTCGACCACCATCTGCGTCGCGATGCCTGCGTGGTCGGTGCCGGGCAGCCACAGCACGGCCTTGCCCTTCATCCGGTGATAGCGGGCCAGGATGTCCTGCAGCGTATTGTTCAGCGCGTGGCCGATGTGCAGAGAGCCCG
>CAYWDO010000267.1:0-1872 GCA_964456995.1 uncultured Brevundimonas sp.
CCTGAATCCGTTCGTGAATGAACATCAGGAGTTCGTGCTGCTTCTTGGTGAGCATGGGCGCAAGGCTTCCAGAACAAGGCGTGAACCGTTGTCGATGTTCTGTAAGTGTTCTTGCTGAATGTCAACTCGGCCCATTCAGCGAGCTCTGCCGCACAATCCTATTGGCGAAGCGATTTCGGCGTCGGAAGGTTTTGCTGCTGAGCAGTCCTTCAGGATGCTGCGCAAGGGTAGAAAACCGATGATATCCAGATCATCCTCTGCGAATGACCACCTTCACCGTATCGTTCGAGCCTGAGCTTCCTAGCGGGGGCGAAACTTCACCGCCGGAGCAGCCAGACTGGTCTCGTATTTACGAGATCACCGGGGGCTTGAATACGACATGACGTATCATGTCTGCGACCAAGCGTTCGGCTACTACCCCACCGATGTGGTCGGCCTTCTCAGCGATCTGATCGGTGCGAAGGCGGAGTTGGATCGCGGTCAGGATGGGGCGATTAACATGAGCGGATACACCATCCTCGTGGTGGAGATCAGCGGAGCCGGCATTGTCTTTTCTGAGCCATCCGCTTCGACGTGGCGGTGCGAAGTTCACACCATCCTCGTTCGAGAAGCTCTGGATCAGGCCCTTCGCGACGTGTGGTCTTTTGTCACTAGCCTAGATCAACCGAGATCCAGTTAGGGTCGCTTAGGGACATTTACCGCTCAGCCGATATCCGACATTAGCCCAATGACAGCAGGGCCTTCGTCGCCGCTTCCACGTCCTCCTGACGCATCAGGCTTTCGCCGACGAGGATGGCCTGGGCGTGGGCGGCGGCGACGCGCTGGACGTCTTCGGGGGTGAAGATGCCGCTTTCGGCCACCAGCAGAGCCTTGACCGGGCTGAGCATGGACAGGCGCTCGGTGGCGTCGAGGTCGACCTCGAACGTGCGAAGGCTGCGGTTGTTGACGCCGACGAGGTCGCCACCCAACGCGCAGGCGCGGGCCATTTCGGCTTCGTCGTGGGTCTCGATCAGGGCGTCCATGCCTAGTCGCTCGGCCTCGGCCAGCAGGTCGGCGGCCAGGGCATCATCCACCATGGCCAGGATGATGAGGATGCAGTCGGCGCCCAGGGCGCGGCTCTCGGCCACCTGCCAGGGATCGACCAGGAAGTCCTTGCGCAGGCAGGGCAGGGCGACCGCGTCGCGCGCGGCGGCCAGGAAGGCGTCGTCGCCCTTGAAGCTGGGGCCGTCGGTCAGGACGGACAGGCAGGTGGCCCCGCCGCGCGCATAGGCCTTGGCTAGTGCGGGCGGGTCGAAGTCGGCGCGGATCAGGCCCTTGGACGGGCTGGCCTTCTTGATCTCGGCGATCAGGGCGGGGCGGCCGGTGTCCTCGGAGACGCGTTCCAGGGCGGCGCGGAAGCCGCGCGGGGGCGAGGCCAGGGCGGCGAGGGCCTCGATGGCGTCCTGAGAGGTCGCGGCCTTGCGGACGGCGACTTCGTCGCGCTTGTAAGCGGCGATCTTCGCCAGAACGTCGGTCATGCGGCCTCAGGGTCGATGGGGGTGTTGGTGACGCGCACCAGGGTTTCGAGCGCTGCGGCGGCGCGACCGCCGTCGATGACGGCGGCGGCCAGTTCGGCGCCTTGGCGCAGATCGGCGGCGCGGTCGGCCACGACCAGGGCGGCGGCGGCGTTCAGCACGACGATGTCGCGATAGGGGCCGGGCGCGCCGGCCAGCAGAGCCTTCAGCGCCGTTGCATTATATTCGGCGTCGCCGCCGCGCAGATCGTCGAGCGTCGCCAGCGGCAGTCCGGCGTCAGCGGGCGAGACAGTGAAGCGACGCACGGCGCCGTCCTTCCACTCGGCCACCTCGGTCGGGCCTGTGGTGGTCAGTTCGT
>CAYWDO010000268.1:0-1850 GCA_964456995.1 uncultured Brevundimonas sp.
ACGCTGAAGGCGGTCGAGCCCAATCCTATCGACATGGCCTGGGGCGAGGCCCGCCCGGTCCAGCCGCAGGCGCCGGTGGTTCCGCACGACGACCGCTATACCGGCGAGAACGCCGCGTTGAAGCGCGCCCGCATCGGCAAGGCCATCGCGGCCAAGGGCGCGGACGTGGCGGTGCTGACCTCGCCGTCGTCGCTGGCCTGGCTGTTCAACATTCGCGGCGGCGACGTGATCCGCACGCCCCTGCCGCTGGGGCAGGCGGTGGTGAAGGCCGACGGGACTGCGAGCGTCTTCCTCGACCCGGCCAAGGTGACGAACGAGCTGCCCGGTTGGCTGGGCGACGCCGTGACGCTGGCGGCGCCCGAGGCGCTGCCCGCCGCGCTGGACGCCCTGTCGGGGCGCAAGGTGCTGATCGATCCGGCGGTGTCCTCGGCCTGGTATTTCGACCGGCTGGAAAAGGCGGGCGCCAGCATTGTTCGCGGCATGGACCCCTGCGCCCTGCCGCGCGCCCAGAAGAACGACGTCGAGATCGAGGGAAGCCGACAGGCGCACATCCGCGACGGCGCGGCCCTGACCCGGTTCCTGCACTGGGTCGATACCGTCGCGCAGAAGGAGCTGCCGGACGAGCGGGCGGTGGTTGAGGCGCTGGAAGGCTTCCGCGAGGCGACCGGCATGCTGAAGGACCTGTCCTTTGACACCATCGCCGGGGTCGGGCCGAACGGCGCCCTGCCGCACTACAAGCCGGTTGGGGCCAAGATCCGGCCGATGGAGGCGGGCAGCCTGCTGCTGGTGGACGGCGGCGGTCAGTATCTGGACGGGACCACGGACGTGACCCGCACCATGGCCATCGGCGAGGGCACAGCGGATCAGCGGCGTATGTTCACCCTGGTCTTGAAGGGGCACATCGCCATGGCGGTGATCCGCTTCCCCGCCGGGACGACGGGGCATCAACTGGACGCCGTCGCGCGTCAGCCGCTGTGGAACGCGGGCTTTGACTTTGACCACGGCACCGGCCACGGCGTCGGCTCCTATCTGGGCGTGCATGAGGGGCCGCAGCGCATCGCCCCCTACGTCAACACCCAGCCGCTGCTGACCGGCATGATCCTGTCGAACGAGCCGGGCTACTACCGCGAAGGCGAGTGGGGCATCCGCATCGAGACCCTGCAGGTCGTCACCGCGCCGACGCCGGTTCCGGGCGGCGAGCGGCCGATGCACGGCTTCGAGCAACTGACCCTGGCGCCGCTGGATCGGCGTCTGATCGACGTAGCGCTGCTGACGGCGGACGAGCGGGCCTATGTGGACGCCTATCACGCGGAGGTTCTGGCCAAGGTCGGACCCCTGCTGGCCGAGGGCGTGCAGGAGGACGAGGCGGCGCTGGCCTGGCTGAAGGCGCAGACGGCGCCCTTGAAATAGGGCGACACGGCGCCATCTGGTGAAGGTCGGCGGCAGCGTCGCTGACCTCCTCACATCAGAAGGAACGCGCTCATGAAGATGCGCAAGCTGGGCCAAGGCGGCCCTGAAGTCTCGGCCGTTGGTCTGGGCTGTATGGGCATGAGCGCCTTTTACGGCGGCTCGGACGAAGCCCAGTCCATTGCGGTGATCCACCGCGCGCTCGACCTGGGCGTGACCCTGTTCGACACGGCCGAGATGTACGGCCCCCACACCAACGAAGTTCTGCTAGGCAAGGCGCTGAAGGGGCGGCGGGATCAGGCCTTCATCGCCACCAAGTTCGGCATCAACCGTCAGGCGGACGGATCGGCCGTGACCGACGGCTCACCCGCCAATGTGCGCCGCGCGGTCGAGGGCAGCCTGAGCCGGCTCGGCGTCGATCACATCGACCTCTATTACCAGCA
>CAYWDO010000269.1:0-1849 GCA_964456995.1 uncultured Brevundimonas sp.
CCGACGCCGAATGGCGCGACCTGACCGGCCACGCCCTGGCCTCGCGTCTGTTCCGTCTGCCGTACGGCGAGTTCCTGGAGCGACGCGGCAAGCGCGACGAGGCCCTGGTTCAATACGACGCCGCCGTCACCGCCGGGGCCAGCGACCGCGCGACCCTGTCGGCGCGCGCGCGCGTTATGGCCAAGGGACGTGCGCCCGCCGCGCCGACCTGGCGCCAGGGTGCGGCCCTGGCGCTGAAGACGGCCGCCGATCAGATCATCGCGCAGCGCGCGCTGGAGTTCGGCGTCGTCTATCTGCGTCTGGCGCTGAACCTCGACCCCACGGACGAGAACCGTTTCCTGATCGGCCAGACGCTGCAACAGGCGGAGCTGGAGCCGGCGGCCCGCGCCGCCCTGGCCCAAGTCGGGTCGAGCGATGTCGAGCTTTACGCCGCCGCGCGTGTGCAGAGCGCGCTCAGCCTCGAAAAGGACGGCCAGTCCTACGCCGCCCTGGCCGAGTTGCAGCGGGCGGCAGAAGCCCGTCCTGCCGAAGCCAGCATCGCCTACCTCCTGGCCGGCCAGCTGGTGCAGATGAAGCGGTTCGACGAGGCGCTGACCGTGCTGAACGGGCCCTTGCTCAACACGGCCGAGCAGGGTTTCGAGGTGCATTTCCTGCGCGGCGCCGCCTATGAGGCGCTGAACCGCAAGCCAGAGGCGGAGGCCGAGCTGTGGGCCGCCTTGCAGAAGCAGCCCAATAATCCGACCGTGCTCAACTACCTCGGCTACCTCTGGGTCGATACCGGCACGCGGGTCGAACAGGGGGCTGAAATGATCGCCCGCGCCTTCGCCGCCGACCCGTCGGACGGCAATATCCAGGACTCGCTGGGCTGGGCTCAATATCGCCGGGGACAGTTCGACGTGGCGGTCGAGACCCTGGAGCAGGCCGTGGCCAAGGAGCCGGCCAACGCCGAGATCAACGATCACCTGGGCGACGCCTACTGGGCCGTGGGGCGTCAGCGCGAGGCGGGCTTCCAGTGGAACCGCGTCCTGACGCTGGAGGTCGAGGCGGAACGCAAGGCCGAGGTCGAGGCCAAGCTGCGCGAGAAGCTGGACCAGGAACCGACCGACGACACCGGCGCGGGCCTGGGCGCCGAGAGCTGACGTCGTGGCCCTGACGGGGCTGGCGCCGGCCAAGATCAACCTCTTCCTGCACGTCGGGCCGGTGGCGGCGGACGGCTATCACCCGCTGGCCAGTCTGGTCGCCTTCGCCGACGTGGGCGACAGCGTGAGCGTGACACGGGCGGACACGCTGTCGCTGGCCGTCACCGGCCAGTTCGGCGGGGCTCTGGCGGGCGAGGGCGACAACCTAATCCTGCGGGGCTTGCGGGCGCTGGGCGAGGCCGCCGGGATCGGCGCGCCGCCGGTGGCGGTGACGCTGGACAAGCAGCTTCCCATCGCGGCGGGGCTGGGCGGCGGCTCGGCCGACGCGGGCACGGCCATCCGACTGGCGGCGCAACTGCTGGACCTTGATCTGGACGAGGCGGCGCTGGAAGCCGTCGCGGGCGTGGTCGGCGCCGACGGCCCCATGTGCCTGCGCGCGCGCCCGGCCTGGGCGACGGGCAGGGGCGATGACCTGCGCGACGAGCCGCGCCTGCCGCCTTTGCACGCCGTCCTGCTCAACCCCGGTCTGCCGTCGCCGACGGGGGCGGTCTATCGCGCCTATGACGACGCCCCCGCTGGCGACGCTGACTGTCCTGACGCCCCCGCCGACTGGTCGCCCGCCGCCGTGATCGATTGGCTGAAGGGCCAGCGCAATGATCTGGAAGCCCCCGCCCTGCGCGTCACGCCGGGCATAGGCGAGGCGCTGGCGG
>CAYWDO010000270.1:0-1845 GCA_964456995.1 uncultured Brevundimonas sp.
CTGAACTACCGTCCCTGGTAAGTTCGGTTCGATCCGAAACGGAAAGGGCGGCTCGCAAGAGCCGCCCTTTTTGCTTTTCGACGGCAAAGTCCGAAAAAATGAGGAAAATCTGCGGTCAAGCTAGGGAAGCAGGCTTCCAAAACTGCCGACTCATATTACCGGAGTAACTCTTCGTTAACGCAGACAGGGTTTTGCTTAACACGCTCATAACCAATGCGATCGGCGGGGATTCGCATTGGGGTTAACGGGCAGGGTCGGTAAGGTCGGAACAACAATCATGTCTCTCTCGCTGGTGAAGCCGCAACACACGGAACTGAAGCCCCGGATCGTCGTCTTCGGCGTCGGCGGCGCGGGCGGAAACGCCGTGAACAACATGATCGACGCCGGCCTTGAAGGGGTCGAGTTCGTCGTCGCCAACACCGACGCCCAGCACCTCAGCTTCGCCAAGACCGACCGTCGCATCCAACTGGGCGAGACCATCACCCAGGGCCTCGGCGCCGGCGCCCACCCCGAAGTCGGCATGAACGCCGCCGAGGAGAGCGCTGACGAGATCCACGCGCACCTGGAAGGCGCGCACATGGTCTTCATCACCTGCGGCATGGGCGGCGGCACCGGCACCGGCGCGGCCCCCGTCATCGCCAAGTGCGCGCGCGACCGCGGCATCCTGACCGTCGGCGTCGTGACCAAGCCCTTCACCTTTGAAGGCCGTCACCGCATGCGTCTGGCCGACTCGGGCGTCGCCGAGCTGCAACGCTACGTCGACACCCTGATCGTCATTCCGAACCAGAACCTGTTCCGCGTCGCCAATGAGCGCACGACCTTCGCCGACGCCTTCGGCATGGCCGACCAGGTCCTGCACTCGGGCGTCCGTTCGATCACCGACCTGATGATCCTGCCGGGCCTGATCAACCTCGACTTCGCCGACGTCCGCGCCGTCATGTCCGAAATGGGCAAGGCGATGATGGGCACCGGCGAGGCCACGGGCGACGATCGCGCCCTGCTGGCGGCCCAGAACGCCATCGCCAATCCGCTGCTGGACGAAACCAGCCTCAAGGGCGCCAAGGCCGTGCTGGTCAACATCACCGGCGGTCTGGACATGACCCTGCTGGAAGTGGATGAGGCCGCCAACGCCATCGCCGCCGAAGTGGACGGCGACGCCAACATCATCTTCGGCGCCGCCTTCGACCCGGCCCTGGACGGCAAGATCCGCGTCTCGGTCGTCGCCACCGGCATGGACGAGGCCGTCATCCAGAAGATCGAGCCCCAGGGTTCGGCCTTCGCGGACCGCCGCCCGACCACCATGGCCCCGCGCCAGCCGGAAGTCCGCATCGACCCGGTTCGTGAACCGGCCCGCGCGCCAGAGCCGGCCCCGATCTATGAGGCCCCGGCCGCCCGCGCTGCGCCCGAGCCGCGCCCTGAGCCGGTGATCCACGACGCGCCCCGCAATCTGGAGCCGATCGTCGATCCCTGGGTCGAGGAATATGAATCCGGCGCCGTGCGCGCCCAGCCGGCCGCCGCCTCGCAAGGCGACCTCTATTTCGACCGTGGCCAGCCGCAACAGCAGCAGCCGCAAGCCCGTCCGGCCCCGCGCCGCGAAGAGCAGCCCCCGGTCGCTGAAGAAGAATACTACGACGACCGCGATCACCGTCGCAGCGGCTGGAGCCTGTTCGGCAAGAAGCGCCAGCAGCCGCAACAGCAGCAGCCCGCCTATGCGCCGCAACCGACGTCGCCCAACCGCACGACCCAGCAACTGCGTTCGGGCCAGTCGGCTCAACCGACGCAGGATTATCAGGCCGGTCACGCTGAAGACGACGACCTCGAAATCCCGTCCTTTCTTCGCCGCCT
>CAYWDO010000271.1:0-1823 GCA_964456995.1 uncultured Brevundimonas sp.
GGTTGCCTCGCGCGGCGTCACGCGGCACACCGAGGCGGTGAAACAGTCTCTCATCATTGATTGCGACCCCGGCGTGGATGACGCCACGGGGTTGCTGACCGCCTTCGCCTCTTCCGATCTTGACCTGCTGGCCGTGACCACGGTCGGGGGCAATGTCAGCGCCGAAAAGACGGCGAGGAATGCGCGCATCCTGCGCCAGATCGCCGGGCGCGAGGACGTGCCGGTCTTTGTCGGGGCCGAGCGGCCTTTGAAGCGCGAACCGGCGGGGGCGGGCGAGTTCCACGGGACAGAGGGGCTGGGGGATCTGGAGCCGTTCGAGCCGGAGGCGCCGGCGGACGAGGGCACGGCGGCGGAGGCTGTCGTGCGGCGGGTGATGGCGCGGCCTGCGGGCAGCGTCGCCCTGGCCGTCATGGGGCCGATGACCAATCTGGCGCTGGCGATGCGGGCCGAGCCGAGGCTGGCGGGGCATCTGGGGCCGGTGGTGGTCATGGGCGGGGCGCGCAGCGAGGGCGGCAACATCACCGCCAGCGCAGAGTTCAACATCTGGGCCGACCCGGAGGCGGCGGCGGAGGTCTTCGCCTCGGGTTGCCGGATGATCGTCATGGGCCTGGACGCCACCCATCAGGTGCGCTCGACCGAGGACCGCATCAGGACCATCGAGGCGGTGGACACGGCCTCGGCGCGCACGGCGGCGGCCATGCTGCGGTTCTCGCAACGGACCGAGCGCGAGATCGTCGGCTGGGACGCCGGGCCTCTGCATGATCCCTGCACCGTGGCCTGGCTGCTGAAGCCGGAGTTGTTCAAGCTGGCGCCGTGCCGCATCGCGGTGGAGACCGAGAGCGAACTGACGCGCGGGCATACGGCGGTGGAGTTCCGGGTGGAGGCCGCGACGGCGAAGCATTTCTGGGCGACGAAGGCGGATGCGGACGGGGTCTTCGCCCTGATCGCCGAGCGTTTGGGCCATACCAGTGAAGGAATGGGCGCATGAGAATCACGGTCGTCGGGTCGATCAATCTGGACATGGTGGCCTCGGCCCCCAGCCTGCCCGCGCCGGGGGAGACGGTGACGGGGGCGACGCTGGCGCGTCATGCGGGCGGCAAGGGCGCCAACCAGGCCCTGGCGGCGCGGCGTCTGGGGGCTGAGGTCAGCCTGATCGGGCGCGTGGGCGAGGACGAGATGTCGGGCGCGGCCGTGGCCCTGATGCTGGCGCACGGGGTGGACTTGTCGGGGGTCGAGACGGACATCGCGGCGCCGACGGGGGTGGCCCTGATCGCGGTCGATCCCTCGGGCGAAAACCAGATCGTCGTCGCCGCCGGGGCCAATCACTTCGTCACGCCGGAACAGCTGCCGGCGCGGATTGAGACGCCGCTGATCGCCCAGCTGGAGCTGCCGATCGAGACGGTCGAGGCGGCCGTGGGCCGGGCGACGGACTTCGTCTGCGTGAACCTGGCGCCCGCCGCGCCGGTGTCGGAGGCCTTGCTGCGACGCGCCGACCTGATCGTGGTCAATGAGACGGAGGCCGCCTTCTATGGCGAGGCCCTGCACGTCGGCGGCGGGATGGTGGTGGTGACCAAGGGGGCGCGTGGGGCGGTCATGTACCGGCGCGGCGTCGAGATGGCCTGGGCCGTGCCGCCGCGCGTCGAGGCCGTGGACGCGACCGGGGCGGGCGACGCCTTCGTCGGGGCCATCGTCGTGGCCCTGCTGGACGGGATGGCGCCGGATGCGGCGCTGCACTTCGCCTGTGCGGCGGGGGCGCTGGCCGCGACCCGGCCGGGGGCGCAGCCGTCGCTGGGGACGCGGGAAGAGGTCGAGGGGTTGCTGGC
>CAYWDO010000272.1:0-1800 GCA_964456995.1 uncultured Brevundimonas sp.
GGCGCGAACGGATGCAGCGCCTTCAAACCGCCCCGCGTTACGTCTAGAGATTTGCTCAAAGGGTCCGCGACGGCTACATCCCGCGCCAACCTCCCCATCAGATCAGACGACAGGGCGAAACCGCACCTCATGGCGCAGCAATATATTTTCCAGATGCAGGGTCTGACCAAGACCTTCCCCGGCGGCAAGAAGATCTTCGAGAACATCTGGCTGAGCTTCTACAACGACGCCAAGATCGGCGTTGTCGGGGTCAACGGCTCGGGTAAGTCCACCCTGCTGAAGATCATGGCCGGCCTGGACACCGAGTTCACGGGCGAGGCCAAGGCCGCCGACGGCATCAAGCGCGGCTATCTGGAGCAGGAGCCCAAGCTGGATGACAGCCTGAACGTCCGCCAGAACGTCGAGTCGTGGTGCGAAGAGAAGCAGTGGGTCAACCGCTTCAATGAAGTCGCCAACGAGCTGGGCGAAAACTACACCGACGAACTGATGGAGGAGATGACCGCCCTTCAGGAGAAGATCGACGCCGGCGACGTCTGGGACATCGACAGCCGCATCGAAATGGCCATGGGCGCCCTGCGCTGCCCGCCGGACGATTGGGAAGTCACCAACCTGTCGGGGGGTGAAAAGCGCCGCGTGGCTCTGGCCCGCCTGCTGCTGTCCAAGCCCGACATGCTGCTGCTCGACGAACCGACCAACCACCTGGACGCCGAATCCGTCGCCTGGCTGCAGCACCACCTGGAGAACTTCCCGGGCTGCGTCATCCTGGTGACCCACGACCGCTACTTCCTGGACCTGGTGACCAAGTGGACGCTGGAACTGGACCGCGGCAAGGGCCACCCGCACGAGGGCAACTACTCCTCGTGGCTGGAAGCCAAGCAGAAGCGCGTCGTTCAGGAGAACTCGGAATCCGAAGCCCGCCAGCGCGCCCTTACCCGCGAACTGGAATGGGTCCGTTCGGGCGCCAAGGCCCGTCAGGCCAAGTCCAAGGCCCGTCTGGCCGCCTATGAGCGCATGGTGGACGAACAGGAATCGATGCGCGGCGCCCAGACGCACGCCCACATCCAGATCCCGCCTGGCCCGCGCCTCGGCAACGTCGTTCTGGAAGTCGAGGGCCTGAAGAAGTCCTATGGCGACAAGACCCTGTTCGACAACCTGACCTTCAAGCTGCCGCCCAACGGCATCGTCGGCGTCATCGGCCCCAACGGCGCCGGCAAGTCGACCATGTTCAAGCTGATCACCGGCCAGGAAACGCCCGACGGCGGCACCATCAAGGTCGGCGAGACGGTCAAGCTGGCCTATGTCGACCAGTCGCGCGACGACCTGAAGCCGGACGAAACCATCTGGCAGGCCATCTCGGGCGGCACCGACGTGATGATGGTCGGCAAGCGCGAGATCAATACCCGCGCCTATGTCGGCAGCTTCAACTTCAAGGGCGGCGACCAGCAGAAGAAAGTCGGCCAACTGTCCGGCGGTGAGCGCAACCGCGTCCACCTCGCCAAGACCCTGGCTTCGGGCGGCAACCTGATCCTGCTCGATGAACCGACCAACGACCTGGACATCGAAACCTTGCAGAACCTCGAAGAGGCTCTGGAGGAGTTCGCCGGCTGCGCCGTGGTCATCTCCCACGACCGCTGGTTCCTGGACCGTCTGGCCACCCACATCCTCGCCTTCGAAGGCGACGGCCACGTGGAATGGTTCGAGGGCAACTTCGAAGCCTATGAACAGGACAAGATGCGCCGCCTGGGTGCGGACAGCATCATTCCCAAGCGCATCCAGCACCAGAAGTTCGGTCGCTGATCC
>CAYWDO010000273.1:0-1727 GCA_964456995.1 uncultured Brevundimonas sp.
GCGCCGAGCGCGCCAATGTGCCGCTGGATCAGATCCTGGGCCTGCACGGCTTTGACCTGGAGCGCATCGTCGAGGTCCGCCCTGACTTCGTGAACCCGCCCCACGGCGCCGAGGGCCATGTCCACGACGCCGGCTGCGGGCATGACCATGATCACGTCCATGACGAGCACTGCGGCCATGACCACGACCATGACCACGATCATCATGACCACGGCCCGCGCGGCCACGCCCACAACGACGACATCAAGGGCATCTCGCTGACGCTGGATCGCCCGCTGAACGGCGCCAAGTTCACCGCCTGGCTGGACAAGCTGCTGGGCGAGCAGGGCCAGAACATCCTGCGCGCCAAGGGCATCATCGACGTGGACGGCGAGGACCGGCGTCTGGTCTTCCAGGCCGTGCACATGATCCTGGAAGGCGACCTGCAGAAGCCCTGGGGCGAGAAGGAACGCCGCTGGAGCCGCGCCGTCTTCATCGGCCGCGATCTGGACGAGGCCGCGCTCAAGGCCGGGTTCGAGGCCTGCGCCGCATGAACCCGCCCCCTCGCGCGCGGGTTGAGGCCAAGGTGATCTACGGCACGCCCGAGTTCGAGATCGTCAAAGGCGGCGACCACGTCCTCTGCGCCGTCTCGGGCGCGGTCATCCCGCTCGATATGCTCAACTACTGGAGCGTGGAGCTGCAGGAGGCCTACGCCTCGGGCGCGCTGATGACCCAGCGTTGGGTCGAGACGCATAAGGGCTGAGGCGCTTTCCTTTGCTGACGGCGGAGGAAGGGTGTGTTGCCATTTTTTGCCATCGGCGTAGGCTTTGCCCATGAGCACGATGAACATCTCGCTTCCCGATCCGATGAAGACCTTCGTGGACGAGCAGGTCGAGGCGCGGGGTTATGGCTCTTCCAGTGAGTACGTCCGCGATCTGATCCGCAAGGACGGCGATCGGCAGAGACTGCGGGGCCTGCTGTTGGGCGGGGCGGAATCCAGCCCGGCCGAGCCCGCCGACGCGGCCTACTTCAACACCCTGCGGGCGCGCATCAAGGGCCGTCGCTCCGCGTGAAGATCAAGGTCGTCATCCCGCGCGAGCAGGCGGCGCGCGATATCGACCAGGCCTTGGACCACTATCTCACGACGGCGGGCGAGGTTGTCGCCAGCGCCTTCGTCGATGCGCTTGAAGACGCCCTGGGTCATGTGGCCCGGCATCCGGCCTCCGGTTCGGCCCGCTATGCTCATGAGCTTGATCTGCCGGAGCTGCGGTTCTGGCGCGTTCGCGGCTATCCCTACCTGCTCTTCTATGTGGAACGTGAAGACCGGATCGACCTGTGGCGGGTCCTGCACGGCGAGCGCGACCTGCCGGTCTGGATGCGGGAATGATCCTGGAAAGGTGGGGAGCGTCCGAGGTCCTCTGACCGCCCCTAGGACGTCGGGAGTTGGGATAGCCACTCCGTCATCACGCGCGCTAGAGCCTGCGGCTGTTCCAGCGGGATCATGTGGCCGCTGTCGGCGATGTGAACCAGGGTCGAGCGGGCGATGCCTCGATGCAGTTCCTCGGCCTCATCCGGCCCGCGCAGGCGGTCGGCGTCGGCGGCGATGATCAGGGTCGGGTGGCGGATCTCGCTCAGCCGGTCGAGGTCGCCGGCGCGGGCCATGGCCGACTGGCGGTGGAAGACCTCGCCGCCGAGCCGCAGGCCCATGTCGCGGATGCGGGCGATCATGGCCTCGTCGGTCGCCAGAT
>CAYWDO010000274.1:0-1726 GCA_964456995.1 uncultured Brevundimonas sp.
ATCGGCTATTCGATGAACGATACGGTCGTGGTGTTCGACCGCCTTCGCGAGAACCTGCGCAAGTACAAGACCATGCCTCTGCGGGAGGTGATCGACCTCTCGATCAACGAGACCCTGTCGCGGACCATCATCACCGGCGTCACCGCCGTCATGGTGCTGGCGGCGCTGGCTGTATTCGGCGGCGAGGCCCTGTTCGGCTTCTCCATCGCCCTGATGGCCGGCATCATCATCGGCACCTATTCGTCGATCTACGTCGGCACGCCGATCATCCTGCTGTGGGGCGTCAAGCGCGGCGCCCTCGACGAAGACACCAAGCCGGTCAAGTTTGGCATGGCCAGCCGCCCGTAAGGCTCGGCTCACTGAAAATGCTCCTCCTTCCCCCCGACGGGGAGGGGGGAGTAAGGTCACGCTTCCTGATTCCGACCCGGGGAGGGGCGCATGGCCAAACTGCTTTCAAACTTCAGAACGACATTCCTGCTCAGCATCGTGCTGGCAGGCGTCATGATCTTCGCCTTCGGCCGCATCGCGCCGGGCGGTTTCGATCTCGGCTTCGCGCAGGCGGTCTTGCGCTGGGTCCACGTCGTGGCCGGCATCCTGTGGATCGGCCTGCTGTATTACTTCAACTTCGTGCAGATCCGGGTCATGCCCGCGATCCCGGCTGAGCTGAAGCCCGCCGTCAGCAAACATATCGCGCCCGAGGCCCTGTTCTGGTTCCGCTGGTCGGCGCTGGTGACGGTGCTGGCCGGCCTGGCGGTCATGGTCACGCGCGGCCACGCCTATGCGATGGAAGTGCTCAGCTTCGGCCTAGCCGGTGGTCTGAACGCGGGCGATCAGCAGTTCACCCTGATGGGCATCGGCGTCTGGCTGGCCATCGTCATGTTCCTGAACGTCTGGGGTCTGATCTGGCCGAACCAGAAGCGGGCCCTGGGCATCGTCGTCGTGGACGATGACAAGAAGGCCAAGGCGGCGCGGATCGCCATGCTGGGCAGCCGCACCAACTTGTTGCTGTCGCTGCCGATGCTGACCTCGATGGCCATGTATCAGACCCTGTTCGGCTGAGGCTTGCGCCATTCCGTGCAATGGCCGATGGCCTTGCGCAATGACTGTTGATCTCGATACCCAGGTCCGCGCCGCCGATCCTGACCGCTGGCTGTCCAGCCGGTTTGTGACTGATGTTCAGGCGCGCTCGGACCTGATCGCCCTCTACGCCTTCGAGGCGGAACTGCTGGCCATTCCCACCCGCGTCACCCAGCCCATGCTGGCCGAGATGCGCTACACTTGGTGGGGGGAACAGATGGACGGCGTCTTCGCCCATACCCCGCGCATCGGCCATCCGGTTCTGGAGGCTCTGACGACGGCCGTCGCCCGTCATGGGCTGGACCGCGCACCCTTTGACGCCCTGATCGAGGCGCACATCGGCAGGGTCCACGGCGAGCCGCACGACCTGGACGCCTTCTACGTCGGCCCCATGCAGGTTGCGGCGCGGGTGCTGGCGGGCGAGGGGCATGACGCCACGGTGGCTGAGGCCGGGCGTCTGTGGGCGCTGTCGCAGACGGGGCGGGCCGACGAGGCGAGGGCGTTGCGACCTACCGCCAACCTGGCGCTCAAACACCTGCCCGCCACGGCCTTTCCGGCGATCGCCCACGCGGCGTTGGCGGGCTTCGACCACCCGGAGCCGGTCAAGCGGCTGCGCCTGTTCTGGGCCGTGCTGCGCGGTCGCGTCTAG
>CAYWDO010000275.1:0-1725 GCA_964456995.1 uncultured Brevundimonas sp.
CGCCAGCCCGAGCGGAACACCAGCCAGCAGGCCGCGCCCATCAGCACGGTCAGGACGGCGCTCATGACGACGCCGATCATCAGATTGCCCTCGGCGTGACCGATGAAGCCGGCCCGGAAACCGTCGATCAGGTAGAAGAAGGGGTTGAAGCGGCTGATGCTGGCGAACGGCTCCGGCAGGCTGTCGATCAGGTAGAAGGTCCCCGACAGGAAGGTCATCGGCATGACCACGAAGTTCTGCACCGCCGACAGGTGGTCGAACTTCTCGGACCACAGGCCGGCCAGCACGCCCATCATCCCCATCAGCAGAGAGGCGATCAGTCCGAACCAGACGATCAGGAACAGGTTGGCCACGCCCAGCTTGGCGAAGGGCATCACGCACAGGGCCGTCACCAGACCGACCGCCACCCCGCGCGTCGCCGCGCCCAGGGTGAAGCCGATGGTCAGTTCCAGCGGGCTGAGCGGCGGGGTCAGGAAGTCGGTGGCCGTGCCCATGATCTTGGCCTGGATCAGGCTGGACGAGGCGTTGGCGAAGGCGTTCTGAAGAATGGCCATCATGATCAGGCCGGGCGCCACGAACTCGGCGAAAGGCGTGCCGTGCAGCGGGGGCCGCGCGCCCTTCAGGGCCACCACGAAGACCAGCATGTAGAGCAGGGTCGTGACGACCGGGGCCGCCACCGTCTGGGCCCCCACCTTCCAGAAACGCCGCACCTCGCGCAGGTAAAGGGTGCGCAAGCCCACCCAGTTGATGCCGTCATAGCGACGCGGCTGGGGCAGGCCGGAGGGGCGGGTGGAGGCGAGATCGGTCTTCATGATGGCCCAAATGCGCCCGCAAAGCTGGTTTCGCAAGGCGCCCGGCGTTCGACGAGCGCCCTTAAAACTGAGTCAAAACGGGACATTAACCACACTACATCTGGTTTCTGTGGACAGCTGAATTGCCACATCTTGCGTGTTTTAAGGCCTGCTTTACGATTAGTAGCAGGTCGAGGCAGGGAAACCCGTCAGCGACGCAAGATATTGAATCCGATCCCCGGGAGGGTGGCCATGACGACAGCTAGCTGGACTGAAGACCGCGTCGGCGCGCTGAAGAAGCTCTGGCTGGAAGGCCAGTCGGCCAGCCAGATCGCCAAGACCCTCGGCGGCGGCGTGACCCGCAACGCCGTGATCGGCAAGGTGCACCGCCTGGGCCTGTCGGGCCGCGCCGCGCCGTCGCAACCGGCCCGCACCACCTTCCGCGCCGCCGCCCGTCCGCGCCCCGCCGCCCCGGCCACACCGGCTCAGGCCCCGTCGGCCCCGCGCCGCATCGAGGCCGCCGCCCCGCGTCCGGTCATGGCCGTCCAGCCTTCGGCCCCCGCCCCCATGCCGGAACTGCCCGGCACGGCCACGGTGATGACCCTGGGCGCCCACATGTGCAAATGGCCGATCGGCGACCCCTCGTCGCGCGAGTTCAGCTTCTGCGGCCGCCGCGCCACGGAAAACGTCTATTGCGGCGAACACGCCCGCGTCGCCTACCAGCCCCAGGTCCGCCGCGGCGCGTCCAAGGACGGCGCCACCGAGCTGGCCCGTTCGCTTCGCCGTTATATCTAGGAGCGCTATCGCTCGCCGCGCGGCGGCTCGCTGCTTGAGCGCGTCGCGTGACCGACCTTCTCCCGTCCGGTTCGCTGGACGGGAACAAGGCTGGGGCTGCGGTTCATCCGGGTTGACGCAGCCCTATCGCCCTCGCCTC
>CAYWDO010000276.1:0-1719 GCA_964456995.1 uncultured Brevundimonas sp.
ACATGGCCGAACTGGCGCGTGTCGAAGACGAGCTGCGGGCCATGCCGCCCCTGGTGTTTGCCGGCGAGGCCCGCAAACTGACCCAGCATCTCGCGCAGGTGGAGGCGGGGAACGCCTTCCTGCTTCAGGGCGGCGACTGCGCCGAGAGCTTCAAGGAGTTCTCGACCGACAACATCCGCGACACCTTCCGCCTGATCCTGCAGATGGCGGTGGTCCTGACCTTTGCTGGGCGCAAGCCGGTGGTGAAGGTCGGCCGCATCGCCGGTCAGTTCGCCAAACCGCGCTCGTCGCCGCTGGAAGAGATCGGCGGCGTCGAACTGCCGTCCTATCGCGGCGACATCATCAACGGCATGGGCTTCACGCCCGAAGAGCGCGTGCCCGATCCGCAGCGCCTGCTGAAGGCCTACAACCAGTCGGCCTCGACGCTGAACCTGCTGCGCGCTTTTGCGGGCGGCGGCTATGCCGACCTGTACAATATCCACCGCTGGACCCTGGGCTTCGCCGACAACGGCGCGGGCGCGGCCTATCGCGAGCTGGCCGACAAGATCACCGAGGCCCTGGCCTTCATGGAGGCGGTCGGCGTCACGCCCGAGACCCATCCCGACCTGTCGCGCGTCGAGGTCTTCACCAGCCACGAAGCCCTGCTGCTGAACGTCGAGAGCGCCCTGACGCGTCTGGAAGGTTCGACCGGCGAATGGTTCGACACCTCGGCCCATATGCTGTGGATCGGCGAGCGCACCCGTCAGCTGGACGGGGCGCACATCGAGTTCATGCGCGGCATCTCGAACCCCATCGGCGTCAAGTGCGGGCCGACCATGACGGCGGAGGACATCCTGCCGCTGATCGACGCCCTGAACCCCAACAACATCCCGGGCCGCCTGACCCTGATCGGTCGCTTCGGTCACGACAAGGTCGGCGATCGTCTGCCGGCCCTGATGCGGGCGGTGAAGGCCGAGGGCAAGCGCGTCATCTGGTCGATCGACCCGATGCACGGCAATACGCTCAAAGCCGCCAACGGCTACAAGACCCGGCCGTTCGACCGCGTCATGGGCGAGGTCCGCACCTTCATCGACGTGGCGGAGGCCGAGGGCGTTCACCCCGGCGGCGTCCACCTGGAGATGACCGGCCAGAACGTCACCGAATGCATCGGCGGCGCCCAGGCGGTGACCGAGGACGAGCTGTCGAGCCGCTATCACACCCACTGCGATCCGCGTTTGAACGCGGACCAGGCGCTGGAACTGGCTTTCCTGGTGGCGGAACGCCTCAAGGTCGGTCGTCAGGCGCGCGCCGAGGCCGCGTGACCTCGGCGGTCGAAAACGAAGGCTCGGGCTGCGTCGCCTATCAGGGCGCGCCCGGCGCCTTCAGCCATGAAGCCTGCCTCGACCTGCGCCCGTGGGACGAGGCGGTCGGGTTCGAGACCTTTCAGGGGGCGATTGACGCCCTGTTGTCCGGCGACTGCCAGTTTGCGTTGATCCCGGTCGAGAACTCGACCATCGGCGTGGTCGAGCCTGCGGCCAGTCTGGTGCGCGAGGCGGGGTTGGTCGTGGTCAGCGAGGCCTGGCGACCGATCCGGCTGGCCTTGATCGGTCTGCCCGAAGCGCGCTTGTCGGATATCAGGACGGCCGAGAGCCACCCTGTGGCCTTGCAGCAATGTTCGAAGGCTTTGGGCGAGCTGAAAATCGCCTCGGTCGAGGTCTTCGACACGGGCGGCGCCGCCGC
>CAYWDO010000277.1:0-1716 GCA_964456995.1 uncultured Brevundimonas sp.
AGAGCGATGGCGGCCTCGTTCTCCAGCACGGTGAAGCGCGGCGAGACGCCCGCCTCGATGGGGAAGCGGCGCAGCAGCTTTTCGCAGAAGGCGTGGATGGTCTGGATCTTCAGCCCGCCCGGCGTCTCCAGCGCGCGGGCGAACAGGCGGCGCGCCTCGGACAGGCGGGCCGGGTTGAGGCTTTCGGGATCGCTGGCGTCCAGCCGGGCCAGTTCAGCGGACAGGGCGGCGTCGTCCATGACCGCCCACTTGCCCAGGGTCTCGAACAGGCGGGCCTGCATCTCGGCGGCGGCGGCCTTGGTGTAGGTGACGCAGAGGATGGCCGAGGCCCCGGCCCCGCCCAGCAGCAGGCGGGCCACGCGGCTGACAAGGGTGGTGGTCTTGCCCGAGCCGGCGTTGGCGGTGACGAAGACCGACAGGGCCGGATCGGCGGCGCGGATCTGCGGGTCGGGGCGGGCGGCCATCTGCGGAGTGGCGATGTTCATTCGCTGTCGCCTTCCTCGCCGCCGACGACGTGCCATTCCCAGACGCGGGCCAGATGGTCGTAGTTGCCGCCGTAGTTGCCCATGAACTGGGGCGCGGCCCAGGAGACATAGGGGGTGTCGGGGTGGTCGAAGAGGGCGACCCGCTTCTTGAGGCCTTCGAGCGCCGCCTCGCCCAGGGCGGCGGCTTCGGGACCGGAGGCGCGTATGGCCACCTCGCCCGCCTTCTTGCGACCGACGACGCGGACATAGGTCAGCTCGTCGGCAGGGACTGGACCGTTGGTGTCCTTGAAACCGCCGTCGGCCAGGATGGCGGCGGTCAGGGTCAGCTGGGGCGCAAAGCCCGCCTTGACCTGCTTGCCCGATGGCACGCCGCTGGTCTTGAAGTCCATGATGGCGGCGCCGGCCGCGCCCACCTCGATGCGGTCGGCATAGGCCTTCATGGTGAAGGGGCCGGCGGGGGCGTCGAAGGTCATGGTCCCCTGCTGTTCGATCAGCAGGGTGACGCCGCGCGCTCGGCGTTCGGCCTCGAACCCGGCCAGCCAGCGGGCGCAGTTCTTCGCCAGCGGCGTCTCGCGGGCCATGGCGGCGTCTTCGAAGCCGTGGGCGGTCAGCTCCTCGATCAGAAGTTGTTCGATCTGATCTTCGCAGTCCTCGGGCAGGACGTGGGGCCACATCAGGGTCATGCGCTCGATGGCCTTGTGCACCGCATTGCCGCGCGCCATCGCCTCGGCCGAGGCGCCGGGGCGGTCCATGATGTTCAGGCCCAGCACCCACTGGGCGTAGATGGCGTAGGGGTCGCGCACCCAGCGTTCGATGCGGGTGACATAGAGGCTGCGCGGGCGGCGCTCGACCGGCGGGCGCGGCATGGGGCGCGGGGCGAAGCGGGCGGCGCCGGGCGGCGGGGCGTCGAGCGCCCGGGTCCAGTCGGCCAGACCCTCGGGCCGGGGGATGGCGACCGGAGTCGCCGGGGCGTCGGCGCCGCGCGTCAGCATCTCGAGGCGCCACAACCAGCGCGAGCGCACGGCGGGCTGGCCGCCGCGCCGCTCGCAGTGGATCAGGATGGCTTCGTCGGCGCAGGCGGCCTGGACGAAGTCCTGCGCCGTCTGACCCAGACGCCGCTCGGGCGTGGGCAGGCCCAGTGCTTTGCGCATTGGGCGCGACAGGAAGGGATCGACGGGGGCGGGGCGGGGCCAGACGCCCTCCTCCAGCCCGGCCAGGATCATGCGGTCGG
>CAYWDO010000278.1:0-1679 GCA_964456995.1 uncultured Brevundimonas sp.
CGGGACGCGGCGGCTTTGGCGGCGGCGCCGGCAAGGGCCAGGACGTGCGGGCCACTCTGGACATCAGCCTGGAGGACTCCATCGCCGGGACGACACGCCGCATCCAGTTCTCAGATGGACGGACGCTGGACGTGACGATTCCCAAGGGGGCGTCCGAGGGCCAGGTGATCCGGCTGAAGGGGCAGGGCGCGCCGGGGCGCGGCGGTCAGGCGGGCGACGCCCTGATCGAACTGAAGATCGCGCCACACCCGGTGTTCAAGCGCGACGGGGCGGACCTGACCATGGATCTGGCCGTGTCGGTTCCCGACGCGGTTCTGGGCGGCAAGATCCAGGTGCCGACGCCCGAGGGCGCGGTGATGATGACCATCCCCAAGGGCTCGAACAGCGGCAAGATGCTGCGGCTCAAGGGGCGGGGCGCCTATGCCGGCGCCAAGCGCGGCGACCTGGTGGCCAGGCTGGTGGTGACCCTGCCCGAGACGCCGGACGACGAGCTGATCCGTTTCGCCACCGAGTGGCGCGACAAGCGCCCCTACAAGCCCGGACGCTGAGCCGACCCGATACCTTCTCCCTACGCTGGATACGACGATGATCGCCCAAGCCGTTGCCAAGCCTGACGCCAAGCCTGCTCGCCCGTGGTTCTCCGCCGGTCCGACGGCCAAGCGTCCGGGGTGGTCGCTGGCGGGGCTGCCGACCAAGCTGCTGGGGCGCGGCATCCGCGCGCCGGAGGTGGTGGAGCGGTTCGCCTACGGCTTGCGGCTGACGCGCGAAGTGCTGAGCCCGCCCGAGGATTACGTGCTGCTCTATACGCCGGGCTCGGACACGGGCGCGGTCGAGGCGGCGCTGTGGGGGATGCTGGGCGAGCGGCCGGTGCAGGTCGTGGCCTATGAGAACTTCGGTCAGGTCTGGGCGACGGATGTGCGCGACCACCTGAAGCTGGAGCCCGAGGTGCTGACGGCGCCCTGGGGCGAGCTGCCGGACATGACGCGGGTCGATCCGACCAAGGATGTGGTGTTTCCGTGGAACGGCACGACGTCGGGCGTGCGGATGGATAACGCCGACTGGATTTCCGACGACCGTGAAGGTCTGACCATCTGCGACGCGACCTCGGCGGCCTTCGCCATGGACCTGCCGTGGGACAAGCTGGATGTGACCACCTTCAGCTTCCAGAAGGCGCTGGGCGGCGAGGCGGGCATCGGCGTCATGGTGCTGTCGCCGCGCGCCGTGGCGCGGCTGGATAGTTATCGGCCCGAGCGGTCGATCCCCAAGGTGCTGCGCCTGACCGACAAGAACGGTTTTGACCGGACGCTGGCGGATGGGGTGGTGATCAACACCTTCTCGATCCTGACCATCGAGGACTGGATCGACGCTCTGGAGTGGGCCAAGGGCGCGGGCGGACTGCCGGAACTGATCCGGCGCACGGACGCCAGTTATGCCGCGTTGGCGGAATGGGTGGAGCGGACCGACTGGGTCGCCTTCCTGCCGGATCGGCCAGAAATCCGCTCGACCACCTCCGTCTGCCTGAAGTTCACCGATGCGCGCATCGCGGCCCTGGACGAGGCGGGGCAGAAAGCTTTCGTGAAGCGGTTTAAGGCCTTGCTGGAAGACGAGGGAGCCGTGTTCGACATGGAGCCGCATCGTTATGCGCCGCCAGGCCTGCGTCTGTGGTGCGGCTGCACGGT
>CAYWDO010000279.1:0-1657 GCA_964456995.1 uncultured Brevundimonas sp.
TTCATAACCCACAGGTCGGCGGTTCGATCCCGCCTCCAACCACCACGGATTTTTCTATCCGATTCAGGCTCAGTTGTTCGTCAGGCGTGACGCGCCGCCGGTGATTTTGCAGATGTTGTCGGTCTGGGGCCGGCCCGTCTGGGCGCCGGACGGCGTCAGGATACCGCCGCGCCCGGTGCATTCGGCGCTCAGCTTGTCGAACTCCTCCTGATAGGAGGGGTAGGTCTTGCCCGTGGCGCAGGCGCCAAGAGCCAAGGGGGCGGCGAGGGCGGCGAGGATGAGAGCGGCGCGCATGACGGGAACTCCTTGCAACTGGCGGCTTAACGGTTAGCCGAGGTCGGACGTTCCGTCAGACGCGCGCCGGATGCAAGGCCAACGTCAGAACGTCAGCACCCCCAGATGCTCCAGCAGGATCTTGAGGCCCAACAGGCTCAGGGCGACGCCGCCGATCAGTTCGACGACCCTGCCCAGTCGCCGGCCCGCCGCCCTGCCGATCAGAAGGCCCAGCGTAGCCAGGGCGAAGGTGGTCGCGCCGATGCAGGCGGCGATCAGCCAGATGTTCTCGCCCAGCAGAGCCAGGCCGACGCCGACCGCGCCCGCGTCGATCGAGGTGCCAACGGCGGTGGCGACCAGGGCGATCAGGCCGCGTGACGCGGCCTTGCCGGTTTCGGCCTCCTCCTCCGCCTCGACTTCGGGCTTCAGCGCCTCCCAGATCATCTTGCCCCCGACCGCGCCCAGCAGGCCGAAGGCGATCCAGTGGTCGATGGCCTCAACGAAACCGGCCGCCGCAACGCCAAGGGCGAAACCGATCAGGGGCGTGATCGCCTCGATCACGCCGAACACCAGTCCCGAACGCAGGGCTTGCGGCAGGGTGGGGCGATGCACGGCGCCGCGACCGATCGCGGCGGCGAAGGCGTCGGCGGACATGCTGAGCGACAGGACAGCGATGGCGATGGGGGTCAAGACGATACTCTTAGCCGGGCGCGTGACAGCACGTCCGGGCGCAGGCCGGCTCGGCCCCCGGATCGTGCTGGTCTCGCTAGGCGGATGTGATCCGCTGATCGCGCCATGCCCCGTGACGAGGCAAGTGTGTTGACGCGAACCCGGCTTGAAGACGCCGGAAGCTACTCCCCAACGCGGCCCGTCTAGCGGCTGGCGCCGCTGGGTTCAACCCTGCCAGACGGGCCGAAGGCGACAAGGCGCCCCATCTGTGCTACACGCCGCCCTTCACCCCCGCCGCAGGATATCCAGCCTTGAGCATCACGCTCGACCTTTCGCGTGCTTCCGCCCCCGCCAAGGCTCTTGGCAAGGCCCCCGTCAACCTCAGCGGTCTGACGCGCGAGGGCCTGCGCAATGCGCTGATCGAGGCGAACATCTGCCCGCCCGAGAAGGCCAAGATGCGCGCCTCGCAGGTCTGGCGCTGGATTCACCACTACGGCGTCACCGATTTCGCCCTGATGAGCGATATCGGCAAGGAGACGCGCGCGGCCCTGGCCGACGCCTTCACCTTGGCCCGCCCCGAGATCGTCGAGCGTCAGGTGTCCAAGGACGGCACGCGCAAGTGGCTGATCCGCACCGCTCCGGGCATCGAGGTCGAGGCCGTCTATATTCCCGATGTCGGCCGCGCCGGCGCCCTGTGCGTCTCGTCCCAGGTCGG
>CAYWDO010000280.1:0-1651 GCA_964456995.1 uncultured Brevundimonas sp.
ACGATTCCGCTGGCCTTGCCGCCTGACGCCACCTCGCCGCCGCCGATGGCGTAAACCGTTCCGTTCACGCTGGCCGCCGCCAATCCGTGACGCGGCGTGCGCATCGCCGGTCCTGCCGACCAGACATCGCGCGCCGGGTCATAGATCCAGGTCTCGGCGAAGACGCCGCCCCCGCGCCCTTCGAACCATTCGCCGCCAAAGGCGACCAGCTTGCCGTCCGCCTCGGCCATGGCCAGACCCCCGCCGGCCTGTCGCCCCGTCGCGGGCGATGCCGGAATGGGCGCCAACGTGTCCCAGCGGTCCGCCGTCGGATCATAGCGGTCCAGCCGCCCCGTGCCGCCCCCCTCGACGGTGCGCCCTCCGGCCACGAACAGCTTGCCGTCCAGCACGGCCCCGGCCGCGCTGTTCCGGGCCATCGGCGCCGGTCGCGCGCTGTCCCAGCGATTGGCGGCGGCGTCGAAGACCAGATGGGTCGCCACATCGCCCTGATCGTTCCACTGGCCGTTCGCCGCGCCCTTGGGCGAGCGGCCAGTGACCAGATGCACCCGGTCGCCCAGCGACAGCCCCACCGTCTCGCACAACCGTTCCGGCATCTGGCCGACCTGCGCCCAGACGCCCCGGTCAATGGCCCAGATGTCCGTCATGGCGGTCCATTCGCCGCCGTCCCGCCGGTCATAGCCCCCGAAGGCCCAGATCCGCCCGGCGGCTGCAGTCAGCATCGGATGGTGACGCGGCTGCGGCAGGCGCGGCCCTTCGCTCCAGCTGTCCCCCGCTACGTCGTAGACGGCGGTCCGGTCATTGATGTGCAGACCGCCTGTCGCAGAGCGCACCAGGCCGCCCGCAACCGTGATGGTTCCCTCATGAGCGGCGCAATAGATTTCCTGCGTCGCCCACGGCATCGGGCTGCGAGCGCCCCAGCCCTCGACAGCTTCGGAAAGCCTCGGCAAGGCGGCAACTGCGGCGGTCGAGGCGAGAAAGGCGCGGCGATCGATCTGGCTCATGCGGGCCAGCCTAGCGGCGTCAGTCGCCTTGCGCGAGCCTCAGGAACAGCACCCGCGCCGCGCCATAGTCGCGCGCGTCCAGACGCTCATAGCCCGGCGTCTCGATGTCCGGCTCGTCCGAGCCGCGTTCGAACACCACGACAGCGCCGGGTTTCAGCCATTGGCCTTCGCGCAGCCGCTCCAGCGTCTGTTCGCCCAGTCCCTTGGCATAGGGCGGATCGAGGAAGGCCAGATCGAAGGCCTCCCCCACCGAACCCGGACGCTCGCCCAGGTCGATCGCGCTGCGGCGATGCACCCGGCCGCGCCCGAACAAACCATAGGCGTCCATGTTCTCGCGGATCACGCCGCGCGCGCCATCGTCGATCTCGACAAACAGGGCGAAGGCGGCGCCCCGCGACAGGGCCTCGAACCCCAGGGCGCCCGATCCGGCGTAGATGTCCATGACCCGCAGCCCTTGCAGGCCTTCGCCCCAAGACGCGTGTTCCAGCACGTTGAAGATGGCCTGACGCGCCCGGTCCGAGGTCGGACGCGTGTTCTGGCCCTCGGGCGCGAGAATGGCGCGCCCTTTCAGGCTGCCCGCAACGATCCGCATGGTCAGCTCCCCATCAAGCCCTTAGCTGCGGCCGCGTGGACCGCCAGGCTTGCCGCCG
>CAYWDO010000281.1:0-1611 GCA_964456995.1 uncultured Brevundimonas sp.
AAGCCGCGCCTAGCGCAAGGTCAGGTATCCGCGTTCCACCATGCGGCGCAGGGCCTCATAGACCTCGGCCAGTTCCTCATAGGCGGTGCGGGCGGCGGTCAGGCGGGCGGTCTGGTCGGGGGTGACGGCCGAGCCGGATTCGGACAGGCGCAGGGCCTCGGCGGCCCAGCGGGCGCGGGCGTTGGCGGTCAGGACGGCCAGCTTCTGGAAGGTGGCGACATCGACCCGCGACAGGGTCTGGCCGATGACCTCGCGGTTGGATACGAAGGCGGCGTAGTCGATCTGCTCCAGCAGGCCGCGCAGGCGGCGCTGCTCCTGCGGGTCCTGGTCGCTGGGCTCGAAATGGTCGCGCTGGCGGCGGTAGCTCTGGGTCTGAACGGTCGACATGGCAACGCTCCGTGGGGGCCGTGGCGCGAGGCTGCGCCGTTTCGGTTAACGGGCCGTTTGCGCCCCCGTTTGCGCGCCGGTCGGGGCCAGCTTCAGCCGCTCGCGGTCGGGGGCGCCCAGGCCGCGCGGGCAGCGCATGGGGCGGTAGTCCCGGGCGTAGCAGAGCCGCGCTTCGCGGAACCAGCCCTCGGTCGTGGCGATGAAGACGCCCTCGCGCGGCAGGCCTGGGTTGGCGGCGACGAAGGCGTCGCGGATGGCGCCGGCGGTCAGGCGCTGCGCCGGGATGGCCTCCAGATCCGGCTTGTTCAGGCCGTTCCACATGCGGGCGGCCTGCTCGAAATAGGCCTCCGGGCTGTCCCAGCCGCAGGTGCCGTGGGCGGCCCATTCGTGCTGCTGCAAGGAGGGCGAGGGGGTCATGCAGAAGTGCTTTCTCACCGTGGCGACGGGGATGGCCGGGCCGGGGGCGGCGCAGTAGCGCGGGTGCTTGTTGTCAGCGCCGTTGGGCCACAGGCCATGCAGGGTCAGGCCGAACTGGTTCTGGGCGCACTGATAGCGCTCATCCGGGTAGTCCTTGCCCGAGCGGCAGGCCTGGGGCGACCAGCTGACGGCCAGCATGTTGAAGGCGACGGGCACGTCAGCGGCCACCTCGTCCGCCGGGACGCGATAGGGGCGGGCGGGGGTCAGGTCGGCGGGGACGTCGCAGGTCGCGCCCTCGGCGGCGGCGGGGATCAGGACCTGGCCGCGCGACGGAGCGTCGGGGCCCAGTTCACAGGCCGCCAGCGTCAGGCTCAGCCCGGCGAGCAGGGCGGTCGTCAGGGTCAGGGTCCGCATCGGGGCGCTCCGCAGGCAGGCGTCAGGTCGCCTCGCCCGTAAACCCTTCGTGAGCGGCGGCCAAGACGGAACCGCCTGCGCCCTCCGCTCATTGATAAGCGTAAGCATAACGAGGATGAGACCCATGCCCGATCAAGCCGCCTTCGCAGCCGCCCTGGACGAAGCGATCGCCCTGTTTGAACAGGGCGAGGGGCTGGACCATACGCGGTTCGACGCCCTGCTGGCCGAGATCGAGGCCCGCCGCGACGCCCTGGTCGCCGTGCCGGAAGACGACCCCCGCGTCGAGGACATCCGCCGCCTGCAGGCCCGCGCCGACGAGCTGGAGGCCCGGGTCGCGGCGGGCAAGGGCTCGGTCATGGACGAGGTCAACCAGACCCTGTCGCCGCTGATGGG
>CAYWDO010000282.1:0-1570 GCA_964456995.1 uncultured Brevundimonas sp.
TTACGTAGAGATCAGATCGAAACGCGCGCGCCGATCAGGCGTACGGCATGTAGGACTTGATCTTCTTGGCGTCGGCGTCGGCCATGACCGAGGTGCCGCGGTTCTGGCGGATGTATTTGGAGTTGTGGCTGATCAAGCGGTGACGCTTGCCCGCAACGCCGGCCTTCACCTTGCCAGTGGCCGTGAATTTGAAGCGCTTTTTGGCGCCAGACTTCGTCTTCAGTTTCGGCATTTTCACTCTCTCTTTTTAGTGGGCTATCGCTCTTCGAGCTGCTTGAGCCCGGAGTGCGAAGCTGAAACGAACGGCCCAGGCATGCCTGTTAGCCCGGCTGTTCGGTCGCGAAGAGGCGGCTTCTACGCCGAACCCCGACGCGAGGCAAGCGGAGTCACGGCACCGACGACGGCGACAGCGACAACGGGCCGACCGGATTATGGGCTTCCAGGAAGCGCACCGTTTCACGCAACATCTGCAAACGCGTATCGGCGCGCGACAGCCAGTGGTCCTCGCCGGGCAGCTCGATCATCTCCACCGGCTTGCCTGCGCGCCGCAAGGCCGCAGCCATGAGGCGGCTTTGCTCGATGGGGACGATCGTGTCGTCCTTGCCGTGGATCAGCAACAAGGGACTGTCGACCTGGTCGGCCAGCAGGGCGGGGGACAGGGCGTCCAGCGCTCGATCGTTGAGCCGCGCGGCGCCCATGAAGCGGTTCCAGTAACGGATGGTCTGGCCATTCTGCTCGCCCCGCCGCCAGGCCTCACGATTGACCATGCGCCGCAGATCCGAGACCCCGTTGACGGACACGCCGCAGCGATAGACCGACTTGTCAAGCGTCAGCCCCGCCATGGCCGCATAGCCGCCGTAGCTGCCGCCGACGATGCAGACGCGGGCGGGGTCGATGATCCCCTCCCCGGTCAGCCAGCGGACGCCGTCGGACAGGTCTGTCTGCATCTTGCGCCCCCACTCGCCATAGCCGGCCTCGAGGAAGGCCCGACCGTATCCCGTGGAGCCCCGGAAATTGGCCTGCAGCACCGCATAGCCGCGCGACGCCAGGGCCTGAGCCCACCAGTCGAAACCGGCGACGTCCCGCGACGCCGGTCCGCCGTGGGCCAGAACCACCAGGGGCAGGTTCGCAGGGGTCTCCATGCCTGGCGGCAAGGTCAGATAACCGCGGATCTCCAGCCCGTCCGCCGCCGCATAGCGGATCGGGCGGACGGCGCCGACCTGTTCGGTCCGGATGGTTGGATAGGCGACGCCGACCACATCGGCGACGCCGGTGTTAAAGTCCACAAGGCGATACAGGCCGGATTCTCCGGTGTCGATAAAGACAAGAACCTGTTTCAGGCTGTCGCTCCACGACACAAGGCGCGGCCTCTTGCCCGGAAACGCCCGCTCGATGGCGCTCCAGCGCCGTACCGCCGTGGGTTCGCTGAACTCATAACGAACGCCATCCTCTTCCATACGCCCGGCTCCAATCAGCAGACGGCTTTCCGGGTGATGGACCAGGAAGTCAGGGTGATGCTCGAACGGCAGGCGTATCCATTCGCCGGTGTCCACATTGACCTCGAACAGCA
>CAYWDO010000283.1:0-1548 GCA_964456995.1 uncultured Brevundimonas sp.
ACCCCCAGGGGCGGAAGTGCTTGCTGAGCTTCAGGCCCTGGCTCTGATAGTGGCTGCCGCCTTCGCCGTAGAGGCGCGACGGGCGTTCCGTCAGCGGCTCATAGACCAGGCGGGCGACGATCTGGCCGTGTTCCAGCAGGAAGGGGGTGTCGTGGGTGCGAACCTCCAGCACGCCCTTGGAGCCGGCGCCATGGGCCTCGTCCGTGCCGAAGCCGGGGTCGAAGAAGCCTGCGTAGTGGACGCGGAACTCGCCGACCGAGGGGTCGATCGGGGTCATCTCGGCGGCCTGATCGACCGGGATTTCCACCGCCTCGCGCGAGGCCAGGATGTAGAACTCGCCCGGGTCCAGCAGCAGTTCGTTGCGGCGGAGGGTGAGCGGCTCCCAGAAGTCGCGCGGGTCATGGCCGTCGATGTGGTCCATGTTGACGACCCCGGCGTGGCGACGGCCGCGGAAGCCGACGATGCCGTGCTCGCCCGCCTCCAGATCGACGCCGACGCTGCGGGTCTCCAGCTTGGGCGGATCGCCGGCCTTGAGGCGCAGCTGGTTCAGGCGGGTGCCGGGCTGGACCAGGATGGAGAAGGTCTGGGGCGCGATCTCGAGATAGAGGGGGCCGTCATAGCCCTCGTCCACGTCGTCGAAGCTGCCGCCCTGGTCGGTCAGCAGGCGGACGAAGACGTCCACGCGGCCGGTCGAGCTTTTCGGATTGGCGCGGGCGTTCAGGCCGCGTGGCAGGGTCAGGCGCTCCTGCAGGCGGGCGATATAGACGCAGCCCTTTTCCAGCACCACGCCGCCCGACAGGTCGACCGTGTGCATGGCCACGTCCTTGATCCGGTCCTCGACCTTGCGCTGACCGGGCAGGAAGGAGGCGCGCACGCGCCAGGCCTGGTTCGACAGACGCAGGTCCAGGCTGGCCGGCTGCACCTGATCATGATCGAAGGGGGTGTCGGACCGGATCGCGCCTGTGGCGATCAGGGTCTCGATGCTCTGATAGGGCAGAATGCCGGGCTGGGCGGGAATCTCGAAGATGCTCATGCCGTCCTGTCTCACACGGATTTTTCCGCCTGTCTCGCTTCGGAATGCGACATCCGATGCGCCAGACGGGTTGAACCCCGAGGTCGGCGGGCTGCATATAGCGCATGCACGCCCCTCCTGCCTATACCGCCGAAACCGAAGGCGTCGTCGTTCGCGTCCGCCCCTCCTATCTGGCGGCCCAGTCGGACCCGGCGGCGGGGCGCTGGGTCTGGGCCTATCAGATCGAGATCGTCAACCTGACCGGATCGCCGGTGCAACTGGTGGCGCGCCGCTGGACCATCACCGACGCCTATGGTCATGTCGAAGAGGTGCGCGGTCAGGGCGTGGTCGGCGAGCAGCCGGTGATCGAGGCCGGCGACAGCTATTCCTACGCCTCGGGCTGCCCGCTGGGCGCGCCCTCGGGCTCGATGGTCGGGGCCTATTACATGACCGACGTGGACGGGCGGATGTTCGAGGCGGCCATCCCGGCGTTTTCTCTGGATGTGCCCGATACGCGGCGGACGCTGAACTAGCTG
>CAYWDO010000284.1:0-1539 GCA_964456995.1 uncultured Brevundimonas sp.
ACCTCGCGCGCCAGCGCCGCCTCACCGTCCGCCAGCGGCCGTATCATCGCCAGTCCACTCCCAATGCCAAGGTTCGAACACATAGGGGGTGAACCCGAAACGGGAAGCGTTGGCTACCAGCCAGCGGTAGGCTGGGCCTTCCGCCATGTGACGACGGCTCAAAGGATCGGTCGAATCCACCCCCATGCCCTCGACATGGCCGACGTGGATATCAATGGCGGTTCCGGTCCGGTGCGGCGAACAGACGGCGCGGCGCAGGCCGTCGCAGTTCCCTTGTGCGGCGCATCGCGCGGCGTCGGCCTCGGGATCGCGAAAGCCCGAGAAGATCTGCATCAGTTCGGGATCGGCGGCGATGGCGGGAACCTCGGCGCGGGCGGCGGCGGCCATGCGGCGATAGGCCTCCAGTACATCGCGGCGCAGCAGGCGCGTCATCCGCTCGGCGTGCTCTTCCTGCGGCGACAGATAGGCCAGCAGGCTGATGGGCGGCGGCTCGGGGCATTCTCCCCTCACCCGCGCCATGACGAAGGGGCGCCGTTCCTGCCACAGACCGCGAAACACCTGAAAGGTCGGCTGGTCGAACTGGCCCGTCGCCATCAGTCCATAGCGCGCCTGAAACCCGGCCAGGGCCTCGGCAAAGGCGGGCGAAGCCGGATCGCACGGCGAACCGATCTCCCGCTGGATCAGCGGGGTATAGGTCTCCCATCCCCATTCCGGCGATCCGAACGGCGACCATTCCAAGGTGTAGAGCGAAATCCCGTTGGCCTGGGCCGCGTTGTCCCAGGCGTTGGTGGCCCGGTCGCAGATCTGGGCCTCTGCCTTCGCCGCTCCGGCGCCGCCGAGAACCGCGAAAAAGGCCGTAGCAAGGATCGCAAATCGCACTGACATGACGCCAGCAGGCCTCAGGTTGCGCCCGACTTCAAGGCTCACTTCGCCTGTTCGTCGAAAACCGGCATGGTGACGCTGCGGCCGACTCAGGCCGACCATGTTCGGACGCCTGATGTCATCTGTCGCCGCCGCTGACGCGCCTCGCCGTTCCAACGCCGTGCTGGCCGCCTTTTCCGGGCCGTGCCTGCCGCTGGCGGCATTCGGCGTCGCCTTGCCCGTCACCCTGCCGGAGTTCTACGCCACGCACGTCGGGCTGGAGCTGGGCGTGGTGGCCGCCGTCTTCATGGCGGTGCGGCTGATCGACATCGTCTTCGACCCCTTCATCGGCTGGGGCATGGACAAGACCAAGACGCGGTTCGGCCGCTATCGTCCGTGGATGGCGGTCTCTACGCCGATCCTGATGCTGTCGGCACTGATGATGTTCGTCCTGGTCCAGCCCGGCGCCGGGCCCGCCTATCTGTTCGCCTGGCTGCTGGTTCTCTACCTCGGCTTCTCGATCGGCACCCTGGGCCAGCTCGGCTGGGCGGCGGTTCTGGCGCCCCAGTATGACCAGCGCAGCCGCGTTTATGGCTGGTGGCAGGTGTTCAACATCATCGGCGTCATCCTGATCCTGATCCTGCCGACCGTGGTGGTGAAGTCGGGCATCGGCGACTA
>CAYWDO010000285.1:0-1519 GCA_964456995.1 uncultured Brevundimonas sp.
GAACCTGATCCATCACCATGACGTCGGTGCGCCACTCCCGCGCCGTGATGTCATAAGTCTGGTAGCCACGCAGATCATTGCACAGTGCAAGGTGTGGATTGTCCGCATCCAGGAAGCGGGCGACATTCGGCGAGCGAAGAGCGCCGTCGCCGTTGGAGGTGATGGATGAGCACAAGAACTCGGCCCCGACCGAGGGGCCGTCGGGCTCGTCATCGCGCAGCGGCACAGAGCCGACAGCGTGCATGTGGGCGTCGCCGCCCGAGAAGACGACATTGGTCAGCTTCAGGTCCGAAATCGTCTGGACCAGCCTGCGACGCGACGCGGGATAGCCGTCCCATTTGTCATTGAAGGCCGGCAAGGCCTGCCCTTGAGCGTTGACGCCCTTGAGCGGCATGATGAAGACCTGCTGGGCGATCAGATTCCAGACGGCGTCGTTACGCAGGCCCTGGTTCAGCCAGGCCTCCTGAGGTTGGCCGAGAATGGTGGCTTCCGCCTCCCCTCCTGTCCGGCAGTTCTTCTGTCCCGGGCGCACGCACAGCTGATCATCGCGATAACTGCGCGTGTCGAGCACATGCATCCGCATCAGGCCGCCGTAATCGAGGCGGCGGTACATGGTCACTTCGCCCAGTCGGGGAAATTGGGAACGGCGCACAGGCATGTGCTCGTACCAGGCCTGCATCGCCGCCTGTCTTCTCAGCGCGAACACCTCAGGCGGCGTGCCGTCCTGATCATAGGCCGACGCCCAGTCGTTATCGACCTCGTGATCGTCGAAGGAAGAGATGAAGGCGAAGGCCGCCTGGGCCGCCTGCAGATCCGGATCGCTCTGATACTGGGCGTAGCGTCGGCGATAGTCGTCGAGGCTGTAGATTTCGCCCCCGACATGAGTGCGACCGTCAAAGACAGCGCCCGACGCGTCACGGATTTCGTAGCGGCCTGCGCCGTGAGCGGCGCCGCCCTCATAGATATAGTCGCCGTAGTGGAACACCACGTCCAGGTCGGCGTCACGGCTCATGTGGCGATAGGCGTCAAACCAGCCATGATAGAGGGCCTGGCATCCCGCCACCGCCATCCGCATCCGATCCGGCGTCTGACCTCGCGCGGGCGCGGTGCGGACGCGGCCGACCGGACTGGCCTCGGCGCCCTCGACCAGGAATCGGTACCAGTAGTGGCGGAAGGGCTGGAGGCCCTCGACCTCGACGTGGACAGAGTGGGCCAATTCGGGCCGCGCGTAGGTTTCCCCGGTCTGGACGATCCGCCCGAAGCGCTCGTCTTCGGCCACTTCCCACCGCACCGGGACGACGGCCAGCGGCATGCCGCCGTGGGGTTCGAGCGGCTGGGGCGCCAGACGGGTCCACAGGACGAAACCATCGAGCCAAGGGTCGCCCGAGGCGACCCCCAGCGCGAAGGGATAGCCGCTGAAGCGATCCGCGCCCCAGGCCCGGGTTTGCAAGCTGACCCCGCCGACGAAAGCCAGGCCTCCGGCGGCGGCCAGCAGTTTGCGGCGATCAAGCGCGAAGCC